>JAKEIC010000319.1 GCA_022614695.1 Planctomycetales bacterium | reverse complement strand
GCTCTCGCGCGTCGTCCGGAGTTCCCCGAGGCCCTCGCGGACCGCGCGGAGGTGAAGTTCGCGCTCGGAGACGTCTCCGGAGCGCTTGCCGACGCCGACGCCTCGCTCCGCCTCCGCCCCGCGAACGCCGCCAGTCTCGTCACCCGCTCACGCATTCGCATCGCGGCGGAGGACTGGTCCGGCGCGGTGGCCGACTGCGACCAGGCGATCCGGCTCGACCCCCGCTGCCGGCTCGCCTACGGGAACCGGGGGGCGGCGCGAGTGAGGCTCGGGGACGTCCAGGGGGCGGACTCCGACTTCGAGGTCTCGCTCAGGCTGGGGCAGGACTCGACCGTCTACTACTCGCGCGGGGTCCTCCGGTTCATGCAGGGCCGTCACGCCGAGGCGGAGGCCGACTTCGGCCGGGCCCTGCAACTGCAGCCCGCGTTCCCGGAGGCTCTCCGGAACAGGGCCTCGGCCCGCCTCGTCCTCGGGGACGCCGCTGGGGCGCTCGCAGACTGCCGGGGGGCGAGGAGGCTCGATCCGGGGCATGTCGGGGTCCTCTGGGTCCTCGCGCAGGCGCTCCGCGCGACCGGCGACCCCCGCGGCGCGGCGGAGGCGGCGCGGGAGTACCTCCGCCTCGCGCCGGACCACCGCTGGGCCGGCGACGCGCGCCGGGCGCTCGCGGAGATCGAGGGGGGGCCCACCGGGGAGGGCGGCGGCGGACGGTAGACTCGTCGGCGTGGGGATCGTGGCCGACGACACGCCGGGCCCGGGGCAGGATCCTGGGGGGCCGGTGGCGAGTTCCCCGGGTGCCTTCCTGACCGACTTCGGCCTCGCGAAGTCGGTCGCCGACGGCCCCGCCCCGGGCCTCGGGAGGGGACTCCGCCTCACACGGACGGGCCAGGCGCTGGGGACCCCCGCCTACATGTCCCCGGAGCAGGCCCGCGGCGAGATCACGGCGCTCACGCAGGCGACCGACATCTGGAGCCTCGGCTGCGTCCTCCACGAGATGTTGGCCGGAGGTCCCCCGTGGCGGGGGGAGACTCCAGCGGCGGTGATGGGGATGGTCCTCCTCGAGGCCCCGCCGCCCCTGCGCCGTTTTCGGCCCGAGGTCCCGGAGGCCCTCGGGGCGATCGTGCGCATCGCCCTGGCGAAGTCGCCCCACGCGCGCCACGCCGACGTCCGTGCCCTCCGCGAGGACCTGGACCGCGTCCTGCGGGGTGAGAGTCCCCGGACGCGTTCGCCGGGATCGCGCCGGAGGCTGGCGATCGGTGGCCTCCTCGTGATCGCCGCGGTGGCCTGGGGCGCCCTGGCGATCTTCCCGGGCTCGGGCACCCGGACGGCGGACTGGGAAGCCGGGGAGGACGGCGCAGGGCTCCGGCCGGTGCCCGAGTCGCTCTCGGCGCCCCAGCGGGCGGCGAGGGCGCGCGCGCTCCGGGCCTCCGACCCGCGCGCCGCAGCGCGTCTGCTGGACGAGGCGCTCGCCGCAGAGCCCTCCCGGCACGAGTGGCGCCTCGAGCGCGGGCTCCTGCTCTGGGGGCTCGGCGACGGCGCCGCCGCGCGCGAAGAGTGGTCCCGCGTCCCCGACGGGGCTCCCCAGCGCACGGCGGCGCGACTCTACCTCGGCCTGGAGCCCTTCACGCAGCTGAGGAGCGCCGAGGGGAGGAGCCACCTTGAGGCGCTCGCGGCGGCGGGGGGCCGGGAGTCGCGCATCGCTCGCGGGACCCTGGCGGCGGTGGCGAAAGAGTGGAACCGCGCCCGGGAGGAACTGAGGGACGTCGCGGGGTGGGAGGCGTCGCTCGTCCGCGCCTATGTCGCCTCCTTCGACCCGGCCGCCGACAAGGCCGCGGGTCTCCGCGAGTACACGGCGGCGCTCGCCGAGGGTCCGCCGCTCGTGTGGGCCTACGTGAACCGGGGGAGCCTCCGGACCCAACTCGGCGACTTCGCGGGCGGCGTCGGGGACTTCGAAGCCGCCCTGAAGCTCCGACCCGGGCACGCGGACGCCTGGTTCAACCGGGGATTCGCTCGCCGGCGCCTCGGCGACCTCCGGGGTGCCCTCGAGGACTACGCGGAGGCCCTCCGGCTCGTTCCGGATGACCCCGAGATCCTGAACAACCGGGCGGTCGCCCGCCTGGAGCTCGGCGACCTCGACAGGGCCGCCGAGGACTGCGGCGCGGCCCTGAGGTTCCGGCCAGACTACGCGCTCGCCCGGGTCAACCTCGGGAAGGTCCGCGCGCGGCAGCAGCGCTGGCGGGAGGCGGCCGCCGAGTTCTCGGAGGCGATCCGGCTCGGCCACCCGGACGTCCAGGGGCTCCGAGTGCTCGTGGCGGAGTGCGAGCGCCAGGCCGAGGCGGCGGGCGGGCGCTAGCGCCCGCCCGCTCCCGTCGGATAGGTCATGCCCGCGGGGAGAGGCGTCGCGACGGGGACGGTCGTCCCCGTGTCCCCCTCGGTCACGCGCGCAGCGTCCACCGCGACGAAGGCCGTCGCGTCGGAGACGATCCCGTGGGCGAGGGCGGTCTCCCGGATCTCGGTCCCGATCCCCTCGGCCTCGGCCGCGGCGCCGGCCTGGAGGACCAGTCCCCGCGCGAGCGACAGCTCCCCCACCTTGGTCCGGGCCCAGACCTTGGACACCGCGGCGTGCTTCGAGGCCGTCGCAACGATCGGGATCTCCCGGGCCGAGCCGTGGACGGTCCCGCGGAGCCTCATCGGGCCCTCCGCCGCGCCGGAGAACCGGCCGACGACGGTCACCGAGCGGCCGACGAACAGGTCGGGGAGCCGCCGGGGATAGACGCCCTCGACATTCCAGCCGCCGAAGTCGAGAGAGCAGCCCGTGAGGGCAGGCCGCGAGATCCGGTCGTAGAAGGCGTCCACCGCCTCGCGGCCGGTCGCGTCGTCGAGGCCGACCCAGGCGACGGCGCCGTGGCCGATGCGGGCGAGCCCCTCGAGCAGGTGTCGGTTCGGGGAGCTGCCCACGCCGAACGAGAAGACCCGGGACGGGCCGACAAGACGCGACGCCGCGTCGAAGATCTCCATCTCGTTCCCGATGAACCCGTCGGTGAGGAACGAGACGACGCGGTCGCGCTCCCCGTCGTGCGGGTAGCCGAGCGAGGCCCGGATCCCCTCGATCATCATCGTGCCCCCCTCGCTGTCGAGGTCCCGCACGTACTGGAGGGCGATCGCGACGCTGCGGGGAGTGGCGGGGACGGGCCTCGTGCCGAGCGCCGAGGCGGAGTTGCTGAACCGGATCACCTGGAGCGTGTCGCGGGGGGAGAGCTTCCCCAGCGCGCCCTCGATCGCGGCCTTGGCCTTCGCGATCGGCACGCCGTCCATGCTCCCCGAGCAGTCGAGGACGAAGACCATCTCCATCGGCCTCCGCTCGAGGTCCTGGATCGTGGCGGGGGGATAGAGCGTGAGGGCGAAGTAGCCGCCGCCCTTCCCGTCTTCCTCGGTCACCAGGGCGGCCTTGAGGTCCTTCCCGGCCACCTTCCACCGCAGGACGAAATCCTTGTTAGGGACGGCGTCGAGCGGAGAGAGGGTCGCCGTCGCGCGCGAGGGGCCCTCGCGGGCGATCGTCACGGCGTGGGTCGGGCACCGGATCTCCTCGAGCGCGACCCCGGCCTCGAGCGCGACCTTGAGGGAGATCTCGTGCTTCGTGCGCTCGTGCTTCGAGAGGTACTCCGCGACGACGGGCTGCCTCTCCTCTTGGCCCCCGCCGTAGCCGGCGGCGCCGATTCCCTCGTAGAACCCGGGCGGGTTGAACCGGGGCCCCACGATCATCGGGAACGTGAACTCGTGCCAGCCGTCGAGGTAGGGGAGGACGTGGTAGTAGGTGATCCGGATCCCGATCGCCTTCCCGGGCTCGATGTTGGCGACCTTCTGCGTGAAGACGTTCGGCCGCTCCTGCGTGAGGAGACTCGCCACGTGCCCCGCCTCGCGCGCCTCGTGATAGATCCGGGTCGCCTCCTCGCGCTCGCGGACGATCCCGCGGATCTTCCGGTCCCCGATCTGCATCACGAAGTGCGAGACCGCCGCGTCGGTCGGGAGCGGGAACACGTAGACCGCCTCGATCTTCGAGGCGAAGGGGTTCGAGTACTCCTGGGTCACGTCCACGGTGGCGAACGTGCCCGCGATCGAGGCCGAGACGTCGGTGTGCTTGAGCGGCACGGGGACGGTAGTCTTCGCGCCGTCGGGCCGCGCGAGGAGCGCCCCGGGCCCGATCCTGTCGTCCTCGGCCGCGGGCGCCGCGGGCGGCCGCTCGATGACCCAGAGTTCCTCGCCGGGTTGGGGGAGCCAGGCGGGGGCGGCCGCGAGGCGGGCCTGCCGATGCCGGGCCTCCGAGAGCACGAAGGCTCGGACGATGTCCTTCATCCGCGCTCCGACGTTCTTCAGGTCTTCCTCGACCGCGTCGAGCCTCGCGCGCTCCTCGCGACCACGGGCGAGCTTCGCGAGCTCCTCGAAGCGGGAACGGGACTCGTTGTAATCGGTGACTACCCGCCTCAGAGAGTCCGGCGGAGCCGCGGCCCCCTGGCGGATCACCATCACGCTCAGCTCTCGCACGCGCCGGGAGAGCGCGTCCGCGTCCTTGAGCACGTCACCGGCTTCGCGCGCCGGGGCGACGGGCGAGGTCGGGCTCGTGGGAGATGTCGGCGCCGTCGCTCCGATTCCAGGGCCTGGCAAAGGAATGCCGGACGTCCGCCCCGGGGTGCCGGTCGGCGTAGGGGCAGTAGGAGTGCTCGGGTAGTAGGTGGGGAAGTAAGAGGTCGGGTTGTAGGCATAGGTGTTCGTCGTGGGCGTGGGCAAGGCGCTGCGCTTCAACCTGAATCGGGCGTGCGGGCCAGGTTCCTCTCGAGGCGACATCCCGCCCGCGAACTCTTCCTCGAAGGCACCCTCGCTCGCGGGTGCGGAGGCTGCGGCTGTGTCTCCGGGTCCCCCTCCGGGCCCACCTGCCCCCGAGCACCCCCCCAGGACGGCCCATCCCCCGATCAGGGAGAGCCCCAGGAAGGCCACAGTGAATACCGCCACGTCGCTTCGCGCCATTCCCCTACCCTCCTTCTACGATACTCGCCTTCGCCTCGATCCGCCGCCCTTCGGGGTCGGCGGCCGTCACGAGAGTCGCGGTGCAGTCGGGTCTCGCTTCGCCCGAGAGCCGGAGGTGGAGAGTCGCGACCCGGGTTCTCCCGGCCGGGAGGTCCTTCGCCGTCGAGAACGCCCCGAGGACCACGCGACCGCCCTGGAGCGCGGCCGGGTCGTAGAGGGGCGGGTCCGCGTACGCCGGATGGGTCCCGCCCTCGATCCCGACGAGCTTCGCGTCCCCCCCCTCGGCAGTGAACTCGACCTGCCAGGCGGCGAGCGGGACATCGCCGGAGTCCACGTAGAGCCGGACCGTCTGGAACCGGGCCCTCCCCGCCTCAGGGCCCGCCTCGCGGGGTCCCTGGACGAGCGCCAGGGCCACCAGGGCCACCGCCTCGACGTCGCGGCGGTCCACGAGCCCGTCGCCCGTCAGGTCCGGCCGCGCCGCCCCGCCCGCCTCGATCCGCCGCGCGAGAGCCAGCGCGTCGCGGATGTCCACGACGCCGTCCCGGTTCACGTCGGCCGCGTGCGCGGTCCCCGGGGAGAGGAGGGCGCCTCCCGCCGCGACCAGGATCCCCGCCGCCGCGGCCCAGGGCGCGAGCCGGACGAGCCTCGCCCGCCTCCGTCCGAGCCGCCGTCGCGCGGCCGCGAGGATCGCCTCGTCCATGGCCGGCGGGACGGAGGGCGGCCGCTCCAGTCCCCGGAGCGCCTCGACGAGCCTCGGCAGGCTCTCAGGCTCCGGCAGGATCGGCTCGCGGTCGGGGGTCATCGGCTCCTCTCGTCCAGTGAAGGGCGCTGGATCGTCGCCGGGTTCACTCCCCGAGCAGCTGCCGGGTCCTCGGGTCCTCCCGGAGATGCTGCAACGCGTTATGCAGCCTGGACTTGACCGTTCCCGTCGGGATCCCGAGGGTCCTCGCGATTTCCTCCAGCGAGAGCCCGTCCACGAAGCGCAGGAGGAGAGTCTCCCGGTGCTCCTCCGAGAGCCCGCGTAGGACCGCCGCAAGCTCCTCGCGAGTCCCGGGCCTCTCCGGCTCCCGCGCCGGCGGGTCCACGGTCGTCGTCTCGAGGGGGACCGCGCGGCGGGCCTTCCTCCTCGAGTGGAGGGCCGTGTGGCGGACGACGGGGTAGAGGAGGGTCGTCAGCTTCCCCGTGAGCACGAGCCCCGGGAACTTCCGCAGGAGGTACGAGAACGTCTCCTGGAGCACGTCGAGGGCCGAGTCGTGGTCCCCCGTGAACCGGAACGCGAGCCGGACGACCCAGTCCCGATGGCGCCTGTAGAGCGCCTCGAACGCGGCGACATCACCTCCGTTCGCCGCCGCGACGAGATCCTCGTCGCTACGAGGATCGCCCGGAGAAGTCACCGGGCGATCCTCGCCAACGAGAGCGGCATGCTTCGAGTGTACGGGCGTGGCGGCCCGTCCCCCAGCCGCAGTCCGGAGCGCGGGCATGGCGCCTCCGTCCGTGAAGGGCGGGAGGGAGCGGAGAAGTTCAGTTGTCTGATCTCCCTCCGGCAAATCGGTTCGGCCGCGGGTGACGCCGCGAACGGGCGCGCGCCGTCCTCGCGGAGGGGCGGGTCCGCATCGCAGGGGCTTCGCCCCCGCACCCCCAAGAGCAGTCGACGGGGGTTGCAGGGGGCGCGAGCCCCGTGCGATACGACTTCGGACCTTGAGCACGGGCGTAGGGCTGCTCGCGGCGGCAGGACCCGCGGCGCTGTCAGGACACGGCCTACCGACGCCGCCGGGGCTTCGAACGGCCCGGCCGACGGGCCACCTTCAGGGAGGACTTGCGCTGGCTCTTCGGCTTCGCCCTCTTTGCCTTCTGCGCGGCCCCCGCGCCCACGATCTGCCTCAGCACGGCCGGCAGGATCCCGCCGTGGCGGAAGTAGTCCAGCTCGAGCGCCGTGTCCACGCGGGCGACCGCCAGGAACTCGACCGCGCTCCCGTCCGGCTTCCGGGCCCGGACGTGCAGCGACTTCCGCGCCGTGAGCCCCTCGGCGACGCCCGCGATGTCGTAGGTCTCCTCGCCGGTGAGGCCGAGCGCCGCCGCGCCCCTCCCCGGCGGGAACTCGAGCGGCAACACACCCATCCCGACGAGGTTGCTCCGGTGAATCCTCTCGAAGCTCTCGGCGACGACGGCCCGGACCCCGAGCAGCGCCGGCCCCTTGGCCGCCCAGTCGCGCGAGGAGCCGCTGCCGTACTCCTTGCCGGCGAGCACGACGAGAGGGACGCCCTCCTTCCCGTACCGCATCGCGGCGTCGTAGATCGTCCCGCGCTCTCGGTCCGGGAAGTGGACCGTGACGCCGCCCTCGACCCCGGGCACGAGCAGGTTCTTGAGCCGGACGTTCGCGAAAGTCCCCCGCACCATCACCTCGTGGTTCCCGCGGCGCGTGCCGTACTGGTTCCAGTCCTCCGGCGCGACGCCGTGCTCCCGCAGGTAGCGCGCCGCCGGGCCGTCGGGCTCGATCGCGCCCGCGGGCGAGATGTGGTCCGTGGTGACCGAGTCGCCGAGCAGGACGAGGACCCGCGCGCCCCGGATGTCGCCGGGGGGGCTCGGCGTCTTCCGGATCCTGTCGAAGTAGGGAGCCCGGCGGATGTAGGTGGACCGCTTGTCCCACGCGAAGAGCGCGCCCTTCGGGACCTTGAGCTTCCGCCACCTCTGGTCCCCCTCGAAGACCGCCCCGTAGCGGGCGCGGAAGTCCTCGGGCCGCACGGCGCGCCCGATGGCCTCCCGGACCTCCTCGGCGCTCGGCCAGATCTCCCGGAGCATCACGGGCTGGCCGCTCCGGTCCGTCCCGATCGGCTCGCGCTCGAGGTCGAGGTCCACCCGTCCCGCAATCGCGTAGGCGACCACGAGCGGCGGCGACGCGAGGTAGTTCGCCCGCACGAGCGGGTTGATGCGCCCCTCGAAGTTCCGGTTCCCCGAGAGGACCGCCGCCACGACGAGGTCCCCGTCCTTCACGGCCTTGGCCACGGGCTCTGGGAGAGGCCCCGAGTTCCCGATGCACGTCGTGCAGCCGAAGCCCACGAGGTGGAACCCGAGGGTCTCGAGCGCGGGCATGACCCGGGCCTTCTCGAGGTAGTCCACGACCACGCGCGACCCGGGCGCGAGGCTCGTCTTCACCCAGGGGGCGCTCCGGAGCCCGCGCGCGACCGCCTTCTGCGCGAGGAGCCCCGCCCCGATCATCACCGACGGGTTCGACGTGTTCGTGCACGAGGTGATGGCCGCGATCGCGACGGCGCCGTGGCCGATCTCGACGGTCTCGTGGTCGCCCTCCACGGGCGCAACCGGAGCCCGCTGGGTGACGGCGGCCGGCGGCAGCGCGAACCCGCGCTCCTTCGTCGGCTGCGTGAGCGCGCGGCGGAAGCTCTCGGCCACCTGGGCGAGCGGGATCCGGTCCTGCGGCCGCTTGGGGCCTGCGAGGGATGGGACGATGGAGCCGAGGTCCAGGTCCACGACCTTGGTGTAGAGGGGCTCGGGGGCATCGTCCGTCCGGAAGAGCCCCTGCTCCTTCGCGTAGGCCTCGACGAGCGCGATCCCCGCCTCGGGACGGCCCGAGAGCCGGAGGTAGCGCAGGGTCTCCGCGTCCACCGGGAAGAAGCCCATCGTCGCCCCGTACTCGGGGCTCATGTTGGCGATCGTGGCCCGGTCCGGCAGCGAGAGGGCCGAGAGGCCGGGTCCGAAGAACTCGACGAACTTCTCGACGACGCCGACCTTCCGGAGCAGCTCCGTCACCGTGAGCACCGCGTCCGTCGCGGTCGCCCCCTCCCGGAGGGTCCCCGAGAGCCTGACGCCCACGACCTCGGGGATCCTCATCCCCATCGGCTGACCGAGCATGGCGGCCTCGGCCTCGATCCCGCCCACGCCCCAGCCGAGGACCCCGAGGCCGTTCACCATCGTCGTGTGCGAGTCGGTGCCGACGACCGTGTCGGGGAACGCCCAGGTCTGGCGGCCCTCCGCGCGCGTCCCCACGACCGTCGCGAGGTACTCGAGGTTCACCTGGTGGACGATCCCCGTGTCGGGCGGGACGGCCCGGTACTGCCGGAAGGACCTCGCGCCCCAGCGCAGGAACGCATATCGCTCGCCGTTCCGCTTGTACTCTCGGTCCGCGTTCAGCCGGAACGCTTCCTTGCTCCCGAAGGCGTCCACCTGGACGGAGTGGTCCACGACCAGGTCCACGGGCATGACGGGGTTCACGCGGGTCGGGTCCCCGCCGAGGGCCCGCGCGGCGTCGCGCATCGCGGCGAGGTCCACGAGGACGGGGACGCCCGTGAAGTCCTGGAGCAGCACCCGGGACGGGAGGAAGGGGATGTCGCGATCCGGAACGGGCCCCGGCGCCCACGCCGCGAGGGCCCGCACGTCCTCGGCCGTGGCGACGCGACCGTCCTCGTTCCGGAGCAGGTCCTCGAGGAGGATCCGGATCGAGTAGGGGAGCTTCGAGAGGGAGCACAGCTTCGCCGACTCGAGGGCGGCGAGGCGTGCGACGCGGTAGGTCCGACTCCCCGCACGCAGGTCCCCGAACGCGCCGAAGGAGTCCAGGCAGGACGGGCGATCGGCCATGGCGGGATCCCTCTCTCCCGATGCGGCGCGGGCCGCAGCGGAGGCGGGATTGTAACGGAGCCGTCAACCGTCCCGGGTCGGCCGAGCCGGAGATCGAGCACGCGTCCCGGGCGCGCCACAAGTTCCTGTGCACCAGGGGGCAAGGAAACGCGATATCCATGTCTGTAAAGCGCGATTTACACCCCAGTAACAGGCCCATCGCGGATGGGTCTCAGCCCCCTGCTCACGCGCTGGCGTGAGCCTCCAGAACTCCTTGAAATCCCATGAGATGCCGCCGCACTCACGTTCGCAGCAGGTCTATGTCAAGTCGCATGTGCGCAGAGAGATTGCGGAACGGTGGTTGCTCTCGGCCACGCGACTCCGCGATGACCGCCCTCGCCCCGACCCAAGGTCCTTCGCGCCCCTCAGCCAAGGGGCTGCCTGGAGGGAAATCATGACGCACCGCCTCATCCGGATCGCCCTCGCCGGCGCCGCCGTCCTCGTCGCTCTCGGCGCTTCCGCGGGGTCCGCAAGCGCCGCCACGAACTACAGCGTCACGAGCGGGCCCTGGGAGACCGCGAGCACGTGGAGCAGCGGGCGCCCGGGGAGCAACGACGACGTCATCATCATGCCGGGCCACCTGGTGGAGGTGGGCGACACGAGCCAGGTCAAGACCTACACGATCCGCTCCCTCGAGGTGCGGGCCGGCGGGAGGATCCAGCACTGGAACCCCACCACGACGAGCGGGACAGGGACGTGGCAGGTCTACATCCGGTGCACGAACATCGGTCCGACCGGCTACTCGATCCTGAACCGGGGCCTGATCCACAACCAGCTCACGATGTCCATGGTGGTCGAGGCGAACGGCCCCGTGCGGACGGACGGGTCCTCGATCGCAAGCCGGACTTCCCAGCCCATGGGGGGCTTCTCGTGGGGTTGGAACAACGTCGCCCACGCGGGGGGCACCTTCTCGGGGGGCGGCACCTTCACGCACAACCACTCCGGAGGGTACGGGAACTACACGCCGGGGATCTGCCTGATCCTGAACGGCGGCACGGTCGCCAACCCACACGGGGTCTCCCAGCAGGCCGCGATCAATATCAACGGACCGAGCTTCGCTCCGAGCCTCGACGCGCTCCCGCGGACCTACGTCCAGGGCGCCTACCGCCTGGCGTCGGACGCGGACATCTATGCCTTCGAGTCCCGGATCGAGGACGGGGGACAGCTCGAGCTGAACGGCTACCGCCTCATGTCCCAGGGCCCGATCCACGTCGGCGACGATGCCGGGACCGGGAGCAGCTCCGTGCTCAGGATTAACGACGGGACCGGGACCTCCAACATCGGCACCTGGCCGCAATTCCGGATCGTGGGAGGAGCGGCCCTCCAGTGGAAGGCGGGGGCTCTCGTCGAGATCCCGACCGGCAGCCGCGGCTCCGCGGTCATCGGGGCCGCGGTGAACATGCTCCAGAGCGCCCGGCTGAACATCTACGGCGAGCCGACCATCCCGGCGGCGCTCCAGAACGGGGGCGCTCCGACTTTCTGGATTGTCGGGAACCTATTGCTGGCGGACACGTCCCGCGTGGACATCGTCGTCCCCGGCAGCCCCAACAACCCCACGAACGCCGTCCTCCAGGTGGGCCAGGACCTCTCGTTCAAGGACAACCTCTTCCCGCCCACGGGGTCGGCGGCCTGGATCACCCAGACCGGGAACCACGGGGCGAGCGGCTTCCCGGTGGTCCTGGTCCAGTCGGCGGCGGGTGGCGGGAACACGACCCTGCCGAGGTCGGAGTGGCGCGGGCTCGTCGGCGGGACCACGCCCGGCTCGACGACGGCGGGCTGGACCCTCACGAACTCGACGCTGGTCCACCAGGGCGGCGTGGACGCCTATGACGACTTCAAGTTCCTCGCCTCGGGCGGGAACCCCGGGAGCCTGTGGGGAGTCCACTCGATCCACATCGGCCTCGCGAGCTACCAGCAGGGGGCGACGACGATCAACATCCTGAATGCGACCGACCTCTCGCTCGGCGGGCTCGGGACGAGCTTCATCCTCGACGGGTCGGCTCTCGCCGTGAAGGGGAATCGCGCGGTCACGAACGGCGGGGGCGGGAACCTCTTCGTCTCGGGCGGCGCGACGTTCTCGCAGCGGAAGCGCGCCCCGAACCTCCCGGCCGGCGGCTCGATCGGGGTCGTGGACGTGAACGGGAACCTGCAAGTGACCGGCGCCGGGGTCTACAACCTGGCGACCCTCGCCACGGCGGGCGAGGAAAGCACCCTCCGGGTGCTCGGGCAGGGCACCCTGCCCCCGGGGCGCTCGGGGCTCTCCGTCCCCGCCTCGCTCCGCCGACAGGCCCCACTCGGAAACCTCTCCCTCGACGACGGCGGCTCCCTCGGGAGCAACAACTCCGGAAACGTCCTCGTCTTCATCGGCGAGAAGTGGCACTCCTCGTCGGCCACCGTGAAGATCCACCCCTCCCAGGTCATCGGGCTCCTGAACAGCCGGACGGTGACCTTCACGGCGACGGGAGGCGTCGTCCCCTACACGTACTCCCTCCTCTCCGGGGCAGGGAGCCTCTCGGCAACCACGTACACGGCCCCCGCGACCGGCTCGGGCACGGCGGTCGTCCGCGTGAGGGACTCCGCGAATCCGCAGCAATTCGTGGACGCCATCATCCGGTACCAGGGCCTCGGCAGCGGCCCGCTGTCCCTCTCCCCCGGCTTCGCCGGGACCTCGCCCGCGGGCATCTGCTACTACCTCCGTAGCGACCTCGGGAACACGGTGGCGCTCCGCGCCTTCGGCGGGTCGGGCACCTACTCCTGGAACCGGTCCGGCGGGGGCAGCCTGAGCGGGACGAGCGGCCAGACGGTGACCTTCACCGCCGGGAACGGCACCAGCCCCGCGGTCGTGACCCTCGCCGACGGGACGGGGTCCACCCGCACCTGCAGCCTCTACATGACGACGAGCACCTTCTACGGCTACACGTACCCGACCCCCTACTACATGTACCACCTCCGGATCGGCGACACGCAGACGCTCGCGCGGCCCGCAAACAGCGGGACGTGGACCTTCCTCTCGAACGGAAGCAACGCGACGCTGAACGGCGGCTCGAGCGCGACGGGCGCGTCGGTGACGCTGAACGCCGGGACCGTGGGCGGTCTCACCTCATTCTCGATCTGGAACTACGGCAACGTGACGAGCGCCACGGCGACGGGCTACTTCTACTTCTACACGACGGCGCTTCCGAGCAACCTGACCATCAGCCCCAGCCAGTTCGACGGCTGGCTCCCGGGCGCGTCCTACACGTTCGGGGGAGGGGGCGGGAACACTCCCTACACGTTCAGCCTCCTGGTGAACGGGGGCGGCTCGACGATCACGACCGGGGGGAACTACTCGGCGGGGGCGACCTCGACGTCCTCCGACACCGTGCAGCTCCAGGACCAGAGCGGGGTCGCGGTCACCTGCGTCGTGAACAAGAGCGCGGGGACGCCCGTGAACGGCAACGCCTACATCGCCGTGCCGGGCGCGAAGACGATCTTCACCAACTCCACGACGAACTCGGTGAGCACGATCCTCTTCGCCGATGGCAACGACGACTTCGGTACGTTCCAGGTCCTGAAGACCCTCTCCAGCGGGAACCGGGTCCTCCCCTCCTCGATCGAAATCTCCCCGGCGGTCCTGACGATGGTGACCGGGCGCACCCAGACGTTCACCGGGCTCGCGGGGACGACCCCCTACACCTACTCCCTCTTCACGAACAACTCGGGCGGCAGCATCGGGTCCTCCTCCGGGGTCTACACGGCGGGGCCGACGGTGAACACCGTGGACACGGTCCAAGTCACGGACGCCTCGGGCCAGAGGGCCGTCGCCACGGTGAACGTCATCGCGGGCGCCGTCCTCGAGGTCCGGCCGCGCTACGTCTACTACTTCCACCCGGGCCAGCAACTCCAGATGCGGACGATCGGCGCCTCCGGGTCGGTCACCTGGTCCTTCCAGACAAACGGCTCCGGCGGGACGATCTCGTCAGGCGGGCTCTACACGGCGGGGACGCCTTCGAGCACCGCCTGGGACCGGATCCAGGCGACGGACAGCGCCGGGAACTACGACTACGCCTATTTCGGGGTCTACAACTGGAGCTTCTCGACCTTCTACACCTTCCCCCTCTGGGCCTACATCAACACGGACACCGGTGCCGGCAAGACGCGGAACGGCTTCGATCCGGGGCAGACCATCCAGATCACGACGGTGAACGGGACGAGCGTGACCTGGAACTACAGCGCCAACAACTCGGGGGGCACGCTGAACGGCTCGGGCGCGAGCGCAACCTGGACGGCGGGGAACACCGGAAACGTCACCGACTTCATCCAGGCGATCGACTCGCCGACCGTCCAGACATGCTGGTACAAGGTGCAGTCCGCGCCGCTCATCGTCTCGCCGACCGTCGCGACGGTATTCGGGGGACAGGGACTGCGCTTCAGCGCGTCCGGAGGCACGGGGAACTACACGTACAGCCTCCTGGTGAACGGGACCGGGGCGTCCGTCACCCAGACGGGCTCGCCCGCCGTCGGCCTCTACACGGCCGGCCTCACCCTGGGCAGCGACACGGTCCAGATCTCGGACGGGGCCGCGACCACGAACGTCGTGGTCACGGTCCTGTCCCAGAGCAACCCCACGTCCATCTTCTGCTCCCACGTGGACCTCTGGCACGGGACCCTCGACGTGAACGGCCGGCCCTTCCGGGTCCGCCGGCAGGGGGCGACGCCCGCCGGGCAGGGCGAGTTCGTGGCGCAGAACGGGGGCATCGCCGGCGCGACGAATCCGACCCTCGCGATGGCGGCGGGCACGCTCACGGTGGACCGGACGTTCATCTGGGACAGGTTCTGCACCGAGACGATCACCGGCGGGACCCTCACCGTCGGAGGGTCCGTGAAGATCACGGATGATGCCGGCGGGGCCTCGCCCAAGTTCGACCTCCAGGCGCCTTTCGGGGGCACGAGCACGCTGGTGCTCACGGCCGCGAACCCCGACACGGCCACGGCGAACACCGTGGACATCTGGCGGGCGACCAGCTCGGGCGGGACGCCCACCGCGCAGAATCTCTATGTCGTGAACCTGACCGTGAACGACGGGGGTGCCGGTCGCACCTTCAACTTCCTCGGGCCGGTCTGCTACTCGGGCACCTACACGCTCACGTCCGGCACGATCGCGGGGATCACGCCGCAGCCGAATGCCACGTGCGGGTCGCCGTCGGGGATGCCGCCGGGGTTCGTTCTCTACACGACCCCGGCCACGTTCACGAACACGACGGTGAACAACGGGATGTGGATCAACTCGACGTCGGCCTCGTGCTTCGTGTTCACGGGGACGGTGACCGTGAACGGCGGGATCGTGGTGGAGAATGGGTGCATTGACGTGCAGGGGACCCTGGTGGTGAACGGGGACGTGTACATGGGGATGGGGCTCCTCACGCAGGATAGGACGAACAACCCGACGATCATCAT
>JAKEIC010000318.1 GCA_022614695.1 Planctomycetales bacterium | reverse complement strand
GGATCCCTCGCGCAGGGCTTCGTTGCGGCTCCTCACCGTATTCCTCCGCTGATACGCTTCGTCGCAGGCGCCTCGCGCTGCGCGGGTCTCCCGCGCCTCGCGACGGCCGTCCGGGGGGGATAGGCTCCTTTGGCCCTCACCGCGCTCCGCCCCGAGAAGGTCCTCCTCCTCGAGTGCGACGTGCTCGACTCGCGGGAGAAGGCGCCCGGGTGCCGGCTCCTGCGGCTCGACCTCCCCGAGATGGCGCCGCGGATCGAGGCGGGGCAGTTCCTCCACATCCGGCCGGCCGGGGTCCTGACGCCGTACCTCCGGCGCCCGTTCAGCGTCTACGACGTGCCGGCGAGCCCCCGGGGCGCCGTGGACCTCCTCTTCACCGTCATCGGGAGCGGGACATACGCCCTCGGCTCGCTCCGCCCGGGGACGCGCGCCTCGGTGCTCGGCCCGCTCGGCCGGCCGTTCCGGTTCGCGTCGGACGGGGCCGTCTCAGTCCTCGTGGCGGGCGGGATCGGGGTCGCGCCCTTCCCGGACCTCGCGAAGAAGCTCATCGCGGCCGGGTCCGTCCCTGCGAAGGACATCCGCGCGGTGCTGGGAGCGCGTTCGCGCTCGCTCGTTTTCTGCCGCGAGGACTTCGCGGCCCTCGGAGTCCCCTGCGAGGTCGGGACCGACGACGGGAGCGAGGGGTTCCACGGGAACGCCGTCCAGCTCACCGCTCGGGTCCTCGAGGGGCTCCGGGGGCAGCCCGTGCGGATCTACGGCTGCGGGCCGGAGCCGATGCTGCGCGCTCTCCAGAAGCTCTGCGTCGAGCGGAAGATCTCCGGACAGCTCTCGATAGACCGGCGGATGGCGTGCGGGCTCGGGATCTGCCGCTCGTGCGTCGTCCGCGTGAAGGACCCGGCGGGCCCGGACTGGCACTTCGAGACCGTCTGCCGCGAGGGGCCGGTCTTCGACACCGAGACACTGCTGTGGTGAGGCGGTTCGATCCAGCGACCCGGATCCTGGACGAGGTCTCCCGGGTCCTGGGAGGCGTCTCGCGCCCGGCCACGGAGCGTTTCGTGGACCGGCTCCTCGCCGCCGACCAGATCTTCGTGGCGGCCCGGGGTCGGACGGGCCTCGTCGCGGGCGCCTTCGCGATGCGGCTCATGCACTTGGGGCTCCGGGTCTGGATCGTGGGCGAGATCACGACGCCGAAGATCGGCCCCCGCGACCTCCTGATCGCGTGCTCGGGCTCGGGCGCCGCCCACACGGTCTCGCAGATGGTCTCGATCGCGCGCCGGGAGCGGGCGGCGATCGTGTTCATCACCTACAACCCGGCCCCGGCGACGGCCCGGCCCGCGACCATCTTCATCCGGATCCCGACCACGAACCTCCGCGCCCGCGGGACGGCGCGGCGCACGATCCAGCCTCTCGGCTCCCTCTTCGAGCAGGCGCTGTTCGTCTACCTCGACTCGGTGGTGCTCCGGCTTATGGAGCGCCTCCGCATCTCCGCCGACGACATGGCGGCGCGGCACACGAACCTGGAGTAGCCCGCCGGGCCGTTTTCTTGACACCCCCGGGAGCCCTACCTACCATGGCGCGCCCCCGGTGGGGGTGAGGAGGTCGCATGGGGCGCGAGCTTCGACGTGGACCCTTCGGCGTGATCGCTCTCGCCGCGGCGGCGCTGCTCGCAGGCGGGGGGCTGGGGAGCGGCTGCGGCCCCAAGGGGCGCCCGGGAATCGTCAAGATCGTCTCCTCGCTCCCGATGCAGGGGTCCTCCCTCGGCCAGACGCAGACGATCGTGGACGGCATCCGGATGGCGATCGAAGAGGCGGGCGGGAAGGTCGGGTCCTTCACGATCGAGTACGAGCCCTGGGACGACGCGAGCGCTCAGAAGGGTTCCTGGGACGAGACGGTCGAAGCCGAGAACGCCCGTCGGGCCGTCAATGACCCGGACGTCCTCGTCTACATCGGCACCTTCAACAGCGGCGCGGCCAAGGTCGCGGCGCCGATATTGAACCGGGAGGGGCTCCTGATGATCTCACCGGCCAACACGTGGCCGGGGCTCACGAAGCCCGGGAACTGGGATCCGGGCGAGCCGGGGATCTACCGCCCCTCCGGGAAGCTGACCTACTTCCGGGTGGTCCCCGCCGACGACATCCAGGGCCCCGTCTCGGCGGCCTGGGCTCAGGAGCTGGGCGTGAAATCCGTCTACATCCTCCACGACCAGGAGACGTACGGGAAGGGCATCGCGGAAATCGTCCGCCGCGAGTGCGAGAAGCGCGGGATCGCGGTGAAGGGCTTCGACGGGATAGACAAGAAGGCCCCCGAGTACCGCTCCCTGATGACGAAGGTGAAGGGGACGGATCCGGACCTGGTCTACTTCGGCGGCATCACGCAGAACAACGCGGGCCAGCTCGTGAAGGACATGGTGGCTGTGGGAGTCCGCGCGGAGTTCATGGGGCCGGACGGGGTCTACGAGAAGGCCTTCATCGAGGCGGCCGGGGCGGCCAACGCCAACAACCGCTGCTACATCACGTTCGGCGGGATTCCCCCGAAGAACCTCACTGGAAAGGGGAAGGTCTTCTACGACACGTTCGTCGCCAAGTTCAAGAAGGAGCCGGAGGGGTACGCCGTCTATGGTTACGAGGCCGCCAAGGTGGCCCTGGAGGCAATCCGCCGGGCCGGCAAGGAGGAGCGCGAGGCCGTGCGCGCCGGATGCGCCGGGATCCGCGACTTCGACGGGATGCTCGGGAAGTGGTCGTTCGACGCGAACGGGGACACGAGTCTTAAGTTCATGTCCTGCAACATCGTGAAAAACGGCGAGTTGGAATTCGTGAAGCTGATGACCGTGGACTAGCCCGCGGGCCGGTGAGAGGCGCGGCACGTGCGGCTTAGGAGCCTCGGCGGGTCGGCGCGCCTGCGCCGCGCGCTCGGGCTCGCGCTCCTGCTGACCGCGGCGACCTTCCTGCTCGACACGCCGGCCTCGGCGGACCAGGGGCCCGGTGCCCCGGTGCGTCTCGGCGCGGTCGAGGAACTCCTCCAGTACCTCCTGATCGGGATCGCGCGCGGGGCGGTCTTCTCCCTCATCGCGCTCGGCTACACGATGGTCTACGGGATCATCGAGCTGATCAACTTCGCCCACGGGGACCTCTACATGCTCGGCGCCTTCATGGCGCTTTCCGTCGTTGCCTGCTGCGGCGGGGAGTCGCTCTCGGGCGGGGCGGCCGCGGGCGCGATAGCGCTTGCGTTCCTCGTCTCGACGGCCTTCACCGCCGGGGTGAACTTCGGGGTCGAGCGCCTCGCCTACCGACCCCTGCGGAACGCCCCGCCCCTCGCCCCGTTGCTGACCGCCATCGGCATGAGCTTCATCTTCCAGAACCTCGGCCTCTTCTGGGGCGGCCTCCCGATCGCCGGCATGGGGTCCCAGGCTGCGGCGCCCAAGAGCTTCCCCGATCTCCTGCCGACGGTGAACCTCGTCCAGGCCCTCGGGATCCCGAGCGGCCTTTCGTTCACGACGAAGGACCTCTTCGTGATCGCGACGGCGGCTCCGCTCATGGTCGGGCTCACGCTCTTCGTCCGGTTCACCCGGCTCGGGAAGGCCATGCGCGCGACGGCGCAGAACCGGATGGCGGCGCAGGTCGTCGGCATCAACGCCGACCGGGTCATCGCGGCGACCTTCCTCATCGGGGGAGGGCTCGCGGGGGCCGGTGCCGTCATCAACGGCCTCTACAACAACACCATCGTCTTCGACATGGGCTACAACGCCGGCCTCATGGCCTTCACCGCCGCGGTCCTCGGGGGGATCGGGAGCATCCCCGGGGCCATGCTGGGGGGGTTCTTCATCGGGATCGTGTCGAGCTTCTCCGACTGGCAGCTCGCGACGCAGTGGACGCCGGCCGTTGTCTTCGGGCTCCTGATCCTCGTCCTCATATTCCGGCCGCAGGGGCTCCTCGGACGGGAGACGGGGGAGAAGGCATGAGGCGCCCTCCCATCGGCGTGCTGGTCGTCGCCGCGGCGGTCCTCTACCCTGCGGTCCACGCGATCGGAATCGGCCCGAGCCTCGGGGGCCTCGTCACGATCCTCTTCTTCACCCTCCTCGCGGTCGGGCTGAACATCGTGGTCGGTTATGCGGGGATTCTGCATCTCGGCTACGCCGCGTTCTTCGGCGTGGGCGCCTACGCCGCCGGGATCCTGACGACCCCCTCGCACCCGTTCGGGTGGCCGTTCTGGCTGGCGCTCCCGGTGGGCGGCGCGGCGGGAGCCCTCCTCGGGCTCGTCTTCAGCGCGCCGCTCCTGCGGCTGCGGGGCGACTACCTCGCGATCGTGACCCTCGGGCTCGGGGAGATCCTGCAGGTGGTCCTCATCAACCTGCCGGGCGTCACCCGCGGGAACTCGGGGCTCTCTCCGATCGGAGCGCCGCGACTCCTCGGCTACGAGCTGGACCAGAGATACCCGGCCTTCTGGTACTACTTCGTACTCGCGCTCCTCCTCTTGGCGGTCGCCGTCTCGCGGGCCGTCGAGCGGTCGCGATTCGGCCGGGCATGGGTCGCGATCCGGGAGAACGAGCTCGCCGCCGACTGCATGGGCGTGAACCCCGTGCGGGCGAAGCTTCTCGCGTTCGTCCTCAGCGCCGTGGTGGCCGGGGTGGCGGGCGCGGCGTACGGGTCGTTCGCCGGGGGCCTCTACCCGACGGCGTTCACCTTCAACATCTCGGCGACCCTCCTGTGCATGGTCATCCTCGGCGGGATGGGCAACCCGGCCGGGGTCGTGCTGGGCGCGGTCCTGCTCGCGGGATTCGACCGCGTCGTGGCGCCGTTCCTCACCGAGCAGGCCGGCCGACTCCTCCCCGGGGGCGGAGGCGGCTCCTGGAGGATCTTCCTCGAGTTCCACAACTACCGGTTCCTCCTCTACGGGATCGCCCTCGTGATCCTCATGCGCATCCGGCCCCAGGGCCTGCTCCCGAGCGCCGAGATGAGGGAGGAGCTGCTCGAGCGCGAGGAAGCCGCGTCGGCGGCGGGAGCGCCCGCGTGAGCCTCGCGAACCTCTCTCTTCGTGGGGTCACCAAGCGCTTCGGCGGCCTCACGGCCGTTTCCTCCGTGGACCTGGACGTCGCGGAGGGCAGCATCGCGGCGATCATCGGGCCGAACGGCGCCGGGAAGACGACGCTGTTCAACCTGATCACGGGCGTCTACGCGCCGAGCGAGGGCTCGATCTCGTTCGAGGCGCGCGACGTGCGGAGGGCCCTGGACCGGCGGGCGATCGAGCTCGGGACCTCGGTCGCTGCCGGCTGCGCCCTCCTCGGGGTCGCGATCGCGGCCGGCGTCCCGGCCTTCGAGGCGCTCGTCTCGGGCTATCGGTACGCTGAGCCCTTCGCATGGGGCGCGGGGCTCGGCCGCGCGCTCTCGGCGTTCGGGGAGCGGGCCGTGGGCGTCGTGTTGGGAGCGCTCGCCGGGACGGCGGTAGGAGCGGGCGGCTACGCGGTGACCTGGAGGCGAGGGCGCGTGCGGCCGCACCTCCTCGCTCGCCAGGGGTTCGGTCGCACGTTCCAGAACATCCGACTCTTCAAGGACATGAGCGTGCTCGGGAACGTGCTGGTGGGCCTCCACCCGCGTCTCGAGGCTGGTTTCTGGGCCTCGCTCCTTCGGCTCCCCTCGCAGAGGCGCGAGGAGGCCGGCGCCCGCGCCGAGGCGACGGGCCTGCTCGAGTTCGTTGGCCTCGCCGACCGCCGCGACGCTCTCGCGAAGAACCTCCCCTACGGGGACCAGAGGCGCCTCGAGATCGCGCGAGCGCTGGCGCTCCGGCCAAAGGTCCTCCTGCTCGACGAACCGACCTCGGGAATGAACCCGAACGAGACGCAGGCGCTAACGCGTCTCATCGGGGAGATCCGCGAGCGGTTCCGGGTCACCGTGGTCCTCATCGAGCACCACATGAAGGTCGTGATGGGGATCTCCGAGCGGGTGACCGTCCTCGACCACGGCGCGAAGATCGCCGAGGGGACTCCCGCGGAGGTGAGCGCGCACCCCGCGGTGATCGAGGCCTACCTGGGCAAGGGCGACGAGGACGTCGAGTGATGCTCGCGCTCGAGGGGGTCGTCTCGGGCTACGGGCCGAGCCCGGTGCTGCACGGGCTCTCGCTCACGGTCGCCGAGGGCGAGATCGTGACGATCCTCGGGTCGAACGGCGCGGGGAAGACCACGACCTTGCGGACGATCCAGGGGCTCCTGCGCCCGCGCGCCGGCGAGATCCGGCTCGCGGGTCAGCCCATCCAGGGGCTCGCCACAGACCAGGTCGTCCGACTCGGGATCGCCCACTGCCCCGAGGCAAGGCTGATCTTCCCCCGGATGACGGTCCGCGAGAACCTCGAGATGGGCGCCTACGTCCGCACCGACCGCGAGGGGATCCGGCAGGACCTCGAGCGGGTCCTCGAGACGTTCCCGCGGCTGCGCGAGCGGGTCGGGCAGCGGGGCGGCACCCTCTCCGGCGGCGAGCAGCAGATGCTGGCCATCGGGCGGAGCCTCATGGCGCGGCCGAAGCTGCTCCTCCTCGACGAGCCATCGCTGGGGCTCGCCCCGATGCTCGTGACGCAGATCTTCGGGATCATCCGGGAGATCAACCGGGCGGGGACGAGCGTGCTGCTCGTGGAGCAGAACGCACGGATGGCGCTCAAGGTCGCGTCGCGGGGGTACGTCCTCGAGACGGGGCGGATCGTCCTCGAGGGACCGGCGGCGGATCTGGCGCAGAACGAGCAGGTGAAGAAGGCGTATCTGGGCATGTGAGTTCGACGCGGCGACGCGGCGAGGGACCGCAGACGGAGACGAGCACGAGGACAAGGACGAGCACGGGCACGGAGCGGTAGGATCGGGAGACCATGGCCGAAGAGGTCTTGATCCTCGGGGCGGCGCGGACGCCGGTGGGCCGGCTGAACGGGGCGCTCGCGAGCGTCAGCGCGCCGGAGCTGGCGGCGGTTGCCATGAAGGAGGCGGCCCGCCAGTCCGGCGTGACGACGAGGGACATCACGGAGGTTTACCTCGGTTGCGCGTTCGGAGCCGGGCTCGGAACCAATCCCGCTCGGAAGGCTGCCGAGCAGGCCGGGATTGCGCCGATCGCTGCAGCGACGATGGCGGGGGGGCGATCCGCCGGACTGCAAGCAGTCGTACTCGGGATCCGAGCTCTGTGCGGTCGTGGGCCGGCGCGGCTCGCGTCGATGACGGACATGGGCGAGCGTCGCCAACTGGCTGTCACCGATAGCCTCGTGATGGCCGGCGGGATGGACTCCTCCAGTAGTTCGCCGTTCCTCATCCCCGATGCCAGGAGGGGCTCGAGGCTTGGCCACGCGCGAATGCTCGACAGCGTCTCGTCGGACGCCGGGCTCCCGAGCCAGAGCGAGGATCAGCTGGTCCTTGTTCGCCAAGTCCAGGTACTCTTGGAGTCGCATCGCCGGTGCATGGCGACGACTCCGGCCCGCGAGATCGCCCCTGTGGAAGTCCGAGGCCGCAAGGGCATGGAGAAGGTCACACGGGACGAAGGGACTCACGCATGGGAGCCCAACTCGATGCCGTCCAGCGCTCCGCCGGCGGACGGGGCCGCTGTCGTCCTCCTAGCGCGCGATGAGCGGGCAAGGGAGCTCAAGGCATCGCCGGTAGGTCGGATCTTGGCGGCCTGTGCCGGCGACCCGCCTCTGGGCCCGGACTCGGGGCCACCGTGGGCTGACCCTGATCTCAAGGCTGTCGAGGTGGCTGAGGACTGGCCGCCTGCCGCCGTCAGATGGATGCGCCACTACTTGCCCCGAGTCAGTATCCGACTCAACGCACACGGCGGAGGCCTCGGCAGGGGCGCTCCCGCAGGCGCCTCGGGGGCCATCTCGCTAGTCGAGCTGATTTCCACCTTGAGGGAGTTGAAAGGGGGGAAGGGGATTTGTGTCGCCGGCACCTGGGGTGACGACGCCGCGGCCGTCTGCATCGAGGTGTTCCCGCCCGCGTAGGCGCCCTCGAGAGTGCGTCCGCGCGTCTCCCCTCAGATGTCGCTCCGCTGCGTGCACTCCCGGAGGGTGCTTGGTTCGCTCATAAAGCACGATCTATACTTTATGAACCGCTCTAGCAGGACTGTCGAGAGGTTCAAGGCGAACCCGCCAACCAAGTTGTCCCGGCCGGCGCGAGCGTTGAGAGGCCCCGATCGCTCGCGTACCATTCGCCGCGCATGGCCCCTCCCCGCTTCGCCGTCGTCGGCGCCGGGACGATGGGGCACGGGATCGCGCAGACGGCGGCGACGTTCGGGCACCCCGTCACCCTCGTGGACGTGGCGCCGGCGATCCTCGAGAAGGCCGTCTCGGCGATCGGCGCGAGCCTCCAGAAGCTCGAGGGGAAGGGGAAGCTCCCCGCGGGCACGACGGCGGCCTCCATCCGCGAGAGGATCTCGACGGCGACGGAGCTCGCGGCGCTCCGGGACGCGCCCGTCATCGTCGAGGCGGTGACCGAGAACCTCGACGTGAAGCGGAGGATCTTCGAGGCCGCCGACAAGCACGCGCCCTCGGGGGCGCTCCTCGCCTCGAACACGTCCTCGATCTCGATCACGCGCCTCGGGGCCTGCACGAAGAGGCCGGAGCGCGTCGTCGGCATGCACTTCATAAACCCGGTCCCCCTCATGCCCCTCGTCGAGGTGGTGCGCGGGATCGCGTCGTCTCCCGCGGCGATCGAGGAGACCTGCGCCCTCGCGAAGGGGCTCGGGAAGACGCCCGTCGTCGTCAACGACTCGCCCGGCTTCGTCAGCAACCGCGTGCTCCTCCCGATGATCAACGAGGCAATCTTCGCCCTCGAGGAGGGGGTCGGGACCGCCGAGGCGATAGACACGGTCCTGAAGCTCGGGATGAACCACCCGATGGGCCCGCTCGCGCTCGCCGACCTCATCGGCCTCGACGTCTGCCTCGACATCCTCGAGGTCCTCCACCGCGACCTCGGGGACCCGAAATACCGCCCGGCGCCGCTCCTCCGGCGACTCGTCGCGGCCGGACGCCTGGGCAAGAAGACGGGCCACGGCTTCTACCCCTACGAGCGCGGGAAGTAGGGCCGCGCCCCGTGGACTTCGCGCTCACCGAGGAGCAGAGGCTCATCCGCGAGACGGCGCGGGACGTGGCCGACGGTTTCATCGCCCCGCGCGCCGCCGAGGCGGACCACCTCCGGAAGTTCCCGGAGGAGCAGATGCGGAAGCTCGCGGAGCTCGGCTTCTGCGGGATCCTCGTGCCGGAGTCTCTGGGCGGAGCGGGGCTCGGGAACCTGGAGCTCACCCTGGTCGTCGAGGAGGTGAACCGCGCCTGCGCCTCGACCGGGGTCACGCTCTCGGTCCACAACTCCCTCTGCAGCGGCCCCATCCTCCGGTTCGGGAGCGAGAGCCAGAAGAAGCGCTACCTGCCACGCCTCGCGCGCGGCGAGATCTGGGGAGCCTATGCGCTCTCCGAGCCCGGCTCCGGCTCCGACGCGGCGGCCCTCGCGTGCCGGGCCGTCCGGAAGGGGGACCGCTACTTCCTCACCGGCACGAAGCGTTTCATCACGACGGGCGGCCGCGCGGGCGTGATCGTCCTCATGGCGCGGACCGACACCTCCCACAAGCAGAAGGGCATCAGCACGTTCCTGGTCGAGCCCGCGTTCAAGGGATTCTCCGTCGGCCGGAAGGACGAGAAGATGGGGATCCGCGGGTCCGAGACGGTGGACCTCGTCCTCGAGGACTGCGAAGTGCCGGCGGAGAACCGGCTCGGGGACGAAGGGCAGGGCTTCACGATCGCCATGAACACCCTCGACGGCGGGCGGATCGGGATCGCGGCCCAAGCGATCGGCATCTCCCAGGCGTGCCTCGACTCCTCCATCAAGTACGCGAAGGAGCGGCACCAGTTCGGCCAACCCATCGCCGACTTCCAGGCGATCCAGTGGAAGCTCGCCGACATGGCCGCCGCGATCCACGCGGCCCGGCTCCTCATGTGGCGAGCCGCGTGGCTCCGCGACCGCGGTGAGCCGCACACGACCGAGGCGGCGATGGCGAAGCTCGTGGCGTCGCAAGCGGCGAACCGGATCGCGAAGGACGCCGTACAGGTATTCGGGGGAGCGGGCTACACGTGCGAGTTCCCGGTCGAGCGCTTCTTCCGCGACGCGCGCATCACGGAGCTGTACGAGGGGACGACGGAGGTCCAACGCCTCGTGATCGCGCGGAGCCTGCTCAAGTAGGAGCCCGGAACGTGGCGGGGCCGATGACGACGACGACGGCGAGCGCGGCGGAGCGGATCCTCGCGGGCGACCGCCTGGCGCTGGCCCGGGCGATCACGTGGATCGAGAACGGGGACCCGGCCGGGGAGGTGACGCTGGCGTCGCTCTACGGGCGCGTCGGCCGGGCGGCGCGCCTGGGGGTCACCGGCCCTCCGGGCGTCGGGAAGAGCACGCTCGTGAACGCCCTGGCTGTGGCCCGGCGCGCGGCCGGCGAGACCGTCGGCATCGTCGCCGTGGACCCGACGAGCCCCTTCTCGGGCGGAGCGCTCCTCGGAGACCGCGTGCGGATGTCCCCCGCTGCGGACGCGGGGGGCGTCTTCATCCGGAGCATGGCGACGCGCGGCCATGTCGGGGGGCTCGCGCTGGCGTCGCAGGACGTGGCCGACCTCCTCGACGTCGCGGGCTACGCGCTCGTCCTCTACGAGACGGTGGGCGCGGGCCAGCTCGAGGTGGAAGTGGCCGAAGCCGCCGACACGACTCTCGTCGTCCTCTCGCCCGAGTCGGGCGACGGGGTCCAGGCCATGAAGGCCGGCCTCATGGAGGTCGCGAACGTGATCGTTGTCAACAAGGCGGACCGGGACGGGGCGGACCGGCTCGCCGCCGAGGTGGCGCAGGTCCTGGATCTCGCCGCTCCGCGACCCGGGGGCTGGAAGCCGCCCGTCCTGCGTGCGGTCGCCTCCCGCGGGGAGGGCGTCCCGGAGGTCTGGCGGGCGGTCGAGGAGCACCGAGCCTGGCTCTCGCGGGACGGCCGGCTCGAGGCGCTCCGCGGCTCGCACGCCGAGGCGCGGCTCCGGGCCCTGGTCCGCCACCGGCTCGAACGGGAACTCTGGGGGCGCCCCGGCGCGCTCGGGGCGCTCGCCGCGCGCGTCGCGGCGGTCCGCGCCGGCCGCGAGACGCCCCGCGCCGCCGCCGCCGCCCTGGCGTCCCTCCTCTAGCCTCCGCGCGAACCCGGCTCGCGCGGAGGCATGTAGACCGTCTCCAGGTCCCCACGCACCCACTTCGTCTTTCCGCCCCCGCGGGAGTGGACGTACTTCGTGAGGATCACCTCGTTGCCCTTCTCGTTGTACTCCACCGCGTCCACCGCGGCGAGCATCCTCACGACTCCGCGCCCCTCCTTCGCCTCCTTCAGGAACTTCTCCCGCGCGACGGTCTTCGATCCGATCTTGCGGCTCTTCTCGAGCACGCCCTTGTAGTCGAAGCCGCCGCCCTCGTCGGCGACGAGCGCCGTCACCTGGTCCGGGGTCTTCACGTACCGGAGCCTCAGGCGCTTCCCCGGGTTCCACTTGTTGCCGTGGGTCGCGCCGTTGCGGACGCCTTCCTGGACGGCGCTGATGAAGCCCGACTGCGCCTCGCCGTGGAGAGGGCTCTCGAGGATCATCTGCGCGACGATCTCGTAGATCATCTCCATGAGCGGCTCGATCGTGGGGATCACGAGCAGGACGTCGTCCCGCTTGACGATCTCCTTCATGGGATACGACGCGAGCGGCTTCTTCGTGAGGTCCACGATCGTGCCCGGCGTCTCGGGGACCGGCGCCGCGAGGGTGAAGGTGAGCGACTTCGCCCCGATCGAGACCCGGTCCCCCTCCGTGAGCGGGTGTTCCGCGACCTTGACCCCGTTCACGAGGATCCCGTTGGCGCTCCCGTTGTCGCGGATCACGGGGCGGCCGTCGCGGAGCGAGAGGATCGCGTGGACGCGCGAGACGGAGGGATCCAGGAGGACGAGGTCGTTCTTGTTCGAGCGCCCGATCGTGAGGCCGTCCCGGGCCTCGTAGGACTCCTGGATCTTCTCCGTGATCTGGACCTTGAGGCGGCCGAGCATCGCGGGGCGGATTCTACCGGCCCGGGAACGGGGACGGGAACGGGATCGGGAACGGGCCCGATCCGCGGACGTATAATGCCGGGGGCGCGAACGCGCCCCGGGGAGGTCGTGTTTGCCGGAGGATGATCGGGATCGGTTCGAGGCGGCGCGGAGGGCCTGGGAGGAGACGTACCGGTCCTCCCAGCGCCGTCGCGAGGAGGAGTGCACGACGACGAGCGGCGCGCCCGTCCCGCCGCTCGGGACCCCGGCCGACGTCGCCGGCACGGACCTCACGAAGGACATCGGCTTCCCGGGCCAGTTTCCGTTCACGCGGGGGATCCACGCGACGGGCTACCGGGGCCGCCTGTGGACGATGCGCCAGTTCGCAGGATTCGGGACGGCGCGCGACACCAACAAGCGATACCTCTACCTCCTCGAGCACGGGCAGACGGGGCTCTCGGTCGCCTTCGACATGCCGACGCTCATGGGCTACGACCCGGGCCACGCCCGCAGCGAGGGCGAGGTCGGCCGGTGCGGCGTGTCGGTCGCGTGCCTCGAGGACATGGAGACTCTCTTCCGGGAGATCCCGCTCGGCGAGGTCTCCGTCTCGATGACGATCAACTGCACGGCGCCCATCATCTTCGCGTTCTTCCTCGCGGTCGCCGAGAAGCAGGGCGTGCCCTTCGCGAAGCTCCGGGGGACGCTCCAGAACGACATCCTGAAGGAGTACATCGCGCAGAAGGAGTGGATCTTCCCGCCGCGCCCCTCCCTCAAGCTCGTGCTCGACATCGTCGAGTACTGCACGCGGAGCGTGCCGCAATGGAACTCGATCTCGATCTCGGGCTACCACATCCGGGAGGCGGGCTCGACCGCGCTGCAGGAACTGGCCTTCACGCTGGCCGACGGGTTCGCCTACGTGGACGAGGGACTCGCGCGCGGGATGACGGTGGACGACTTCGCCCCGCGCCTCTCCTACTTCTGGAACTCGCACAACGACTTCTTCGAGGAAATCGCGAAGTTCCGCGCCGCGCGGCGGATCTGGGCCCGCCACCTCCGGGACCGGTACGCGGCGAAGGACCCGCGCTCCTGGATGTGTCGCTTCCACACGCAGACCGCCGGCTGCTCGCTCACGGCCCAGCAGCCCGAGGTGAACATCGTCCGGACGGCCTACCAGGCGCTCGCCGCGGTCCTCGGGGGCACGCAGTCCCTCCACACGAACTCGATGGACGAGACCCTGGCGCTCCCGACCGAGAAGGCCGTCACGATCGCGCTCCGGACGCAACAGGTCCTCGCGCACGAGACCGGGGTCGCGAACACGGTGGACCCCTTCGGGGGTTCGTGGTTCGTGGAGAGGTTCACGGACGATATGGAGCGCGGGGCCGAGGACTACTTCGGGAAGATCGCCGCCCTCGGCGGCGTCGTCCCGGCCATCGAGAAAGGGTTCTTCCAGAGGGAGATCGCCGCGGCCGCGTCGCGCTACCAGCAGGAAACGGACCGCGGGGACCGGGTGATCGTGGGGGTGAACCGGTACCAGCAGCACGAGGCTCGGCCGATCGAGATCATGAAGATAGACCGGACGCCGGAGAAGGAGCAGCGCGAGCACCTGGCGAAGATCCGGCGGCGGCGCGACGCGGGCCGGTGGAAGGGGTCGCTCGAGGCCGTGCGCGACGCGGCCCGCAGGAACGTGAACCTCATGCCCTCCCTCCTCGACGCCGTGAAGGCCGACGCGACGCTCGGGGAGATCGTGGATGTGCTCCGCGCGGAGTACGGCGAGTACCGCGAGGCGCCCGTTTTCTAGCGGGTGCCTTGACCCGCCTCCGCCGCGTGCGGACAATCTCGCCCCGTGGCCGTGAAGAAGGCCGTGGCACGCAAGGCGAAGCCCGCGCGGTCCCGACGGCGGAGCCCGGCATCCTCCGCCTCCCCGGCCAGGCCTCCTCGCTCCGCCGAAGCTCCGATCCGGGTCCTCGTCGCGAAGCCGGGGCTCGACGGCCACGACCGCGGAGCGAAGGTGGTCGCGGCGGCGCTGCGCGACGCGGGGTTCGAGGTCGTCTATAGCGGCCTCCACCAGACCCCCGAACAGGTGGTGGAGGCCGCCCTCCAGGAGGACGTGGACGTCGTCGGCCTCTCGATGCACTCGGGCGCGCACATGACGCTGGTTCCGAGGATCGTGAAGCTCCTCCGCGACCGGGGCGCGGGCGACAAGGTGGTCGTCATCGGCGGAATCGTGCCGGAGGAGGATGTCCCCGCGCTCAAGGCCGAGGGGGTCGCCGAGATCTTCGGGCCGGGGACCCCGACGGCGGCGTTCGTCTCGTTCCTGCGGGAGGCGGTCCGCGAGCGCCGCGAGGCCGGGGGCTCCGCGTGACCGACGGCGAGGGAGGCCTGCCGCCGGTTTCCGGGACCCCGGCGTCCACCCCGCCGCCCGGGCCGCCGCTCGGACCCGGCGCGCGCCCGTGGAAGCCCACCCCGGTGGAGGCGCGGCGCGCGCCGTCCCGGCCCGGCGCCTGGCTCGGGGTCCTGCTCGGGGTCGTGGCGCTCGGCTCGTGCGCGGTCGGCGGGGCGGTCCTGTTCGGCGCCTTGGGAGCCGTCGGGGGCGGCGGAGCCGGGCCGGGCGGCCGGGTCGTCGCCCGGGAGGTCAGCGGGTCGGGCCGGGAGCGGATCGCGGTCGTCCCCGTCCGCGGGATGATCGCGAGCGGCGGCGGGATGGTGCTCTCCGCCGTCGTCACGGCGCAGGAGGTCCGGGAGTACCTGAAGCAGGCGGCCGAGGACGCCTCGGTCCGCGCCGTGGTCCTCGAGGTCGAGAGCCCGGGGGGCGAGGTGACCGCGTGCGACCTGATCCACGGGGACGTGAAGAGGCTCCGGACGGAGTCCCGGAAGCCCGTCGTCGCCTACCTCGAGGGGGTCGCGGCCTCCGGCGGGTACTACATCTCGGCCCCCGCCGACCGGATCATCGCCTACCCGACGACCGTGACCGGAAGCATCGGGGTGATCCTCCAGTTCCTGAACCTCTCCGGGGCGGCGGAGAAGTGGGGAGTCTCGCGGGTCACCGTGGCGTCGGGCGCTCACAAGGACGTGGGCGACATGTTCCGGCCGTTCACGGATGAGGATCGCCGGATCTTCCTGCCTCTCGTGGAGGACATGCACGAGCGCTTCGTGGACGTGGTCGCGTCCGGGAGGGAGCGCGCGGGCCTCACGCGCGAGGAAGCGGCCGCCCTCGCCGACGGCCGGCCCATGACCGCGACGGCCGCGAAGGACGCGAAGCTCGTGGACAAGCTCGGGACCTTCGACGACGCCGTCGCCGAGGCCCGCCGGCTCGCGGGGATCTCCGAGGCGACCGTGATCCGCTACGGCCGCGTCTCCCTCTTCGGCGGGCTCCTCGGCGCGCGGGCGCCCGACCCGCCGGCGGCCTCCGCGGCGCTGGCCGCCCTCCAGGGACTCGCGACGCCGCGGGCCTTCTACCTCTTCACGCGATGAACAAGGTCGTCCGCGACGCCGCCGAGGCCATCCAGGACGTCCCGGACGGGGCGACGATCCTGATGGGCGGGTTCGGGCTCTGCGGCATCCCGGAGAACCTGATCGCGGCGGTCAAGGCGAAGGGGATCCGGAACCTGACCGTCATCAGCAACAACGCGGGGGTGGACGACTTCGGGATCGGCGTCCTGCTCAAGACCCGGCAGGTCCGGAAGATGATCTCGACCTACGTGGGGGAGAACGCCGAGTTCGAGCGCCAGTTCCTGACGAAGGAGCTCGACGTGGAGCTGGTTCCCCAGGGGACCTTCGCGGAGCGGATCCGCGCCGGGGGCGCGGGAATCCCCGCCTTCTACACCCCGACGGGCCACGGCACGATCGTCGCCGACGGGAAGGAGACGCGCGCCTTCGACGGACGGACCTACGTCCTCGAGCGCTGGCTCCGCGGAGATTTCGCATTCGTGAAGGCCTGGAAGGGCGATCGCTGGGGCAACCTCGTCTACCGGAGGACCGCCCGGAACTTCAACCCGATGATCGCGACGGCCGGCCGGGTCACCATCGCCGAGGTCGAGGAGATCGTCCCGCTCGGGATGCTCGACCCGGACCAGGTCCACACCCCGGGGATCTACGTGGACCGGATCTTCCAGGGGAAGGGATATGAAAAGCGAATCGAGAAGAGAACGAATCGTCCGAAGAGTCGCTAGGGAACTCCGGGACGGCGACTACGTGAACCTCGGCATCGGGATGCCGACGCTCGTGGCCAACCACATCCCCCCCGGCGTGGACGTGATCCTCCAGTCGGAGAACGGCCTCCTCGGGATCGGTCCCTATCCCCTCGAGGGGGAGGAGGACCCGGATCTGATCAACGCGGGCAAGGAGACGATCACCCAGATCCCGGGCTCCGCCTACTTCAGCAGCGCCGACTCGTTCGCGATGATCCGCGGCGGGCACGTGGACGTCTGCGTCCTCGGGGCGCTGCAGGTGGACCAGGAGGGCTCGATCGCGAACTGGATGGTGCCCGGCAAGATGGTGAAGGGGATGGGCGGCGCGATGGACCTCGTCGCCGGAGCGAAGCGGATCATCGTCACGATGGACCACGTCGCGAAGGACGGCTCCCCGAAGATCCTGAAGAGGTGCACGCTCCCGCTCACGGGCGTGCGCGTAGTCCACACGATTGTCACAGACCTCGCGATGCTGGACGTGACCCCGGAGGGGCTCGTCCTGAGGGAGATAGACGGGGAGACGACCCTCGAGGACCTCCGGAAAGCCACGGGCGCCCCGTTCCACGTGGACGAGGCGAGCCTCCTGGTGATGGACGCCTGATGGCGACCCCGCCCCAGGGGAGCGCGTCCGGGCCCAAGGGACGTCCGACCAAGACGCATCCCAAGATCCGGCTCCCGGGCAGCGCGCCTGCCGCCCCCACGGGGGGAGCGGACGCCGCGGCCGGGGACGCGCCGCCCGGGCCCGACTCTTCTCCGGCGCCGGGCCTCCTCACCCGCCTCACGCACAGCGGGAACGGGCTCGGCTGGCTCCTGGTCTGCGGAGCGGCCGCCGCCTTGATGCCGAGCGAGTACACCTACCATCGGGTCGGGGTCGGCGTCGGGGGGCTCGCGAGCCTCCCCGGCCCGACGGCCCTCGCGATCCGGGTCCCCTGGTTCGGTTGGCTCGGCGCCGGAATCGCGGGGTGGGTCCTGCTCGCGTGGTTCGAGGGGCGGCTCTTGGGAGTCGGGGGCGGGCTCGCGAAGACCCTCGTCTCCCTGGTGATCCTCGGCGTCGCTGCGGGCTTCGTCGCGGCGATCTACTGGCCTCTGATCGAGGCCGGACTCCTGTGGCCGTCCGGGGGTGTCCGGAAGTAGCTCCGTGCGGCGCCTGGGGGCGATGCGTCTCGCGTCATCGCTTCGGCGGGGCGCCGTTGGGCCCGTGGGGATAGAGCACCACCTTCAGCGCTTCCCCCTTGTCGAACTTCGCGAAGGCGGCCGGGAACTCCGCGAGCGGCGCCTCGACCGTGATCAGCCCCGACACGTCGAGCCCCGCGCGTAGGAACGCGAGCATCCGGTACCAGGTCTCGAACATCTTGCGGCCGATGATCCCCTTCAACGTGATCCCCTTGAAGATGACCTGCGCGCCATAGTCCTCGAGGGTCAGCTCGCGGGCCCCGGGCAGCCCGAGCGCACACATCACCCCGCCGGGTCGCAGGACGCGCAGCCCGTCGTTCACCGCCGGAGCCGCCCCGGACATCTCGAGCGCCACGTCCACGCCCCCGTCCGAGTCCCGGACGATGGACTCCACCGCGGCGGCCCGCCCCGGGCCTCGGACGTCGTGGATCGCGATCGGGATCCGGCGCACCCCGGCGGCCTCGCGCGCCGCGGCCCACGCCCGGGCCCGCTCGAGCGCGAACGGCGAGACGTCCGTGAGGAAGAGCCCCGAGGCCCCGCAGAACTCGGCCACCGCCGCCGCCATCATCCCGATCGGCCCGCAGCCGAGGATCGCGACCGTGCGGCCCGAGACGTCCCCCTCGAGGACCGTGTGGACGGCGTTCCCGAGCGCGTCGAGGAAGGCGCCCACCCTCGGGGGGACCACCTCGCGCGGCAGCTTCACGACGTTCGCCGCGGGGACGACGACCTTCTCGGCGAAGCAGCCGTCCCGGTGGAGCCCGTAGATCACCGTGTTCCGGCAGATGTGGCCGCGCCCCGTGCGGCAGGGGTAACAACGACCGCAGACCTCGTGCATCTCGCACGAGACGTACTCGCCCTTATCGAGGCCCGTCACGCCCGAACCGAGGGCCTCGATCTCGCCGCAGAACTCGTGGCCGAAAGTGAGCGGGGGCTTGAGGGTCGCCCGGAGCGAGGGGTGGAAGTTCGCGATGTGCCTGTCGGTGCCGCAGATGCCGGCGGCGAGCACCCGGACCAGCGCCTGCCCCGGTCCGGGCTTCGGCGTCGGGACGTCCATCACCTCGACCGCGCCGGGCTCCGGACGGACGAGGCGGACGGCCCGCATGCTAGGTCGTAGCCTTCGCAGGCTTCTTCGCGCCCGCCGTCGTCGCCTGGGCCGGGATGGTGAGCGCGAGGCTCCGAGAGCGCGTCTCGGCCGCCACCGCCTGGACGGCGTCCGCGAGCGGCTGCGCTCCGCAGTCGCCCTCGTCTCGGCGTCGGACCGAGACCGTCCGGTTCTCGGCCTCGCGGCCCCCGACGACGAACATGTAGGGGACCTTCAGGACCTGCGCCGACCGGATCTTCTGGTTCATGCGCTCGCTCCCGAGGTCGGCCGACGCGCGGAGCCCCGCGGCGCGGCACGCGGCGAGCACCTCGCGTGCGTAGGGCGCGTTCTTCTCCTCGGAGACCGGGATCACCCGGACCTGCTCGGGAGCGAGCCAGGTGGGGAACGCTCCCGCGAAGTGCTCGATCAGGATCCCGATGAACCGCTCGAGGGATCCGAGGATCGCCCGGTGGACGACGACGGGGCGCTTCCGGACCCCGTCCGCCGCGACGTAGACGAGGTCGAACTTCTTCGGGAGGGAGAAGTCCACCTGGATCGTCGCGAGCTGCCAGCTCCGGCCGATCGCGTCGCTCACCTGGAAGTCTATCTTCGGCCCGTAGAAGGCCCCCTCGCCGGGCGCCAACCGGAACTCGGCGCCGATCCTCCGGAGTGCCGACTCGAGGGCCCCCTCGGCGTTCCGCCACATCTCGTCGGTTCCCGTCGAGGAGGGGGGCCGGGTCGAGAGGTCCATCCGGATGTTCGCGAACCCGACCTCGGCGTAGACCTCGCGGACGAGCGCCACGAGCGCGCCGATCTCGTCCCCGAGCTGCTCCGGCGCGCAGTAGATGTGGGCGTCATCCTGCACGAAGGCGCGGCACCGCGTGAGGCCGGCGAGGACCCCCGACTTCTCGTAGCGGTGGCAGAGGCCGAACTCCGCGAGGCGGAGCGGGAGGTCGCGGTAGCTCCGGAGTCCCGCCTCGTAGACGAGCGCCGACCCCGGGCAGTTCATGGGCTTCACCGCGTACTCGTTCTCGTCCACGGTGGTGAAGAACATGTTGTCCTTGTAGTGCGACATGTGGCCCGAGCGGTGCCACAGGCTCGAGGAGAGGACGTGCGGGGTCCGGATCTCGACGTAGTCCCGCGCGGCGAGCTTCTCGCGTACGTAGGAGACGAGTGCGTTGTAGATCACGGTGCCGCGCGGGTGCCAGAACGGCATCCCGGGGGCGACCTCCGGCCGGAAGGAGACCAGCTCCAGCTCGCGCCCGAGCTTGCGGTGGTCGCGCTTCTCGGCCTCCTCGCGGCGCTTGAGGTAGGCGGCGAGGTCCTGCTCCGAGAACCAGGCGGTCCCGTAGAGCCTTTGGAGCTGCTCGCGCTTCTGGTCCGCGCGCCAATAGGCCCCGGCGACGGAGAGGAGTCTGAACGCCTTCCCGACCCGCGCGGTGCTCGGGAGGTGGGGCCCTCGGCAGAGGTCCGTGAACTCGCCCTGGGAGTAGAACGAGACCGCCGCGTCCTCGGGAAGCTCCCGGACGATCTCCGACTTGAACTTGGCCTTCTGGGTCTTGGTGAGGGTCGCGATCGCCTCCGACTTGCCGCTCGCCTCGCTCCGGCGGATCGGCTGGCCCTCCGCGACGATCTTCGCCATCTCCGCCTCGATCCGCGGGAGATCCTCGGGGACGAAGACGTGAAGGGTGTCGAAGTCGTAGTAGAACCCGTCCTCGATCACGGGCCCGATCGCGAACTCGACGTCCGGGAAGAGGCGCGCGACGGCCTGCGCCATGACGTGGGCAGTCGAGTGCCGGAGGATCTCGAGCCCCTCCGGGGTCCCGGCGCGCACGGGAAGGAAGGGGCCCGCCGCGCGGACCGGGGTCTGGAGGTCCAGGATCTCCCCACCGACCTTGGCGCCGAGGACGTCCTCCGAGGCGAGCCCGGCGCTGCGGAGTGCGTCCGCGACCAGGGTCCCCGACGGGACCCGGACCTCCCGACCATCGGCGAGTTTCAGAGCGATCTCGGTCGCCATCGCGGAGGGGGAGTATAGCCCGCGCCCGACCCATGCACGAGGACGAGGCCCCTCGTGAATCGGCCGTGAGAGAGGAACCGGACGGGGAACCGCGGCGTGTAGCGTATAGGATTCTCCTCGATGATCCCGCGTTGGACTCTCCCGGCTATCGGCCTGGCGCTGGGGTCACTCGCTGCTGCGCAGGACCAGGCCTCCCCGGCGCCCCTCGACCCCAACCAGTTCTGGTTCGAGATCCTCGAGTGCCAGAGGTCAGGCGACGCCGCGAAGGCCGAGGGCCACTGCCGGACGTACGCGCCGCAGTGCTACGCCGAGTCGGTCTTCCAGGCGATGCTCGCGAACGCGCTCCGGGCCGAGGCGAAGGGGGACGGCGACGCACGGGACCGGGAGATCGGGTCGGCGGAGTTCCTGGCGGCCGCCGCGCGGGCGGCGGGGATCGTCCGCCCGGCCGGGAGGATCGCCACCTGGAAGGCGGCGGACGCCGCCGGCCGCCGGGCATGGGCGGACTGTCTCGCCCGGATCGAGGAGGGCGAGCAGCTCGCGAAGGACCAGGACCCGATCCGGGCCGCCGCGACCTTCGAGAAGGCGCGCGCCCTCGCCGACGCCGTCGCGGATCCCACGTTCGGAGTCATCGCCCGCCGGGGGCTCGGGATGGCCCTCTGGGCCCGCCGGGAGTACCCGAGGGCGCGCGTGGCCTTCCGGGAAGCCCTCGCGATCGCCGACGCGGCGACGTGGTTCCGGGAAGAGACCCGCGGGTGGCTCGAGGAGCTCGAGCGGAAGGTCCGGGAGGTCGGGGAGCCCCTCCTCGCGTCGCCGCTCCTCGAGGAGGCGAACCTCGGGCCGGAGGAGATCGTCACGCTCGACGTCCACGTCTCCGAGACGCCCCCGATGAAGACGCCCAACCCGAGGACCCGCGACAATCCCTGGTTCTGGAGGCAGGTCTACCTCGAGGACGACAAGCCGGGCGGCGGCGCGCGCGTGCCGGGAGCCGAGCCGCTCGGGGTCCCGGGGGGCCTCTACCTGCGGAAGGAGCCCGGGGACAGGGTCGTGAGTCTCACGCCGGACCCCGCCAAGCCCGGGACTCCGGTCCGGCTCGCGCCGACGCCCGTGCTCCAGCGCCTCTCGCTGCCGTACGAGGTGAGGGACACGAGAGGCCGACCGGGACGGAAGACTCTGGACTACGGGTTCCAGGCGGTGGCGCCGATCGAGTGGAGGGTCTGGGGCCAGAGGCGCAAGACCCCCCCCAACCCGCGCTGGGCGGACATCCGGGTTCGGCGCGCGACCTACCGGGTCGGTCGCGGTCCCGGGGGGCGACGGATCGCGCTCTCCGACGACGACGGGAACGGCCAGTTCGACGACGTGGGATCGGACGGGCTCGGCGAGGCCGCCGGCCCGGCGACGTTCCTCGGCTGCCTGCTGCGGCTCGGGGACTCGTGGTACCGCTGCGAGAACGACCGGGCGGGGACGGCGCTGCGGCTCCGGCCCTACAAGGGTCCCACCGGCACCGTCTCGGTCCGGTGGAGCGGCCTCGAGAAGGCGAAGCTCCTCTGGTGCGTCCTGGAACAGCGCTCGGGGGAGGCGCGGGCTTACGCCGACGTGGCCAGGTCCCCCGCCGTCATCCCCTGCGGCTCCTGGGCCCTCCACTACGCCCTCCTGGCCGACGACCCCGACGAGGAGAAGCAGAGGCGCGTCGAGATCCGGCGAGGGAAGCACCCGGGCGTGGAGCTCGAGCCGGACGGGAACGCGGTCCTGGACCTGGGGGGCCCCGTCAGCATGGAGATCCCGCTCGAGCCGGACGAGGCGGGTCGCGTCCTCCTCACCGACAAGGCGGTCGTCTCCGGCGCGCGCGGCGAGGCCTATTCGGGGTTCTGGCCGGAGCCGTTGCTCTACGAATTCGACGTGCGCGACATGATGGGCCGCTCCGTCGCGGCCGGCCGGGTCGTGCCCCACGGCCCGAACGAGGAGGTCCCCAATTTCGAAAAGCTCGCCTTCGCCAAGCCGGTGGCGTTCCCGCCCGGCACCCTGACCGGCGCCGGCCCCTGGCGCGTTGCCTGCCGGGGGTCGCACCCCCTCCTCGGGGAGATCGCGGAGCCCCGGTAGGGCTCAGCGCCCGTCCTCCGTCACCCGTCCGTCCCGCATCGAGAGCACCCGGTCCCCCTCGCGGATGTGCTCGCGGGCGTGGGTGACGATCACCGCGGTCATCCCGCGGGACTTGACCTCCGCCCGCAGCGCCTCCATCACGCCGCGCCCCGTCTCGCTGTCCAGGTTCCCCGTCGGCTCGTCGGCGAGGAGGAGCTTCGGCTTCCGCACCAGCGCCCGGGCCAGCGCCACGCGCTGCTGCTCGCCGCCCGAGAGCTGCGAGGGACGGTGGGTCAGGCGCTCGCCCAGGCCGAGCTTGCGGAGGAGATCCGAGGCCTCGCTTCGGCCCCCGTTCGAGACGCGGCCGTCGGGGAGGAGGGG
>JAKEIC010000317.1 GCA_022614695.1 Planctomycetales bacterium | reverse complement strand
GCCGTTCGGGTACGACTTCGGGGACTTCGCTGGGGAGCGACTTGTTCGGAGGGTTCGGTACAGCGGGCGCCGTGGCGAGAGCTTGGGAGCAGACCCCGCCTTCTGGGCCAGCATCTCGCACTTGGAGGCCCGGGCTCAGAAGCGCCAGTACTTCCGGAAGCTCGTCCCTGGCGAGGCCTCGCGCGTCGCAACGGTCCGGCGTGCCTTCGAGCTGGCCTCCCGCGGTCTCGGGATCTGGAAGATCGCCTCCATTCTCAACCAGGAGGGTCGGCCGTCTCCGACCAGCATGGGGTGGAACTCCACGACTGTTGGTCGGATGCTCGCGAGTCGTACCTACCGCGGGGATCTCGTGTACGGTCTCTACACGCAGGGGAAGTTCTTCTACATGGAGCGTGGGGATGGAGGTGGCCGGCCTGTCTGCGTGGAGCGCCCTGAAGAGGAGCGGGGGAAGCAGCGGAGGCGCGGGATGGCCCATGCGTTCGTCAAGGAGGGCGCTCACGAGGGTCTGGTCTCCGTCCAGATCTGGGAGTCTGTTCAGCGCGCGCGGCAGGCCAACCGGGAGCGGTCCGCCCGTGGTCGAACGACGATCTCGTCGTACCTCCTCTCGGGACTTCTTGTGTGTGCTCAGTGCGGGCGGAAGTTCTTCGGTCAACAGAACAGCTCGACGAAAGAGCACTACTCCTACGGGTGTAGCGGGTATCGGACCCACGGCAGGGCATTCTGCGATTCGTCCTCCGTGAGCGGGATGGACTTGGACGCGGTGATCTTGGAAACCGTCGGAACCTACATGGAGGAGGCTTTGGGCGAAGTCACCGCGGAGGAACTTGAGCCGAGGCTCATCGGGAGACTCCAGGGACACTCTGCAGCGGTCGCCAGCACCACCTCCACGCGTGAGGAACTCGAGGCGAAGATCGCACTGCTCCGCCGCAGGCTGGCAGACGAGCCCGAACTCTGGGACGACTTGGTGCCCGAACTGAAGCGCTTGAAGAGCCAGGCCGAGGCTTCCGTCTCGGCGCCCCCGCAGGCCGGGATGGTCGATGTAGAGGGGGTCGTCAGGCGCGTGCTGGCTGAGGGCAAGAGCCTGCGAGAGATCCTCGAGACCGGAGACGTCGCCCCTCGGAAGGCCGCGCTGCGACGGCTTGTTGCAGGGGTGACGGTGGACGCTGGAAAGGGGACGTTCGAGGCTAGGCTCGTGCCGATCGAGAGCGTTGTCTCATTCGCACGTTCGGATCACCCCCTGCGACGATCGTGAACTCCTCGGTCACCGTCTCGTTTCGCTCGACGAGCAGGCTCGCATAGCCCAGCCGGAACCCCGCCTCGAGCAGGTCCCCACGGGCGAGCAGGCCGTGGCGCAGCGCACCGCGGAGCCCGATCCCGCCTGCGAGGGTCGTGTCGCGGTCCACGTCGGTCGCGCCGGGAAGCCAGAGCGGGCCGCCCGTCACGTCCCCCGAGACCCCCGACGCGTCGGGTTTCGACGAGGTCCCCGCCGTGTCCGGCCCCGTGGGAGACGGCGTCGCGACCGGCGTGGCCGGGAGCGGAACGGTGCCCGTCACGCCCGTCCCCGGAAGGCGCACGATCACGCCCGACGCCCCGGGACGGGCGGGCAGAGTCCCGGTCCATGTGCCGTCCGGTCCGGCCGGTATCACGGTCCAGAGGTCGCCGCCCGCGAGCGGGGTCTCCCCCGACGGCACGTAGAAGACCTCGACCGGCGGTGCCGCGCTCGGCCGATCCGGCGAGAAGACCACGACGGTCACGGAGACCCTGCCGTCCCCGAGCGGGACCGCTTCGCCTCCGACGGCGCCCGGAGGGGCCGGGGGATCGAGCCTCACCGGGGAGACGGCGGAGGCGCCGCCGCGGCTCGCGCGGACCGTCCCGCGACCCGCGAGCACGGCCGGGAGGAGGACCGTCGCGAGCGCGCTCCCGTCGGGCGAGCGCGACTCGCCGAGGACCCGGGCCGGCCTCTCGCTCCGGTCCGCGGCGACGACCGTGACGATGAGACGCGCGCCGGCGCCCGCGAGCGGTCCCGAGAGCCGGAGCCGCGCGGGCTCTCCCGCCGTCCAACGCCCCGCAGGCTCGATCCCCGCCAGCTCCTGCGCCGCGGCCGGCCCCGCGAGCCCGGCCGCCACTGCCAACGCGAAACCGGAAACCACGAACCGGAAACGTCTCTTCACGGCCCCCCCGCCGGCATCTGGAGCACCGCGTGCAATGGCTCCACGCGCGCTTTCTCGCGCCCCCCGAGCCCCGTCAGCTCGATCAGGACCGCCGCCCCGAGGAGCTTGCCCCCCGACTGCCCCACGAGCCGGCAGGCCGCGCCGAGGGTGCCCCCGGTCGCCAGCACGTCGTCCACGACGAGGGTCGGCGTCCCCGCGGGGATCGCGTCGCGGTGGACCTCGACGGCATCCGTCCCGTACTCGAGGGCGTAGGACTCGCGGTAGGTCTCGCGAGGGAGCTTCCCGCCCTTGCGGATCGGGACGAATCCCGCGCCGAGGGCGTTCGCGACGGCGGCGCCGAACATGAACCCGCGGGACTCGATTCCGGCGACGATCCGCGGCTTCGCCTTCCGGAACGGGGCCGCAAGCGCCTCGACGGCCTCCTTCCAGCCCTGCGCGTCCGCGAGGAGCGGCGTGATGTCCCGGAAGAGGATCCCCTTCTTCGGGAAGTCCGGCACGGCCCGGACGAGTCGGGCGAGATCGCCCATGCGCGACCCGCCATGCTAGCGGGGTGTGCGGGGGGCGCAAGGAGGGCGAGCGCGCGCGCCGGGTTGCGGGTCCGGGGGCGCTCTGGCATCCTCCCGCCGCGTGCTCGGCCGCCTTCTGCGCGAGGAGAACATCCTGCTCGACCCCGAGGAGCCCCCGCTCCCCGAGGGTGTCGAGCCCGGCAGCCCGCGGGCGCACCGGATCCGGAAGGAGTGGCTCCTCGATGTGTTGGTGACCCTCCTCGAGTCCACCGGCAAGATCGGGAACGCGACCAAGCTCCTCACGGACCTCCTGAACCGCGAGAGGAAGGCCTCGACGGTGCTCGGCCGCGGCGTCGCCTTCCCGCACGTCCGCACCATGCAGGCGCGCGCCGTGACTGCGGCCGCGGTCGTCTCCCGCCCCGGGCTCGACCTCGAGGCACCGGACGGCGCCCCGGTCCACCTGGTGCTGGCCCTGGTCTCTCCCCCCTACGAGGACCAGGCCTACCTCAGGCTCTACAAGCGGCTCGGGGAGCTGCTCGGCTCCGACCACCTGATCCTGTCGCTGCGCGCGGTCCGCGAGCCGGGTGAGGTGGTGAGGCTCCTGGGAGCGCTATAGGCGCTCCACCTCCCGGATCAGCTCCTCCATCTTGGCCCGATACCGCGTGAGGATCGCCGCGCGGCGCGCCGGAAGGTCCGGGTCGTTCAACTCTTCCAGATTGTACAGCTGCGTGAAGAGTCCGTTCACTTCGGAGAGCAGCGTCCGGATCTTCGGCTTCCCCCTGGGGGGAGGCGTCGGGCGCCTCACGATGTTCGGATCCGCCCCATTTCCGGCAAGGGCTCCTGTCGAGATGAATGATGGAGTCTCGCGGAGCGCCGGTGGTGCAGCCGCGAGGCGTCGCCGACGAGGCGTACCAGTGGAGAGGTACGCCGACGGAGGCGCAACGAAGCGGATGCGCCGCCGCCGCCCGCGCGACGACCGTCAGTCATTTCGACACGAGCCCTATGGGCGTCGCATGGTAGCCCCGACGGGACGCCGATCAAGACGGAAAACTACTCACCGACGCCCTCGGAATCCATTCCCCCCGTGAAGTGGGCGAAGTCCCGAGGCTCGAGGGGCTGGGTCCCGGTGGGGGTACGGAGGACCGAGGGGCCTTCGCGCCGGACCTCCCCGACGGCCCGGAGGGGCAGGCCCGAGGAGGCGAGCGCTCCGGCCGCGTGGTCGAGGGCGCCGGGCGGCGCCGCGAGGAGCAGCTCGTAGGACTCGCCGCCGTGCAGGGCGTACTCGAGGGGGTCCTCGCCCAGGGCGCGGGCCACCGCCGCCGCGGCGGGGTCGGAGAGGAGCCCGTGCGTGTCGAGCGCCACCGCGGCGCCCGAGGCTTCCGCGAGGAGGAGCGCGCACCGGGAGAGCGCGTCGGAGAGGTCCAGGGCCGCGTGGATCGGCGCTCCGGAGAGGGCGCGGACGGCCGCGAAGCGCGCGACCGGCCGGCGGAACGCGGCGAGTGCCTCGGCGACCCCGGCCGCCGACGGCCGGAGCCCCTCGGCGACGGCCCGCCAACCGGCGTGCGCCCGGCCCGGGAAGCCCGTGAGCCACAGCGCGTCCCCCGGCCGCGCCCCCGACCGTCGCCACGCTGCCCCGGCGGCGGCTTCGCCCGCGACGGTGGTCACGACCCGCCAGCCGCCGAGCGCGCCGGAGAGGTTCCCGCCGGCCACGGGGCACCCGAGATCGGCGGCCGCCGCGCGCAACCCCGCGCAGAACGAACGGACCTCCGCGACCCGCGCGTCGGGGGGGAGCCCGAGCGCCACCACGGCTCCGAGGGGCCGGCCTCCCATCGCCGCCACGTCGCTCGCGGCCGAGGAGAGCGCGCGGAACCCGAGGTCCTCCGGCGCGAGCCAGTCGCGATGGAAGTGGACCGCCTCCGCCTGCTCGTCGGTCGTGAGCAGCAGCTCCGCCCCGGGCGTGGGGGCCAGGATCGCGCAGTCGTCGCCCGGGCCGAGGACGACCGGCGGACCGGCCGTCCCGAGCCACTCGCGGATCCGGGCGATCAGCGAGAACTCGCCGATGTCGGAGACGCGCTCGTCGTGGGGCCGGCTTGCCATGAGCGATCGGCGGCGGGCGCCCGGGGCGCCCGCCGCGCGAGTCGAATGGCGCGCCCGGAGGGAGTCGAACCCCCGACCAACGGCTTAGAAGGCCGCCGCTCTTCCTCTGAGCTACGGGCGCCCCGAAACCTCACGCGCGAGGATACTATCCAGCCCCCGGGTCCTGCGATACACTCGCCGCCCCATGAGCGCTTCGGAGGACACCCTCCGCTACGTCACGGAAGCCGCCGACGTCCTCGCCCTCCCGCCGCGGATCCGCAAGCTGCTCACCACTCCCGAGCGGGAGCTGAAGGTCCAGGTCGCGATCGAGCGGGAGAACGGCGAGGTCGCCGTCTTCTCGGGCTACAGGATCCAGCACAACAAGGCCCGCGGCCCCTACAAGGGAGGGCTCCGCTACCACCCCGAGGTGGACGCCGACGAGGTGCAGTCCCTCGCGGCGCTCATGACGTGGAAGACGGCCGTCGCCAACATCCCGTACGGAGGCTCGAAGGGGGGGATCGCCTGCGACCCGGGGAAGCTTTCCGAGCGCGAGCTCGAGCGCCTCACGCGGGCCTTCGTCGGGAAGATCCACGAGTTCATCGGGCCCCAGGTGGACATCCCGGCCCCCGACGTGAACACGAACGCGCAGGTGATGGCCTGGTTCATGGACGAGTACAGCCGCCTGCACGGCTTCTCGCCGGCGGTCGTCACCGGAAAGCCGGTGGACCTCTTCGGGTCCGAGGGGCGTGACGAGGCGACCGGGTTCGGAGTGGTCGTCGCGACGGAGAGGGCGCTCGCCCTCGAGAACCGGCCGGTCGCCGGGGTCCGCGTGGCGCTGCAGGGCTTCGGGAACGTCGGCTCCCACACGGCCCGCATCCTCGCGGAGAAGGGCGCGAAGGTCGTCGCGGTCGCCGACCACACGGGCGGGGCGAAGCGGGCCGAGGGGCTCGACGTCCCGGCGCTCCTCGACTACGCGCGCAAGAACAAGGGGGGCGTGGGCGGGTTCCCGGGCGGACAGCCGACGACCAGTCCCGAGACCCTCGCGGCCGACTGCGACGTGCTCATCCCCGCGGCGCTCGGCCACGTCCTCACGAAGGAGAACGCGGCGGCGGTCCGTGCGAAGTGGATCGTCGAGGGGGCGAACGCTCCGACGACCCCCGATGCCGACGCGATCCTCCGGAAGAGGGGCGTCACCGTGATCCCGGACATCCTCGCGAACGCCGGCGGCGTCACCGCGAGCTACTTCGAGTGGGTCCAGAACCTGCAGCAGCACCGCTGGGGGCGGGAGAAGGTCCTCGACGAGACCCGCGGCGTCCTCGCGCGCGCCTTCGACACCGTGGCCGGGATCGTCCGCGAGAAGAAGCTCGCGTGGAGGACAGCCGCGTTCGTCGTGGCCCTCGGGCGCGTGGCGAAGGCCGTGGCGTTGCGCGGCCTCTGAGCCGCTGAGGAGGCAGCCATGGCCGACCGGCCGGGGATCGAGGTGCTCACGGGGGTCCCGCTCTACGCCGGGCTCCGGAGCGACGAGCTGGGGGAGCTGCTGGAGATCTCCGAGATGCGCTCCGCGGACGCGGGCGAGACACTGGTCACGGAGGGGCAGCCGTCCCCCGTGCTCTTCCTCCTCCTCCGGGGCGCCTGCGAGGTGCGGAAGGCGGGGACCGGGGGCCAGACGCACGTCCTCGCGACCCTCGGGGACAAGTCGGTCTTCGGCGAGGTCGGGATCGTCGCCCCCTCGAGCGTCGCCACGGCTTCGGTCGTCACGACCGCGCCGGCGGAGCTGCTCACGTGGCAGAGGCCCGCCATCCGGGCGCGGCTCGAGGCCGGCTCCACCGCCGCGTTCAAGGTGGTGGCGAACCTCGCGGAGGTGCTCGCGGGGAGGCTCCGGCGCATGAACGACGAGTGGCAGAAGCTCGTCGAGGCGGCGACGACCGCGGGCGCGCCCGCCGAGAAGGTCCGCGAGTTCGCGAGCTTCAAGAGCAAGCTGCTGAAGGACTGGGCTTTCTAGGTTCACGGTTAACGATTCACGGTTCACAGTTGGGACCGCTCCCCTCCCGGGAACGGTGAACAGTGAACTGTGAACTGCCCTTCCCCCGGGTTGCCGTCCACTGTCCGGATTTCGTACAGTAGGGTCGGGGGCCCGATGGCACGGCTCGTCGCCCGAGGGGGACCGCTCCAGGGGCTCGAGTTCCCCTTGCTGGACGGTCGCACCGTCCTCGGCCGCGGCTCCGGCTGCGGGATCATCCTCGACGACCCGAGCGTCTCGCGGGAGCACTGCGAGATCCGCGCGGGCGAGGGTGGCGTGGTCGTCCGCGACATGGGGAGCAAGAACGGCACCGCCGTGAACGGCGTGCCCGTGGAGGAGACCGCCTGCGGGGGCGGGGACCTCGTCCGCGTCGGGTGCTCGACATTCGAGATCATGACCGAGGACGGCGCGGGCGAGGGGACCGGGCCGGTTGAGGGTGGGCCCGAGCCCGCGACCATCAGCCTCGCTCTGCGCGACCCCGGGCCGGCCCCGGGTCCCGCCGCCCCGCCGGCGGCCGCCGCGTCCCTCGCCCGCGTGGCCGAGGCGGTCTCCGCCGAGGGCGACCCCGCGCGCCGTCTCGCAGCGCTCTGCGACGCTATCGTCGCGGGGCTCCCGGCCGGCCGCGCCGCGGCCCTCCTGGACGCGGCGGAGGGCGCGCCGGCCGCGGGGGCGGCCCGGGGGCGGGACGCGAGGGACGTCGCGGGACTCGTCCTCCCGGCCGGCCTCCTCTCCCGCGCCCGGGCGGGCGAGGCCGTCCTCACCCCCGACCGTGCCCTCGACCCGCGCGAGGCGCCCGCCGGAGCGAGGAGCCTCTTCTGCGCGGCGGCGGCCGCGCCTCTCCGCGCGGGGGGCCGCGTGGTCGGCGTCGTGTACGCCGACACGGCCGGGGGAGCGCCCGACTTCAACGGCGCCGCCCTCGAGTGGCTCCGCGCCGCGGGGACCATCGCCGGCGCCGCCCTCGCTGCGGCGACGAAGGGTGCCGGCAGCCGAGGAGCGAGGCCGCCGTTCGCGGAGGACGGCGCCCCCGAGCTGATCGGGAAGAGCCCGCCGATGAGGCGCGTCTTCGACACGATCCGGCGGGTGGCCGCGACCTCGAGCACGGTGCTCCTCTCGGGGGAGTCGGGGACCGGGAAGGAGCTGATCGCCCGAGCGATCCACGCGAACAGCCCCCGGAGGGCGGGGCCGCTCGTCGCCGTGAACTGCGCCGCGCTCCCCCGCGACCTGGTGGAGAGCGAGCTCTTCGGCCACGAGCGCGGGGCGTTCACCGGGGCCCTCGCCCGCTCGCGGGGGCGCTTCGAGCAGGCGAGCGGCGGGACGCTCCTGCTCGACGAGGTCGGGGACCTCCCGCCGGAGGCCCAGGGCAAGCTCCTCCGCGCCCTCGAGGAGCGTGCCGTCACCCGGGTCGGCGGGCAGTCGCCCGTGCCGGTGGACGTCCGCATCGTCGCCGCCACCCACCGGGACCTCCGCGGGCTCACCGAGTCGGGGGACTTCCGCGAGGACCTCTACTACCGGTTGAGCGCCCTCGTCCTCGAGGTGCCCGCGCTCCGCGAGAGGAAGGACGACATCCCCTACCTCGCCGCCTACTTCCTCGAGAGACTCCGCGAGGAGTGCGGCCACCACGTCCAGGGCTTCGAGCCGGACACGCTTACTCTCCTCACGTCGTACCCCTGGCCCGGGAACGTGCGCGAGCTCCGGAACTCCATCGAGAGGGCGTGCGTCCTCTCCGGCGGGACGACCCTCCGGCCCTCGGACTTCTCGTTCCTGGATCCCTCGCGCGCAGCCCGCTCCTCCGGCGGGGGGCGCGCGGGAGGGAGCGCCGAGGAGATGCCGACGCTGCGGGACGTCGAGCGGCAGCACATCACCCGCGTGATCCAGAGCACGGGCGGCAACAAGAGCCGGGCCGCGCGGATCCTCGGGATCGAGCGGAGCACCCTGTACGAGAAGCTGAAGGCGCTGGGCCTGTGAGCGCCGTCCTCCCCGGGGCTCGCGCGCGGTTCGGCGAGATCGCGGTCGCGCGCGGCTGGGCGACGGAGTCGGCCGTGGCCGAGGCCCTCGCCGCCCAGGCGGAGCTCGCCCGCCTCGGGCTCCCCGAGAGGATCGGGGAGATCCTGCGGAAACGCGGCCACCTCACCGCGGACCAGGTGCGGGAGGTGCTGCTCGCGCAGGGAGCGGGCCCGCTCCGGGACCTCCTGCCCGGCTTCGAGATCCTCGAGAAGGTGGGGCAGGGCGGGATGGGCGCCGTCTACCGCGCGCGGAGACGGTCGGACGGGGCCCCGGTGGCGCTGAAGCTCCTCCCCCCGCACCTCGGACGGGAGCCCGGGGCGCTCTCGAGGTTCCTTCGCGAGGCGGAGGCGGCGGCGGCGCTGCGCCACCCGAACATCGTCGCCGGCCTCGACGCGGGCTGCGTGGACGGCCAGCACTACGTGGCGATGGAGTTCGTCGAGGGCGAGAGCTTGGAGGCGAGGCTCCGGCGCGGGGCGCCGCTCCCCGAGCCCGAGGCGCTCGCGATCGGCGAGGCCGTCGCCGCGGCGCTCGACTACGCCCACGCGCGGGGGCTCGTCCACCGAGACGTGAAGCCGGGGAACATCCTGATCGGCCGCGACGGGGCGGTGAAGCTCTGCGACCTCGGGATCGCGAAGAGCCTCGACGCCGACTCGACCGCGATCACGCGGACGGGCTTCGGGATCGGGACGCCGCAGTACGCCGCGCCCGAGCAGGCCCGGGGGGACCCGGCGGCCGACGCGCGGGCGGACCTCTACGCCCTCGGAGCCACGCTCTTCCACGCGGCGGTCGGGCGGCCGCCCTACGACGGGGCGACGGCGGCCGACGTAGCGGCACGCCACGCGTCCGCCCCCGTCCCGGACCCGAGCCGGGGGAACCCGGCCCTCTCGCCCGGGACCGCGCGCCTCATCGGGAGGCTCCTCGCGAAGGACCCGGCCGCCCGGCCGGCGAGCGCGGCGGCAGTGCTCGAGGAGATCCGGCGACTCCGGAACGGCGCGACCCAGACCGCGTCGCTCGGCGGGGCCCCGGCGCCTCCTCCGCGCCCGATCGCCCCGACGGAGAGGCTCCCGGCGAGGCGCCCGCCCCCGCGGGAGCCCCGCCGGGTCGTCGCGGGCCTGCTCGCCGGCATCGCGGTCGGGGCGGCGGCGGTCGGGGGGGCCTATGCGCTGGGGTGGTTTCGGCCGGCGCCGCCGAGCCCGGGCGGCGCCCCCGCCCCGGCCACCGAGAGGCCGCCGATCCCTGCCCCCGACCCGGCGGGCGTCCAGGAGGAGCTCGCGGGGTTCGCGGAGACGCTGCGCGAGACTCGCGGGATGATCCAGAGGCTCCAGGCCCTCTCGGCCTCCGGCGAGCCGCCCCCCCCGGAGGCCGCCGAGTGGCTGCGGAAGATCGAGCGGTTCGAGAAGAGGATCCAGGAGCTCGAACCTACGCTCCGCGAACTCGTCCCGCCCGCGCCGCCGCCGGGGCGACGGTAGCCCCGATCCGGGTCAGACGGGCAGCAGCAGGTGCACCAGGCCGTCCGCGCCCTGGGCCAACACCTCGAACGCGACGACTCGCGCGGGGCCCGGGAGGTCGGTGAGGAGCCGGGGGGAGGCCTCGCGCTCGCGGAGCGGGAGGGGCCGGTCGAGGGCCGGGCCGATCGCCCCGCCGATCGCGGCGGCCGTGCGCTCGAGGACCTCCCACTCGGCCTCCGTGGGGAACTTCACGCCCGGTCCCTCCCCGGCGGGCCGGCCGCCCAGGACCTTCTGGCAGACCGCGAACGCGAGCGGCGGCGAGATCTCGAGCACCACGGCGGCGGCTCCGGGCGCCCCGAGCGTGAAGGCGCACGTCGGGTCCTGGAGCGACGAGAGGAACTCGGCCGGCGCGACGTCGGCCACGTAGGCCACCGCCACGTCGGCAGGGGCGTAGAGGAGGCGGCCGAGGGCCTCCGCGAGGCTCCGGGCGGCGCGCTCGGCGGCGCGCCGGAACGCGTGCGGAGGCGGCCCCGCGCGCTTCGCCGCGGCCCCCGCGCCCGCCCCGGCGAGCAGCGCCTCCACCTCGCGGGGATCGAGCGAGTCGGGGCTGCCCGGGTTCAACGGGTCCCCCCTTCGAGCGGGACCCAGGCCGCCCCCGGGAGGGAGACCTCGCCCGGCAGCCGCCCCCGCCCCGTCGCCCGCTCGAGCGCCTCGGCGTAGGCGGGATCCTCGCGCGCCGAGAGGATCTCGCCGCGGAGCGACCGGTTCTCCTCGCGCACCCGGAGGATCTCCGCCCGCACGGACTCCTCTTCTTCCCCGAGTTGCCGGAGAGACCGCCGCGCCGGCAGGTAGCCGGTCACGAACATCCACCCGAGCGCCGCGACCCCGAGCCAGACGAGGGCGCGGCGAAGCTCGCCGCCCACCCGGAGACCCGCGCCCGTCGGACGGTCGGCCTCCGTCGCCGTGTCGAGCCCATCTAACACGGCTGCCTCGCCCCTCCCCTCTTCCCCGGCAGCCCGTACTGCGCCCGCTTGCCCAGCTCCTCCTCGATCCGGAGCAGCCGGTTGTACTTCGCGGTGCGCTCGCCCCGGCACGGGGCCCCCGTCTTGATCTGCCCGACCCCCGTCGCGACGGCGATGTCGGCGATGGTCGTGTCCTCGGTCTCCCCCGAGCGGTGGGAGATCACGGCCGCGTAGCCGCGCTCCCGCGCGAGCGCGATGGCGTCGAGGGTCTCGGTGAGGGTCCCGATCTGGTTCACCTTGATCAGGACCGCGTTCGCGACGCCCTTGTCGGCCCCCTCGGCGATCCGCTTCGGGTTCGTCACGAAGATGTCGTCGCCCACGAGCTGCATCTTCCCGCCGAGCTTCTCCGTGAGGCGCTTCCAGCCGTCCCAGTCGTCCTCGGCGAGCCCGTCCTCGATCGAGGCGAGCGGGAAGCCCTTCGCGAGCCCCTCGTAGAACGAGACCATGCCGGCGGAGTCGAGGGTCTTCCCGCCCTCGGCCTTGAGCGTGTATCGGGCGCCCTCCGAGAACTCCGTCGCCGCCGCGTCGAGGGCGAGCGCGACCTCGCGGCCCGGCTCGAGGCCCGCCGCGCGGACGGCCCCCACGAGCAGGTCGAGCGCCTCGCCCGCCCCCCCCGAGAGCCGCGGCGCGACTCCACCCTCGTCGCCCACGCCGGTCGAGAGGCCCCGCTCCCGGAGGGCGGCCTTGAGCGCCCACGAGACTTCCACCCCCATCCGGATCGCCTCGGAGAAGCTCGCCGCGCCGACCGGGGCGAGCATGAACTCCTGGATGTCGAGCCCGTTGTCGGCGTGCGCCCCGCCGTTCAGCACGTTCAGGAGGGGGACCGGGAGGACCTTCGCGCCCGCCCCGCCGAGGTGCGCGTAGAGCGGCACACCGGCCGCGGCCGCCGCCGCGTGGGCGTTCGCGAGCGAGACCCCGAGGAGGGCGTTCGCGCCGAGCTTCCCCTTGTTGGGGGTGCCGTCGAGCGCGCAGAGGGCGCGATCGAGACCCCTCTGGTCCGCCGCGTCGCGTCCGCGGACCGCGGGCCCGATCACGTCCCTCACGGCCGAGACGGCCTGCCGGACGCCCTTCCCCCGGTAGCGCGGCCCCCCGTCCCGGCGCTCCACCGCCTCGTGCGTTCCCGTCGAGGCCCCCGACGGGACGGCCGCCCTTCCCCGGGCGCCGCCCTCGAGGACGACGTCCACCTCGACCGTGGGCGTGCCGCGGGAGTCGAGGATCTCCCGGGCGGTCGCCGAGGCGATGGCGGGCATACGGGTACCCCGATCCTTATCGGCAGGAGGGGCCCGGGAGTCAAGCGGGATCTACGGCACCCGCACCAGCCGGGGCGCGGAGAGCCTCCCCCCGGCCGCGACGCGCAGGGCGTAGGTGCCCGGCGGGAGCGCCTGGCCGGGGGTCGAGAGGACGAACGAGACCCCGGTGCCGTCCGCGGAGGATGTCGAGGGGAAGACGAACCGGGCCGGCGATCCGCCCCCGAGCGGTCCCGCGAGGGAGACGGTCGGGTCTCGGAGGCCCGTCCCGGAGAGCGACACCGAGGCCCCCCTCGTGAGGGTCACGGGATCGGCGGCCTGGCCGTCCACGCGGGTCACGACCGGCCCTCCGGCGGGGGAGGGTCCGAACACCTCGCACGAGGAGGCGGGGGCGGCGCCGGCCCCCCCCGCCGCGACCGCGCGGCCGTCGGGGAGGAGCGTGAGCGTGTGGCAAGTCCGGGCCCGCGCCAGCGGCGGCGCCGCGAGCCACGCCCCGATCCCGCCTCCGCCCAGCGAGACGGCGGGATCGAGGAGGACGGCGCTCGCCTCGGGGACGGCGAGCCCGCTCCCTCCCGACACCAGCACGCGCCCGTCCTCCATCGTGACGGCAGCCGCGTCGAGCCGCGCCGAGGGCATCGCCGCCGCGGCGGTCCAGGCGCCGGCCGACGGCCTGTAGACCTCGGCGGTCGCGAGCGGCCCGGCGTTGTACCCGCCGAGGACCAGGACGTCGCCGTTCGCGAGCCGCGCGACCGCGTGCCGCAGCCGCCCGACCGCGAGGCCGCCCGTCGGGGCCCAGGTCCCGGAGGCCGGGTCGTACGTCTCGGCGCTCGAGAGCGCGACGCCCCCGGCCACGCCCCCCGCCGCGAGGACCCTCCCGTCGGGCAGGAGCGCCGTCACGTGCCGCGAGCGCCCAAGGGCGAGCGAGCCCGTCGCGGACCAGGTCCCGGCCGAGGGATCGTAGGTCTCGCAGGTCGCCGTCTCCGAGTTCCCGCCGGCGCCGCCGGACACGAGGACCCGGCCGGTCGGGAGCAGGAGGGCCGCGTGCCGTTCCCGCGCGGTGGAGAGCGGGGCCGCGCCTGTCCAGAGGCCCGTCGCCGGATCGTAGAGCTCCGCGCTCGCGAGGGCGCCGGCGCCACGCCCCCCCGCGACCAGGACCAGGCCCGTCGGCAGGAGGGTCGCCGTGTGGCCGCTCCGGGTCGCCGCGAGGGGACCGGTCGCCGAGGAGGAGGACGTCGCCGGGTCCCAGACCGTCGCCCGGGCGAGCGTCGCCGTGCCCGACCACCCCCCGGCGACGAGGAGGCGCCCGTCGGGGAGCGGCGTCGCGGTGTGGTCGCTCGAGTCCGGGGCCAGCTCGCCGGCGGGGAGCCACGCAGACGCGGCCCCCCGGTAGAGCGTGGCGGCTCCGGCGCCGCCCCCGAAGTCGGAGCCTACGAGGAGGAGGTCCCCGCTCGGGAGGAGCGCGGCCGCGTGGGAGACCCGGGTCACCGGGCCGGCGGCCCGCGGGAGGAAGCGCCCCAGGGCCTCGTCGTAGAGTTCGGCGGCCGGGGCGTACGCGCCCGCCGCCGTGACGTAGCCTCCCTCGACGAGGACGCCCCCGTCGGGGAGGGCGGCCGCGGCGTGGGCGTAGCGGGCCGCCGCAAGGGGGGCCGCGGCGGTCCACGAGCCGGTCGGCGGGTCGTAGACCTCCGCGCTGGCGAGCGCCGCGCCTCCCGGGCCGATGCCGCCGGCGCCGAGGAGGCGGCCCGAGGGGAGGACCGTGGCCGTGTGGCGCTCCCGGGCCTGCGCGAGCGCTCCCGTGGCGGTCCAGGTCCCGGTCGCGGGATCGTAGACCTCCGCCGAAGAGATGACCCCGACGCCGACCGCCGTTCCACCGAGGACGATCACCCGCCCGTCGGGGAGCAGCGCCGACGCGTGGGCGTGGCGAGGCGCCGCGAGGGTCCCCGTCGAGGTCCAGGTCCCCGTTGCCGGGTCGTACAGCTCGGCCGTCCCCGTCCCGCTCCCGATCCCTCCGGCGACGAGGACTCGTCCGGTGCGGAGGAGGGCCGCCGTGTGCCAGTACCGCGAGGCGGCGAGCCCCCCGGTCAGTGTCCACGTCCCCGCCGCCGGGTCGTAGAGTTCGGCGGCCGGCGTCGCCCCGGCGCCGCCGGCGACGAGCACCCGGCCGTCCGGGAGCCGGGTGGCCGTGTGGTAGGCCCGCGCCCCGGAGAGGGAGCCGGTCGCGGCGAACGCCCCCGTCCGCGGGTCGAGGATCTCGGCGGAGGCCGTCGAGGCGCCCGTCGCCCGGTCGTACCCTCCGGCGACGAGAACCTGCCCGTCCGAGAGGGTGGTCGCGGTGTGGGCGCCGCGGGCGACCAGCGGCGTGCCGGTCGAGAGCCAGAGCTCGTAGGAGAAGGCGCCGAGCGCCGTCCCCGAGCCTCCCGTCGGGGAGGTGACGGAGACGTTCACGACGGCCGCCAGCGCGCCCGGGACGGCGGGGGGGGAGAGGGCCGCGATCGTCCCCGAGTCGAGCACCGTGACGCCGGGGGACGGGATCGCTCCGAAGAGGACTCTCGTCGTCCCGGACGTCGAGAATCCGGAGCCCGTGACCGTGACCGCCGTCCCTCCCGCCGCGGGCCCTCCTCCGGGCGCGACGCCGAGGACGACCGGGTCGGCGGCCGCGGCGTACGCGTACCCCCCGGCGAGCCGCGCCTCCCCCCCGTCGGGGTTCGTCACGACCACGTCGGCCGCCCCCGCCGGGCCCGGCGGCGTCGTCACGGTGAGCTCCGTCCCCGCGGCGTTCGCGAGCGCTCCGGTCGCAGGGGCCGTCCCGACCCGGACCGTCGCCCCGTTCCCCGAGAACCCCGAGCCCATGAGGACGACCGCCGTTCCCCCCGACGTGCTCCCCGAGGCCGGCGCGACCGAGGCGATGGAGGGGGGCGGACCGGCCCCCGGGCCCGCGGCCGTCTCGCGGTCCCCGTCCCCGGGCACGCAGGCGCCGAGCGCCGCGAGCGAGCCGCCGAGGGCCGCCAGGAGCCGGGAGAGGCCGCGTTCGAGGGGCGGGCGCATCAGGGCAGCCTCACGAGCTTCGCCTCGGAGGGGATCCCGCCCACGGTCGCGCGCAGGCGGTAGAGTCCGGGGGGCACGGACCCTGGGGGCGGCGTCACGACGCCGACCTCCCCGGGGGTCGAGCGCCAGAGCGCCAGAGTCAGGCGCCGCCCGTCCCCGCGGTCCGTGGCCCCGCACGTGCCCGCGACCGGGCCCTCGATCTCCACGACCGTCGCCCCGTCCCCGCCCGCCGCGAGGCGTGTTCCCGCGCAGACGACCGGGGACCCGAGGGGGAGCGCCACAGGGAAGGCGGAGGAGCCGGCGACGCTCGCGAGCGCCGGGCGCCAGGAGCCGGCGGGGCCCCGGCCCTCGTCGAAGCGCTCGCAGGTCGTCACGTCGCTGCGTCCCCCCACGGCGAGGACGCTCCCGTCGGCGAGCGACACGAGGGAGAAGGCGTGCCGGCCGGAGGCCATGGCCCGGGTCGCCGTCCAGGAACCGGCGCCGGGGTCGTAGACCTCGGCGCTGGCGAGGGGGGGCACCGAACTCGACCAGACCGCCATGCCGCCCGCGACGAGGAGGTCGCCGTCCGGGAGCAGCGCCGCCGCGGGGTCCATCCGCGCGCTTGCGAGAGCTCCGGCGGGCGCCCAGGCCCCCGAGGCCGGGTCGCGGACCTCGCACGCGGCGAGCGGGGCCGAGGCCCCGTGCCCGCCCGCGACCAGGGTCCGGCCGGAGGGGAGGGTGACCCCCACCGAGGACCATCGTCCCGCCGCGAGGGCTCCGGTCGTCGCGAAGGCCCCGGAGACCGGATCGCGGACCTCGGCCGAGCCCGTGACGCCGAGCGTGAAGGTGTTGGTGACGCCGGCGAGGACGAGCACCTTGCCCGAGGGGAGGAGCGCCGCGGAGGGGGACACCCGCGCCGCGCCCATCGAGCCGGCCCACGTCCAGGTCCCCGTGGCCGGGTCGAAGGTCTCGCACGAGGAGAGCGCGGTCTGGATGGCGGACCGCCCCCCCGCGACGAGCACCCGACCGCCGGGGAGCAGCGCCGCGACCGGATCCTCGCGGCCGAGCGCGAGCGACCCGGCCGAGGTCCACGTGCCGGCGGACGGGTCGTAGGTCTCGGCGGAGGTCGGGTAGACGGACGAGGTGGTCGAGAACGCGCTCGTCCCCCCCGCCACGAGGAACCGCCCGTCCGGGAGCAGGACCCCGACCCCGTCGTAGCGCGCCGACGCGGGTGACGCCGTCGCGGTCCACGTGCCGGCCGCCGGGTCGTAGAGTTCGGCCGTCGCGTGGTAGACGTACCCGCCGGGATCGGGCCAGCGCAGGCCCCCCATGGCGAGGACGCGGCCGTCCGGAAGCGTCGCGGTGAGGGGCCTGTACCGCGGCGCGCCCGGCGATCCCGCGGCCCGCCACGTGCCGGCCCCGGCCATCGGGTCGTGCCGCTCGGCCGAAGAGACCGGCCCGGCGGCCCCCGTGCCCCCGACGACCACGAGCCGGCCGCCGTGAAGCAGCACGGCCGCGTGGCGGGCGCGGCCCGAGGCGAGGGTCCCGGCGGCCCGCCACGTCCCGACGAACGGGTCGTAGGCCTCGGCCGTCGAGGGGAACGTGGACCCGTCGGTCCCTCCCGTGACGAGGACCCTCCCGCGGGCGAGCAGCGTGGCGCGGTGGTCGTAGCGGGCGGCGGTGAGCGCGCCCGTCGCGCTCCAAGTCCCGGCCCCCGGGTCGTAGACCTCGCAGCCGGCGGTCGGGACCGAGCCGGCGCGTCCCCCCGCGGCCAGGACGCGGCCATCGGGCAGTCGCGTGAGGCTCGCGCCCGAGCGCGCCGTGGAGAGCGAGCCGCCGCCGCTCCACGTGGCCGACGCCGGGTCGTAGACCTCGGCGCTCGAGAGGGCCCCCGTGCCGCTGCTCCCCCCCGCCACGAGCACGCGGCCGTCCCCGAGTGCGACCGCTCCGTGCGCGTCCCTCGCCGCGGCCATCGTCCCGGTCGCGGTCCACGCGCCCGAGGCCGGGTCGTAGATCTCGGCGCCGGCGAGGGGAGCGCCCGCCGGCCCGGTCCCCCCGCAGGCGAGGACCCGGCCGTCCGGGAGCCGGACCGCGGCCGGGGAGGCTCGCGCCGTCCCGAGCGACCCGACGGCGCTCCAGGTCCCTCCGGCCGGGTCGTAGCGCTCGCAGGAGGAGAGCCGCCCCGAGCCGTTCTCGCCTCCGAGCACGAGCACGCGCCCGTCGGGGAGGATCGCGGAGGCCGCCCGCTCCCGGGCGATCCCCATCGCCCCCGTCTGGGCCCAGGCGCCCGAGCGGGGATCGTAGACCTCGCAGGTCGCAAGCGGGCCGGATGCTCCCCGGCCTCCCCCGATCAGGAGCCGGCCGTCGGGGAGGAGCGCCGCGACCGGACCTTCCCGCGCCGCCGCCGGCGCCGGGAGGAGCGCCCAGGCCGGGGACCCGGCCGCGGGCGTCGCGGCGGACGACTCCGCGGCGTTCGTCTCCTCGTTCCCGGAGGCGTCCCTCGCCCGCACGACGAAGTGGTAGGTCCGCGACGGCTCGAGCCCTCCGGCGACGAACGTCGTCTCTCCCGGGTCCGTGACGTACCAGGGGGGGATGGAGAACGCCTGGCCGCCGGAGACGGTCGCCCCGTAGACCGCGTACCGCAGTGCGGGCGACGGGGACGTCGCGTCGGAGGCCGCGCTCCACCGGAGCTCCACCGCGAACGGCGAGACGGCCGTGGCCGACGCGACCCCGCTGAAGCTGGGGGCCGCCGAATCGGAAGGCGCAGCGTAGGCGTGCGCTCCGGCGGCCGAGGCCGAGGAGCCGTCCAGGTTCGTGACCGTCACGGCCACCGTGGTCCCCGGTGCTCCCGGCGGCGACACGGCCACGACCTGGGTCGTCGAGACGACGGCCACGGACGGCGAGGCGGCGCCCCCGAACGAGACCGCCGCTCCCCCCGCGAAGTCGGCGCCGGCGATCGTGACCGGAGCGCCTCCCCAAGGCGGGCCGCCGCTCGGGGAGACGGACGCGATGGAGGGCGCGGGACCGACGAGCGTGAAACCCGTCTCGAGCATGGCCTCCTGGCCGTCGGGGTTTGTCACCGTGACGGAAGCGGGACCGAGGACTCCGGCGGCGGTCGTCGCAGTCAGGGTCGTCGTGGACAGGACCGAGATCACGGACGCCGCGGCCGTCCCGATGGTCAGGGTGGAGCCGGCGACGAAGTCGAGGCCGGTGAGCGTCACGGAGGTCCCTCCGGAGACGGGGCCGCGCTCCGGGACGATCCCCGAGAGGACGAGGACCCGCGTGTAGAGGAAGCCGCCCGCGAGGGTCGAGCTTCGGCCGTCCGGGTTGGTGACCGTCACGCTCGCCGGACCCGCCGTCCCCGGGGGCGTCCGGGCCGTCAGGGAGGCCCCAGAGACCGCGAGGACCGTCCCGGCCGCTCCCCCGAAGGAGATCGTGGCGCCGGCGAGGAACCCGCTCCCGGCCACCGTCACGACCGTGCCTCCCAGCCGCGTACCAGCGCCCGGCGAGACCGCCGAGGCCGCGGGCGGCCCGAAGAAGACGAATCCGCCGGCGAGGGTCGCCGTCCCTCCGTCCGGGTTCTGGACCGTGACGGGGGCGGGGCCCGGCGCACCCGCCGGGGTCACCGCGAGGATCTGGGTGGTGCCGACCGAGGAGACCGATCCCGCAGGGGACGACCCGACGAACACCGCCGCGCCGGTCTGGAACCCCGTGCCGGTGAGTGTGACGGCCGTGCCGCCCGTGTCGGGCCCCGAGCCCGGGCTCACCGAGGAAACGGCGGGCGCCGCGGCGGGAAGGGGACTGGCGGCGGGCGAGGTCCAGAGGCTCTCGGATTCCCGGCATCCGCACTGGAGGGAGGCTGCGAGGATGCCGAGAGCGACGGAACGGCCGGGGATCAGGCAAGAGCGGGCAGCGCGCCCCATACCCGGAACATGTTTCAAGCAATACCGATGCCGCCATACCGCGGGTCGAGCGGGGCATCTCCGAATCGACAAGTCATTAGGTACGCGAGAGTTGCGGCTCCGACATAGGGTCTTTACGGCCTGGCCTGCGCAAACCTGCGTTTACGCCTGGTCACCGCGCTCTCTTAGCCCCTCAAGTACCTCTCGAGCCACCCCAACACCTCGCGGTACCAGAGTAGGGAGTTCCGCGGCTTCAGGACCCAGTGGTTCTCGTCCGGGAAGTAGACGAGGCGGGCGGGGACGCCCTTGCCCTTCAGGATGTTGTAGCACTGGAGGCCCTGATCCACGGGCACGCGGTAGTCCCTCTCCCCGTGGATTACGAGCATCGGAGTCTTCATCCCCTTCGCGAACCGGGCGGGGTTCTGGGGGTCCATCTTCTCGAGCCCGTCCCACGGGGCGCCCCCGTACGAGTGCGGGCGGCCCTGGGTCACGTCGGTGGACCAGTGGCCGAGGATGTCGAAGACCCCGGCGTGGTTCACGATGCACCGGTAGCGGTCGGTGTGGCCGGCGATCCAGGCGGCCATGTAGCCGCCGTAGGAGCCGCCGGTCGCGGCCATGCGCTTCTCATCGGCGAGCCCGGCCGCGATGAGCAGGTCGGTCCCGCGTTCGATGTCCTCGAACGGCCGCTCGGCCCAGGAGCCGTGGATGACCTTGGTGAACTCCTGGCCCCACGAGGTCGAGCCCTGGTAGTTCACGAGCGCGGCGACGTAGCCCGGCTGCGCGAAGAGCTGCGCGTTCCAGCGGAAGTGGAAGTTGTCCCCCGAGATCGCGTGGGGTCCCCCGTGGATCACCTGGACGAGCGGGTAGCGCTTCCCCTTCTCGTACCCCGCGGGGAGGACGACGAACATCTGGACCTGGACCCCGGCCGCGCCCTCGTAGAGCACCTCGCGGACTTCCCCGAGGCGGACCGGGGCCAGCACCGGCTCGGAGAACCGCGTGAGCCGCGTGGGAGTCCCGCCGTCGCGGCCCGCCGAGGCCAGCTCGGGAGGCTGGCTCAGGTGGTTCCAGGAGAAGAAGAGCCGGCCGTCCGCCGCCCCGGCGAGGCCCGTGCAGGTCCCCCCGCGCACGTGGAGCTTCGGCTCGGCCGTCCGGGTGAGCGCGTCGGCCCGGAGGGCGTAGACGCTCACGCGGGCGTTCTCCTCGGTCTCGAGGTAGAGCGTCCCGTCGCGGCCGAAGACCCAGTGGGAGGGGGAGAGGCTCCAGCTCTCGGCGATCGGCGCGTGCGCGCGCGTCGCGCGGTCGAAGCGCATGAGCCGCGCGCGGTCGGCGTAGAAGTGGGGGTCGGTCCGCATCCCGTAGACGATCCCCTTCCCGTCGGGCGTGTAGCGGGGCCAGAAGTCTGCGACCGGGTGATCCGCGGCGATGTTCACCGGGGTCCCGCCCGTGACGGGCACGGTGAAGACCGAGTCGCGGAGGAGGCTCCTCTTCTCCTCGAACCAGCCGCCGCAGAAGGCGATCTCCTTCCCGTCCGGGGAGATGTCGTACTGGCCCGCGGGCTCCATCCAGTCGAACCAGAGTGACGCGTCAGGCGTCAGGTCGCGCGCCTTCGACGTCGCGAACTCGTAGGCGAAGAGGTGCGGCACCTCGCCTGTCGTCACCCACGTGTCCCAGTAGCGGAAGAAGCGGTCCTCGGTGACGTGCGCCTTCACCGGGTCCTTCTCGCGGCGGTCGCGCTCGGCCTTGGTCGCCTCGGGGGTGAGGTGGCCCTTCAGGAGCATCGCCGCGAAGACGATCCCCGAGCTGTCCGGGAGCCACTTCGGATCGAAGACCCCGAGGGGCAAGTCGGTGAGCTTCTGGGACTCGCCGCCGTCGAGCGGCATCACGTGGAGCTGCGCCTTCCCGTCGGCGCCCTTGCGTGTGAAGGCGAGGCGCTTGCCGTCGGGGGAGAACGCGGGGGAGCCGCTGGAGGCCTCGGGAGACGTGAGCGGCCGCGGCTCCCCTCCGCCGGAGGGGACGAGCCAGATCCGCTCCTTCTTCTCGTTCGTCTCGAGGTCGTAGGTGGTGACCGCCGTCGCGAGCCACTTCCCGTCCGGGGAGACCGCGGGCGCGCCGACCCGGGGGATCCGCCAGAGGTCCTCGGCGGTGATCCCTCGCTCGCCGCGCTTCTCGGGATGGAGCGCGGTGAACGGCGGGAGCGCCGCCGCGGATGGCGCGGCCTTCGGTGCGGCCGGCTTCGTCGCTGTTCCGGACTTCGGGGGCATGGTCACCTCCTCGGGAGGGGCGGGAGTGTAAGCCCTCTCCTGCCGCGGTTCCACGTGGCGGGCCGCCGAGGGGTCGCACCTCGCTGGAAGGCTTTGGAGACCTCCCCGGTCCTGGACCTCGGCCCCGTTAAAGGGACTGGAGGGCCCTCGGGTGTCAGGCGAGCACCCGGGGGCCCCTGCCCCACCTCCTCTCCGTCCCGAGATTGCCTCTTTCACGTCCGCCCGCCTCGGGACTTTCGCGTTCGGACGCCCGGTTGATCGCGATTCCCCCCCCCCGGCGCGGCGGGGCCGGGCCCCGCAGCCGCCTCGGACCCCGCCGCGCCGGACGACAAAAAACCCCGCGCTCCAGGGGAGCGCGGGGCTCATGACCTCCAGCTGATCCACCCGACTAGTTCAGGTCACCTCCCCCGCTCTCCCCGTCCGCCATGGCCGGCTGGCCGTCCCGGTCGTAGCGGCTCGACCCGCCCATCGCGACCTCACGGGTCGCGTCGAACAGGCCATTCGTCGCCACGACGAGGTGCCAGCCCCCCCGGCAGGGCTTGCGGATCATGGTGATGGTGGATGCACGTGTCATACGGGGACCCCGGCGGGGTCCGGAGGATAGAACGGGGATCGGCGAGAAAGGTTCAATCTACTTCCCCTCCTCCGCCGGTTTCGGCGGCGTCCAGCCCCGACTCTGCGCTTCGGCCCACCACTGCCGCCACTTCTGCGGACTGTCGAAGTTCTGCCCCGTGACGAGAGCGAGCGTCCGTCCGGCGGCCTCGCCCACGACGGTCCTCCGCTCCTTCGCGGCGTCGTTCGCCCACCGGTTCACCCCGAAGTCGTCGGCCCTGAGCCACTCGTTGACGATCGGGTCGATGGTCTGGAGGACCAGCGCCGGCTCCTGGTACTTCTCGAGGGCGCCGATCGCGTCCGCGGCCCAGTAGTTGTTCGAGCTGGTGACCTTGGACTTGAGGAACCCGAACGCGGCCTTCTCTTGGAGCTTCCCGAAGCTTTCGAGGCACATCCGGACGACCGCGTCGCCGTCCCTCTCCTTCTTGTTGAATCGCTCCTCGCAGGCGTCCATGAGGATCTGCGCGGCCCGCGCCGCAAGGGCCGGGTTGTTCGGGTCTCTCATCCTGCCGAGTGCCTTCGCGGCAGCGAGCCGCACCAGCCGCGTCATCGCGGGATCGCCCGGCACTTCGAAACCCATCACGTACGACCTGAGGAAGTCGAGGACGAGTGGGTCCCACAGCTTCCCGAGCTTCTCGATGAGCGGCGGCTTCTCGTCCGGCCGCGCCCTCCGGACCTCCCCGAGGATCTTCCAGATCTCCGCTCGCGACCCTGGATCCCTCCTCGGGGCTTCTCCGGCCGGCGGCGGAGCCGCGTCGGACGGGAGTGTCACGGGCTTCGGAGGCCTCGTGACTGGCGGCGGGGCCGTCTCGCGCGGCTCCGGCGACGGAGGCCGCGGCGCCGCGTCGGGGGGGAGGGTCACCAGCTCCGGCCCGCGCTCTGCCCGCGTCGGAGCGGCGCTCGCCGAGGCCGCGGGCGCCGAGAGCGGAGTCGCTGTGGGCTCGCGCCCGATGAGGACCACGAGCCCGACGACGGCCGCGGCGACGAGCACGAGCAGCGCCCCCGCGACCCGGGCGGTCACTTCCCGCCCTCCGCGCCTCCGCGGGCCAGCTCCTGCGCCAGCTCGGCGAGCTGCCAGGGCTTGGGGACTTGCAGGCCAGCCTCATCGAGGAACTTCGCCAGCTCGAGCTCCGTACGGATCCCGGCGAGCGCGGACGCCTGTTCACGGAATCGGACGGCGCGTACTCGCTCCTCTTCCATGGACCGAAGGATGGTCTCTCGAATCCGCTCTCCTCGTGCCGCTTGGTTCGGATCCGGATCGCTCGCCATTCGAGTCGCGTCTTCGAGGCTCGGCTTGTAGATCGTCCCTCCGTCGGATCGCGCCCACTTCCCGAGTTCGCGCGCGTACCACGCCTTCACGAGCGGCACGCCCTCCGGCGGGAGCCAGGGGATGAACGAGCCGGGCGGCCGGCTCCCGGGGCGCGGCGCGCGCGCGGCCTCCGACTCGTGGTACTCGCGCAGGGCACGCGAGGCGTCCTCGAGGTTCTTGGAGGCCGTTTCGAGCTTCGACGCCAGCTCACGGACCTGGCGCTCGAGGTCCGCGTTCGAGGGCCCCGAGCCTGCCGCAGGGTGCAGACCATCGGCCCCGGCCGGCGCGTAGGCGCCCGTCCCGGATGCCGCACCTGGCCCGACGGCTGCGGTCCCCCCCGGCGCCCCGATGAGCCCCACGGGGCGGCGCCAGTAGTCCGTGAGGAACACGCCCGCGAGCACCCCCGCCGCCGCCGCGCCCGCCGCGAGCGACCAAGCCCCTCGGTCGGTCACGACCGGCCCCCTCGACCCACGTGTCGCAGGACCCCCATCGCGCGCAGGATTCTAGCGCTCCCACGGGCGGCCCCGCTCCCAGGTGCGCCGCCGCCGCTCCCGTCTCCCCCTCCAACAGCGCTCCAACTCCCCTGTGGCCCCTCGAGATGAGAAGCATGGGCATTTCATAACTTGCAAGTGACACTTTATGACTGAACTCAGCAGCCTGGATCTTGGCGACGGGACGTTTGGGAACCGTCCTGGGAGCCGCGCGGACCGCCTGGCCCCGCGCGACGCCGGCGTGGTCTACCGGAACTCCCTCGCCACGCGGGCGAACTCCTCGAGGTCGTCGTAGCGGCTTTGCCAGGTCGTGTACATGACCCCGATCACCCCGGGGACTCCGCGCGCCGCCTCGAGCCAGTCGCGCACCTGCGCGGGGCCCTCGTCGTAGTAGCCCGCGATCACCTGCTTGTGGCCGCGGCCGGCGAAGAACCGCAGGCTCTCGCGGCGCTTCCCGAAGTGCCAGTTCACGACGACGACCTCCTTCGGGAGCCCCTCCCACGAGCCCGCGAGGTCGCCGTTCACGTGGTAGTAGCCGTCGTGCGCGTTGTGGTTCGGGTCCCACATGTCAGACCAGACGAGCGCCATCGTCCCGGGCGCCACGGCCCGGTGGATCTCGCCGCACTCGCGCGCGTTCCTCGCGAGGAGCGCGCCCGGTTTCAGGCTCGTCTTCCGGCACGAGTCGCACCAGCCGAGGCAGCGGATCTCGTCGTGGGACCAGAAGTAGGCGGGGGCCACGAAGAGTCTCGCCACCCGCTCCATCTGGTCGCGGCACCAGCGAGCGACCGCCGGCTCCGCCACGCAGCACATCACCTGGTCGTCGTGGATGATCGGGGGGAACCACCACGAGACGCGCAGCCGCGCGCCGTCCCGGATCCTCCCGCCGGGGAGGAGCCGGATCGGGGGCCCCTCGTGGTCCACGTCGTACTCGCCGGCGTAGGGGCGGCTCCCGAGGCCCGGGTCCGCGATGCGGGCGAAGTCCTTCCCTTCCTCGAAGACGGCCCCGTCCTCGCCTCGGACCACGAGCGGGCACCCGTCCCGCCGGAGAACGTTCAGCAGCCCCACCTCCTCGATCCGCGCGTCGTCCCACCAGAGGGTCCCCTCCTTCGCCTCCCAGGTCCCGAGGTAGACCGTCGCCTCGTCGTGCGCGCAGGAGTCGAAGACGACGCGCTTCTCGGTCCAGTCCTGGGTGCGCTTCAAGTCCAGGGTCTGGTGATGGAGGGGCTTCCCTCCCGCGAGGACCTGGATCCGCGCCGAATCCGCAGGCCAGAAGCTCTGGGTCTTCACCCGGACCGACAGCCGGTAGCAGCGCCAGGGCGAGACACGGACCTTCTGCACGATCCGCGCGTGGCCGTGCTGGGGGTCGTGCTTCCCCACGTCGCGGACGCGCGCGCAGAGCTTCCCCGACGCCGCCCCCTCGCGGTCGGGGAAGAGCGCGCCGTTCTTGTCCTGCCAGTCCCAGCCCGCGAACGTCCCGTCCTCGCGCACCTCCTCGAAGTCGCCGTTCCGTAGGGCCACCGGCGGGTCCGGGACGAGCCTCGCCTCGCCCTCGCGTGCGACGAAGAGCGAGTCGCGCGCCGGCATCCCCTCCGCCAGGTTCGGGTCCGCCGCGAGGAGCCCGTTCGAGTAGCCGATCGGGAAGATGCACGGGACGAGCACGAGCCCGAGCCTCTTCGCCTCGGCCTTCACGCGCTCGACGTTCTCGAAGTAGACCCTCGGGACGCTCCCGAGCTTCGTGAACTTGTAGTCGGCGAGGACGGCGCCGGTATAGCCGGCCGCCTTCGCGCGGCGGAGGATCTGGAGGAACGGCTCCACCCGCTCGGGCACCTGGAAGTTCCACTGGGAGTAGACCCAGAGGTGCTCGAGCCGAGGGGGGGGCTCCTGAGCGAGCGCGGACGCCGCGACGAGGGCCGCAGCCGGGAGGGCGAGCGGGCGGGTGCCGGGCATGCGGCGATCCTACCGCTTCGCGGCGCGTTGCCCGCGCCGGCGGCGCGGCCTATACTCGATCCGCTCCCACGGAGGTCTCCATGAAGCCCGCACGGCGCGTCTTCGTCCTCGGGGGCGCTCACACGCCCTTCATCGGGAAGTTCCACCCGGACTTCATCTGGAAGGGGCATCCGGAGTTCGGGAAGAGGACGAACCCGACGCTCGAACAGCACCTCCGGACCGCCGTCCGCAAGGCCCTCGACGCCACCCGGGTCCCCGCCGAGGCGATCGAGAAGGGGTTCGTCGGGAACTTCGTCGGCGAGATCTTCGTGAAGCAGGGGCACCTCGGGTCGCTCCTCGTCCGCGAGGACGCGGCCTTCCGCGGGAAGCCGTTCACCCGCGTCGAGGGGGCCTGCGCCTCGGGCGGGCTCGCCCTCGCCTCCGGGGTGGACGCGATCGCCGCCGGCTACGACGTCGTGCTCGTCTCCGGCGCCGAGGTCCAGACGACCATGTCGGCCAAGGACGGCGCCGACGCCCTCGCGGTCGCGGCGCACTACGAGAGCGAGCGGGCGCTCGACCCGTTCACCTTCCCCTGCCTCTTCGCGCGCCGGACCAAGGTCGCGCGCGAGAAGCTCGGGATCAGCGAGGAGGACCAGGCGCGCGTAGTCGTCAAGGCCTACGAGAACGGTGCGAAGAACCCCAACGCCCACATGAACGCCGTGAAGATGCCGCTCGAGAACGCCTCGAAGGCCTCGGACAAGAACCCGCTCTTCCTCGAGAACAAGGAGTACCGCGACTTCCTCAAGGTCTCCGACTGCTCGCAGGTCTCGGACGGCGCCTCGGCGCTCGTGCTCGTCTCCGAGGCTGGGCTGCGGAAGGTCGGCCGGACCTCGCCCGCCGGGGCCGTCGAGCTCCTCGCCTACGGCCACGCGACGGGACCCCTCGGGCAGGTCGAGGACCTCTCGGAGCTGACGACCACGAAGGCGGCGGCCGCCGTCGCCTACCGCGACTCGGGCGTGAAGCCCGCCGAGATCCAGGTGGCCGAGGTCCACGACTGCTTCTCCGTGACCGAGATCCTCATGTACGAGGCGATCGGGCTCGCCGAGAAGGGGAAGGGGTTCCGCCTGGCCCGCGAGGGGACGACCCGGATCGGCGGGAAGCTCCCCGTGAACACGGGCGGCGGCCTCATGGCGTTCGGTCACCCGGTCGGAGCGACCGGCGTGAAGCAGGCCCTCGAGATCTCTCGGCAACTCACCGGGCAGTGCGGGGACTACCAGGTGAGGCCGGAGCCGCGGGTCGGCCTGGCGGCCAACATGGGCGGCGACGACCGGACGGCCGTCGTGACGGTCTTCAGGCGCGTGGCGTAGCGCCCGTGCCGATCCTGCCCTTCGAGGGGCGTCACCCCCGGCTCGACCCGACGGTCTTCGTCGTCGAGAGCGCGACCGTGATCGGGGACGTCGTCCTCGGCCCCGACTGCGGCGTCTGGTTCGGCGCGGTCGTCCGGGGCGACGTCAACTTCATCCGGATCGGGGCGCGGGTGAACATCCAGGACAACTGCGTCGTCCACGTCCAGCACGAGACGCACCCGACGTTCCTCGAGGACGACGTGACCGTCGGGCACGGGGCGATCGTCCACGGGTGCCACGTGAAGAGCCGGGTGCTCGTCGGGATGGGGGCGCGGATCCTCGACGGGGCCGAGATCGGGGAGGACGTGCTCGTGGCCGCGGGGGCCCTCGTGAAGGAGGGCTTCCGCGTGCCGCCGGGGACCCTCGTCGCCGGGGTCCCGGCCCGAGTCGTCCGGGAGCTGCGTCCCGACGAGATCGCGCGGCTCCGGCAGTCGGCCTTGAACTACGTGGACTACGCGCGTCGGTACCGCACGGGCGGGTACGCAGGGATCACGCCGGTCGCAGGCGGGAAGGCGCCCCGAAGGCGCCCCGCCGCGGCCGCGGGGAGGAGGGGACGATGAGCGGGACCGTGGACTTCACCGACGAGATCTTCCGGACCTCGCCCGAGAAGATCGCGCGGCGCGTGACCGAGCTCTCCGGGGAGCTGCGGGGCCAGATCCTCGTCGAGATGACGCAGCGGGCCCAGGCGCTCGCCCGCGAGGAGGAGTCGCTGCGGGCCCGCGTCGAGCAGATGAGCTACCACATCGAGAGGCTCGAGAAGATGATCGTGGCGATGAGCCAGGGGAAGGCGCCGAAGGGGTCGTAGGTCACGACGCGGGGACGCGGCGAGGGGCGCGCGGGCTTGTCCGGTGGCGGCCGGCGTCTGTAGAATCCCGCCGCTCATGGGTGCCGGAAACGTCCTCGATTCCAGCGTACTCGTCCTGAACCGCCTCTTCATGGCGGTCCACGTGGTCCCGGTCCGCCGGGCCATGAGCCTGCTCGTCAAGGACTCGGCCGAGGTCGTCTTCGTCGAGAACGACAAGTACGCGACCTACGACTTCGAGTCGTGGACCGAGCTCTCGATGATCCGGGCCCAGTTCCCGCCCGACGAGGAGACGGAGTACGTCCGGACGGTCACGCTGCAGATCCAGGTCCCCCGGATCATCCGGCTGCTCGTCTACGACCGGCTCCCGGCCCAGGAGGTCAAGTTCAACCGGCGCAACATCTACGCCCGCGACGAGAACCGCTGCCAGTACTGCGGCCGGAGGTTCGCGACGAGCGAGCTCTCGCTCGACCACGTGATCCCGCGCTCGCTCGGCGGCCGCGCGACGTGGGACAACCTCGTCTGCGCCTGCATCGCCTGCAACGCCCGGAAGGGCGGGCGCACCCCGCAGCACGCCAGCATGACGCTCGTCCGGAAGCCGAGCCGCCCGAAGCGGAACCCCCTCCTCTCCCTCTCGCTCGGGTCGGCCGCGTACCGGTCCTGGCGGCAGTTCCTCTCCGACGCCTACTGGTCCGTCGAGCTGAAGTAGACGCCGGACGGTGCCCGGCGAAACCGTCTCGCTCAAGGTCGAGGCCTCGGACGCGGGGCAGCGGCTCGACCGCTTCCTCGCCGCCCGGTTCCCGGAACGGTCCCGGACGTCGCTCCAGGCCCTGATCCGCTCCGGGGAGGTGCTCGTGAACGGGCGCCCGCGCTCGCCGAGCGACGTCGTGGCGGCGGGAGACGACGTGAGAGCCTGCCTGCGAGCCCGCCCGGGGCCGTCCCTCCCGCCCGAACCCCGGCCCCTCGAGGTGCTCCTCGACGACCCGAGCTTCCTCGTGATCGCCAAGCCGGCCGGGATCGCGACCCACCCCGGCGCCGGCCAGTCGCGGGGGACCCTCGTGAACGCGCTGCTCGCCCTCGGGGGCCCGCTCTCGGACCTCCACGCGGACCCCCTGCGGCCGGGGATCGTCCATCGCCTCGACCGGGACACGACCGGCGTCCTGCTCGTGGCCAAGGACGAGCAGGCCCACGCCGCCCTCTCCGGCCAGTTCCAGCGCCGCGAGGTCGAGAAGGAGTACCTGGCGATCGTCGAGGGCGCGCCGCTGCACGACGAGACCGAGATCGCCATCGCGCTCGGACGCGACCCGAAGCGGAGGATCCGGATGATCCCGAAGCCGATCGGCGGGAGGTCGGCCCTCACGCGGGTGAAGGTCCTCGAGCGCTTCCGGGGGTTCGCCTCTGTCGCCTGCTTCCCCAAGACGGGCCGGACGCACCAGATCCGGGTCCACCTCTCCGCGACGGGGACTCCCGTCTGCTGCGACGACCTCTACGGGAAGACCGGCCGGGCCCTCTACCCGTCGCGGGTGCGAGGGGAGGCGCCGGACCCGGCGGAGGCGCCCCTCCTCTCGCGCGTGGCGCTACACGCGAGGCGGCTCCGGTTCCGGCACCCGGGCACCGGCGCGCCCGTCGAGGTCGAGGCGCCGGTGCCGGAGGACCTCGGCCGGGTCCTGGCGGAGCTGCGAAAGTCCGGCGGCCGCGGAGCGACACCGGCTCGTTAGTCCAGCCGGAACACCTTTCCCGACACGATCGTCGCCACGACGCGGCCACGGACCTTCTTCCCGTGGAACGGGCAGTTGCGGCTCCGGCTCTGGAACTTCGCGGCGTCCAGGGTCCACTCGCGCTCGAGGTCGAGGAGCGTCACGTCGGCGTCGGCGCCCTCGGCGAGGGTCCCCTTCCGGAGCCCGAGGATCTTGGCGGGAGCCGCGGTCATGCGGGCGATCAGGTCGGGGAGCGGCATCACCCCCGCGCGCAGGACCTCGGTCAGGACCACCGGGACGGTGGACTCGAGCCCGATCACGCCGAAGGGCGCCGCGGGGAACTCGAGGCTCTTCCCCTCGGACGCGTGCGGCGCGTGGTCCGAGGCGATCGCGTCGAGCGTGCCGTCGCGCAGGCCCTCCCGGCAGGCGGCGACGTCGGCCGCGGTCCGGAGGGGCGGGTTCATCTTGTAGACCGGGTCGAAGCTCCGGATCGTCTCGTCCGTGAGCGTCAGGTGGTGGGGCGTCACCTCCGCCGTGACGTTTACCCCCCGGGCCTTCCCGCGGCGGATCAGCTCGACGGACCCGGCCGTGGAGACGTGGGCGATGTGGAGCCTCCCGCCCGTGAGCCCGGCGAGGAGGATGTCGCGCGCGACGATCACCTCTTCGGCGGCGGCCGGGATCCCGGGGAGCCCGAGGACCGTCGAGACGAGGCCCTCGTGCATGACGCAGCCCGCCGAGAGGTGGGCGTCCTCGCAGTGCGAGATCACCGGCTTCCCGAACATGCCGGCGTACTCGAGCCCGCGCCGCATCACCTCGGCGTTCATGATGGGCGCCCCGTCGTCGCTGAAGGCGACGGCGCCCCCGCGCGCGAGCTGCCCGATCTCGGCGAGCTCCTCGCCCTTGCGCCCCTTCGTCACGGCCCCGATCGGGTGGACGTGCGCGGCGCCGGCGCGCTCGGCCTGGAGGAAGACGAACTCGGCCGAGGCCTCGTTGTCCACGGCCGGCTCGGTGTTCGGCATGCAGGCGACGGTCGTGAACCCCCCGTGGACGGCCGCGCGCGCCCCGCTCGCGATCGTCTCCTCCTCCTCGCGGCCGGGCTCCCGGAAGTGGACGTGCATGTCCACGAGCCCCGGGACCACGACGAGCCCCGAGGCGTCCAGCACCTCGTCCGCGCGTGTGTGCCCCTTCGGCCGCGGGGCGATCCGGCCGTCCTCGATCACGAGGTCCCCCACCGCGTCCACCCCGCGCGAGGGGTCCACGATCCGGCCGCCGCGGACGAGGAGGCGGCTCATGGCTCGCCTCCCGCCGGCTCGACCGCCCCGCGGGCCCCCGCCACCAGGTAGAGGACCGCCATCCTCACCGCCAACCCGTTCGTCACCTGCTCGAGGATCACCGAGTTCGGCCCGTCGGCGACCTCGGGCGTGATCTCCACCCCGCGGTTCACCGGCCCCGGGTGCATGACGAGGACGTCGGGCTTCGCCCGCCGCATCCGCTCCCCGTTCAGGCCGAACAGCCTCGCGTACTCCCGGATCGAGGGGAAGAGGTTCTGCCCCTGGCGCTCGAGCTGGATCCGGAGCAGGTTCAGGACATCGTACTCCCCGATCGCCTCGTCGAGGTCGTAGTGGACCTCGACCCCGAGCTCGCGGAGGCGGGCCGGGATGAGCGTGGCCGGCCCCACGACCCCGACCTTCGCGCCGAGGGTCCGGAGCCCGAAGATGTCGCTCCGGGCGACGCGGCTGTGCGTGATGTCCCCGACGAAGAGGACCTTCAAGCCCGCGACCCGGCCCCTCTTCTCCCGGATCGTGAAGATGTCGAGGAGCCCCTGCGTCGGGTGCTCGTGGGCGCCGTCCCCCGCGTTCACGACGCCGCACCGGAGGACCCGCGAGAGGAAGTGCGGCGCGCCGGGCGCCGGGTGGCGAACGACGACGATGTCCACGCCCATCGCCTCGAGGTTCCGAGCCGTGTCGGCGAGGGACTCCCCCTTGCTGGTCGAGGAGCCCGCGGCGACGAAGTCCACCGTGTCGGCAGAGAGGCGCTTCGCCGCCAGTCCGAACGACGTTCGCGTGCGCGTCGAGGCCTCGAAGAAGAGGTTCACCACCACCCGGCCGCGCAGGGCCGGCACCTTCTTGATGGAGCGGGTCGAGATCTCGCGGAACGACTGCGCGGTGTCGAGCACGGCCTCGAGCTCGGCCACCGAGAGGTCCTCGAGCCCGAGCAGGTGCTTGCGGGTCCAGGCGAGGGCGGGGCTCACCGCGGCTCCCTCCCCGGGACGGGGCGGACGACGATCTCGTCCCGCCCGTCCACCTCGCGGAGGAGCACCGCGACCTCCTCGCCCGCCCCGGCCCTCACCTCCCGCCCCACGTGGTCCGCCGCGATGGGCAGCTCCCTCTCGCCGCGGTCCACGAGGACCGCGAGCTCGATCCGGCGGGGACGCCCGAGGTCCGCGAGCTCCGTGAGCGCCGCCCGGACCGTCCGGCCGGTGTAGAGGACGTCGTCCACGAGGAGCAGCCGCCGTCCGGTCACGTCGAAGCGGACCTCGGTCCCGCGCACGACGGGGACGGCGTGGGACGTCGCCAGGTCGTCCCGGTAGAGGGTGATGTCGAGGCTCCCGACGGGCGCCTCGGGGCCTCCGGCGGCCCGGATCGCGTCGCGGAGCCGGACGGCCAGCACGTCCCCACGCGTCCGGATGCCCACGAGCGCGAGGTCGCGGGCCTCCCCGCGGCGCAGCACCCCCTCGGCCACCCGGCGAACGTCGGCCGCGACCTCCTCCGGGCCGCAGATCCGACGCGCCGCGCTCGCCACGTTTCCTCCGGCTGGGCGCGGGATGATAGCGGCGCCGCCGCCGGGGGACAAGCGGGCGGTTGCCGGCGCCGGCTCCCGCCGATACGGTGCCCCCCCCCGATGTCCCTCGACGTCGCCCTGGTCCTGGGGATGCTCCTCCTCGCCTCCGTGCTCTTCGCCACCGAGGCGCTCTCGGTAGACCTGGTCACGCTCCTCCTGCTCGTGGTCCTCGTCGGGTCGGGGATACTCACCCCGGCCGAGGCGTTCGCCGGGTTCGCGAGCGAGATCGTCGTGGTCCTCGCCTCGATCTTCGTGGTGAGCGGGGCGCTCCAGCGGAGCGGGTTCATGGACGCGCTCGGGGCCCGGCTCGGGGCCCTGGCGCGCGGCGGGCCGACGCGCCTCCTCCTGTTCGTCACCGGGCTCGTGAGCGCCGTCTCGGCCTTCATGAACAACACGACCGCCACCGCCGTCCTCGTGAACCCCGTGATCGGCGCGGCCCGCCGGGCGGGGGTGAGCCCGAGCCGCGTGCTCATGCCGCTCGCCTACGCCTCGATCCTCGGGGGCACGCTCACGCTCATCGGCACCTCGACGAACGTCGCGGTGAGCGGGTACCTCGAGCGCGCCGGGTTCCGCGCGATCGGCCTCTTCGAGATCTCGCCGGTCGGCGTGGTCCTCGTCCTCTGCGGCCTCGCCTACCTCGCTCTCCTCGGCCACCGGCTCCTCCCGGCCCGCCCGGCGGAGGAGCCGGCCGACGACTTCCAGCTGCGCGAGTACCTGAGCGAGATCGTCGTCGGGAAGGGCTCGCCACTCGTCGGCCAGAGGATCTTCGAGTCCGACCTGGCGAGGATGAACTTCCGGGTCCTGCGCGTCCAGCGGGGGGACGAGACGCACCTCCCCGACTCGCGGTCCCGCATCGCGGCCGAGGACGTCCTGGTGGTCGAGGGTCCGACGCGGGACCTGCTCACGGCCCAGGCCAAGGCCGGCATCCGGGTCCGGGCCGAGAAGCGAGTCTCGACGCGCGTCCTCCAGAGCGGGGCGGTGAGGGTCGCCGAGGTGCTGGTCACCCCGCGATCGGAGCTGCAGGGGCTCACCCTGCGGGAGGCGGACTTCCGGGAACGCTACGGCATCACGGTCCTGGCCGTGAACCACCACGGCCGCGCCGTCCACGAGAACCTCGCCGACCTGCGCCTGCACGTGGGGGACCTCCTCCTCGTGCAGGGCCCCGCCGATCGCATCGCCTTCCTGCGCCGGCACCGCGACCTCTGGGTCCTCGAGGAGGTCGAGGGGGCCCTCCCGGGCGCCGGCCGGGGCGCGCTCACGGCGGCCTTCTTCGCCGGCGCGGTCGTGGTGGGGGGGCTCGGTTGGCTCCCGCTCTCTGTCTCGTTCCTCGCCGCGGCCGTCCTCGCCGCCCTGACCCGGGCGTGCACGGTCGAGGAGGCCTACAAGTCCGTGGATTGGCGTCTGATCGTGCTCATCGCCGGGATGACCGCCTTCGGGACCGCGCTCGAGAAGACGGGGGGCGCGAAGTTCCTCGCCGACCAGGTCGTCGGGCTCCTCGAGCCGGGCGGACCGCTCCTCGTGCTCGCCGGCTTCATGGTCGTCACGACCATCCTCACCCAGCCCATGTCGAACGCCGCGGCCGCCCTGGTGGTCCTCCCCGTCGGGATGGCTGCCGCGCGGGACCTCGGCGCGGACCCGCGCTCCTTCGCCATCGGGGTGATGCTCGCCGCCTCGGTCTCGCTCGTGACGCCGTTCGAGCCCTCGTGCCTCCTCGTCTACGGCCCGGGCCGGTACCGCTTCTCCGACTTCGTGCGGGTCGGGGGGCCGCTGACGGTGCTCCTCCTCCTCGTCCTCGTCGCGCTGGTGCCCCGGTTCTGGCCGCTGATGCCGGGCTAACGCCCCGGGCTCTCGGCGGCCAGGCGGATCCCGATGAGGGTGAGGTCCGGCTCGACGCGGTCGAAGAGGTCGGCGATGCCGGCGAGCCTCGCGAGGTCGCCCCCGGTGCCCACGACCCTCGCAGGCTCGCCCAGCTCGTGCAGGGCCCCCCCGACCAGCGCGCGGACCGCGCCGCCGCCCCCGACCGAGACGCCCGCGGCGATCGCCTCCTCGGTGGAGAGCCCGAGGACCCGCGCGGGGAGGGCCCCCGGCGATTCCGGGAGGAGCGCCGTGCCCCGCCGGAGCGACTCCCCCGCGAGCCGGGGGCCCGGGGCGATGGCGCCGCCCAGGAACTCCCCGGCCGAGGTGACCGCCCCCACGGTGACCGCGGTGCCGGCGTCCACGACCACGGCGGCCCCCCCCACGATCGAGTAGGCCGCCAGCGCGTCGCAGAGGCGGTCCGCCCCGACGCGCGCCGGCTCCCGGACCCGGGTGCGGAGCGGGACCCGCACCTCGGCCCCGATCCGGGCGAGGGACTCCCGCGCCCCCACGAGGGCGGCCAGGAGTGCCGGCTCGGCCGGAGGGTTCACGCTCGCGAGCACGGCACGGCCGCTCCGCGCCGCGTCGGCGAGCCCGTCGAGGGCCCCGGCCCGGCCCAGGTCCGCGACGGCCGTCGTGCCCCGGGCCGCCGGCCGCGGCCCGTCCCAGAGGATCCAGCGGAGGGTCGTGTTGCCGAGAGACAGAGCGAGGAGCATCGGCTGGACGGGGGAATCCGTGCGCCCTAGCGGATCTTGAACGTCATTGTCTTCACCTCGCCGCGGCGGCGGAACTTTATCGTGATCTCCTTGGCGTTGCGGTGCTTCTGGATCAGCTCGGTCTGCTTGCCCGGGTCCGTCACGGGCTCGCCCTGGACCTCGAGGAGCACGTCGCCTTCCAGGAAGCCGCGCTTGGCGGCGAGCGAGTTCGGCGCGAGGGCCTGGATCTGGAGCCCCTCGATCTTCCCCGACTTCTTGTCCACCGCGGGGACGAGCTTCACCTCGCGGGACAACTCGTACGCGTGCTCCAGGACGAACTGCCTCTCCTCGGCCGTCACCTCCCAGACCGTCTCGGAGACGGCCTTCGCCCGGGCCACGAAGGGCTGGTCGCCGCTCGGGCCCAGGACCTCGTCGCCGCCGAGCCCGCGCTTCGCGGCGTCGCGCCCTCCCCCTCGCGCGTTCGCCGGGTCGAGCGAGTTCGGTCCGCGCGCGGAGAACTTGAGCGGCGCCTCCAGCCCCCGCACGTCGAAGAGCACCTCGACGTCTGAGATCTTGACCACGCGGAACCCCTCCACGGTCTCGCCGATCTTCACGACGCGGGACGACTTGCCGCGGAGGACCTCGAGGATGGCGAGGCTCCCGAGCGGGGAGTTGGGCATGGGCATCGTGCCGAGAAGATTGAAGGCCTGGCGCAGCTCGGCCATCACCTTCTCGAGGCTCTCCCCGGCCTTGGGCGTCACATCAATGGGCGCGGCCGGCTTCGGCCGGTGGTCGGCCGGCGTGATCGGGAGGTTCCACGCGGCCGCGTACTTGTCGAAGACGGGCCTCTCGTCCTGCCGGGTCTTCACCTTCTCCCGCGGGATCGGGATCGGCCGCACGGCGGGGGCGCCCCCGAGCACCGCCTTCACGAAGAGCAGCCCGCCCATGCCCACGATCCCCACGACCGTGCCCACGTTCGCGAGGAATATGAACAGGCGGTACTTGTGGATGGTCAAGCGGCTGCCCCTCCCTGGCCGTTAAACGCCCGATCCGGACCCGGAGTTTGGCCCTCGGTCCTCATCCGAGGTCCGCCGCCTTCGTCCCCTTCTGGATCCCGCGGATCTCGAGCTTCAGCTCGTCCGGGTTGTCGGCCGCCGCCATCGCCTCCTCGAGACTGATGATGCCGCTCTGGTACAGCGCCCGCAGCGACATGTTGAAGGTCTGCGTGCCGTAGTACTCCGAGCCCTCCTGGATGGCGCGGTACAGCTCCTTCGTCCGCCCCTGCTCGAGGATCTCGCGGATGGTCGGGCTCGAGACCATCAGCTCGCAGGCGGGCACCCGGCCCCGGCCATCGTGCTTCGGGAGGAGCCTCTGGCTGATCACGCCCTGGAGCACCATCGAGAGCTGGAGCCGCAGGAGGTTGTGCTGGTGGGGCGGGAAGAACGTGATGATCCGCTCGACGGTCTGGATCGCGTTCACCGTGTGGAGGGTCGAGAAGACGAGGTGCCCGGTCTCGGCCGCCGAGATGGCGGCCTCCATCGTGTCCTTGTCGCGCATCTCGCCGATCAGGATCACGTCGGGGCTCTGGCGGACGACGTACTTCAAGGCGTCGATGAACGAGGCCGTGTCGAGGCCGATCTCCCGCTGGGTGACGAGGCTCTGCTTGTCGTCGAACATGAACTCGATCGGGTCCTCGATCGTCACGATGTGGGTGTTGCGGGTCTGGTTCACGTACTCGAGCATCGCCGCGATGGTCGTGGACTTGCCCGAGCCAGCGACCCCGGTCACGAGGATGAGGCCGCGCTTCATGGCCGCGAGCTTCTGGAGCTGGCGGGAGGGCAGGTTCAGGTCCTCGAGCGTGGGGATCCGCGCCTGGATGTGGCGGAAGGCGAAGGCGGTGTGCCCCTGCTGCTGGAAGACGTTACAGCGGAAGCGGCCGATCCCCGAGAACTCGACGGCGAGGTCGAACTCCATGTCGTCCTCGGGGGGCCGCGCGCGGCCGGCCGTGATCGTGGCGTACAGCTCCTTCACGAAGGCGTCCGAGGTGGTCTCCTTCGAGACGGGCACGACCTTGCCGTCCACCCGGAGCGACGGGCAGGAGCCCGCCTTCACGAAGAGGTCGGAGGCGCGCTTCTCCACCATCTCCCGGAAGATCGCCGCGATGGCCGGGGGCGTCGCGGACGCGGATCTGGCGGGAGCCGGCACGGGCATCGGGGAGATCGTAAGGGGCGGCGCGGCGCCCGATCAAGCCGTCCGCGCCGGGAGGTGCCGGAGCAGCTCGGCGACCAGGTCCGCGAGCCCCGCCCCCGTCACCGCCGAGACCGCGATGACGGGACGGTCGCGGCCGAGGGCGCGGCGGAGCTGCTGGAGCCCTCGCTTCGCCTCCGGGATGTCCATCTTGGTCGCCGCCACGACCTCGGGCCTCCCGGCCAGCTCCGCGCTGTAGGCGGCGAGCTCCTTGCGGACGATCCGGTAGGCGGCGACGGGGCGCGGGGTCCCCTCGGGCGGCGCCGCGTCCACGAGGTGGAGGAGGACCCGCGTCCGCTCGACGTGCTTCAGGAACCGGTCGCCGAGACCGACGCCCTTGTGGGCGCCCTCGATCAGGCCCGGCAGGTCCGCGATCACGAATCGCCGGTAGTCGGGGAGCGGGACCACGCCGAGCACGGGCTCGAGCGTCGTGAAGGGGTAGTCGGCGACCTTGGGGTGGGCCGACGAGAGGCGGGAGAGGAGCGTGGACTTCCCGGCGTTCGGGAGCCCGAGGAGCCCCACGTCGGCGAGGAGCTTCAGCTCCAGCCGCAGCCAGCGCGTCTCGCCCCTCTCGCCGGGGGTCGCCTCGCGGGGGGTCCGGTGGGTCGCTCGCGCGAAGTGGGGGTTCCCGAGCCCCCCCTTCCCCCCCGCCGCCACGAGCACCCGGTCCCCGTCCGCGGCCAGGTCGCGCAGGAGCAGCGCCGAGTCCCGCTCGTGGACCTGGGTCCCGACCGGCACCTCGAGGACGAGGTCCTCGGCGTCCTTCCCCGCGCACTTCTTGGATCGGCCGGGCTCGCCGGACCCGGCGCGGAAGTGGACCTTCCCGCCCAGCTCCCCGAGGGTCGAGAGGTGGTGGGAGGCGACGAGCCAGACGTCGCCGCCCTTGCCGCCGTCCCCCCCGTCGGGCCCGCCCCAGGGATTGTTCGCCTCGCGGTAGAAGGAGACGGTGCCTCCGCCGCCGTCCCCCCCCTTCACGAAGATGACGGCCTCGTCGCGGAACAGCATAGTAATCGCGCTCGCGCGCGATTACTGGGAGAAGAACACCTGAGCCGTGTGGCCGTCGAGGATGAAGACGTTCCCGTTGACGACGGCCCCGCTCGCGCTGGCCAGCAGCTCCGCCATCGGGAACTCGATCCCGGTGCGGCCGAGGGTCAGGGCCCCCCCGAACGTGCTCGAGGCGGGCGTGGCCGAGTTGTAGGTGAAGATCTCGCCCGTGTTCGCAGCTCCGCTCTTCCCGCCGACGATCAGAACCCTCTCCGTCGCGCCCGGGATGCGGACGATGGCGTGGTTCACGCGGCCGGAGGCCATGGTGGCCGTGACCTGGACGAAGCTCCCCGATGTCAGGTCCACGCCCCCGATCCCGTCCCCGTCGGCGTCGGCGTTGGGGTTCCCGTCGGAGTCGGCGACGAACACCTCGCAGACGTTCTGGGCCACCTCTCCGCCGCAGATGAAGACGTTGCCGTTCGACATGAGGACCGTCTTGTGGTTGTTGCGGGCGGCGACGGTGACCGCGGTCCCGACCACGGGGAGCGAGATCTGGCGGAACCGGTTCATCGCCGGGTCGTAGATCTCCGCGGTCCGGTCGAAGTTGGAGTTGCCGCCCACGATCACGACGAAGCCGTTCGCGAGGACCGTGGCGGAGTGGCCGAACCGGCCCTGGGACATGGTGTTCCCGACCGCGGTGAAGTTCCCCGTGAGCGGGTCCCAGAACTCGCCCGTGTTGAGGGGGCTCCCCGAGGGGCCCCCGCCCACGACGAGCACCCGGCTCGGCGGGGCGACGGCGTAGGCGCCGGTCCCGGCGACGCCGGTGTAGGCCGAGGCGAGCGTGATCTGCGTGTCCGAGTTCACCGCCGCGACCGTGAACGTGGTCGGCGGCGACCCGGCGACCGTCGGCCGGATCAAGTCCCCGATCCGGACGGTACGGGTCCAGGCAGTGCCGGTGCCCGTCACGATGAAGAGCCCCGGCGCGGGGAACGTGGCGGTCCCGATCGTGGTGGGTTGCTCCGAGCGGATCGTGTAGGCCCCCGTGATGGGCGTGGGGACGGTCCCTGGGATCGGGCCGTTCGGCAGGGGCCCCCGGACCGTGAGGGAGGTGTTGCTCGCGACCGCCGCGATCTCGAAGTAGTTCCCGTCGGTGTTCAGGCGGATCCTGTCGCCCGCCGCCACGCCGTCCGTCGTCCACAGTGTGCCGGTCCCGGTGATCGTGGTCGTCCCGTTGAAGGTGGCGGTGCCGACGTTGTAGATCCTCTCGGTGCGGAGCCGGGTCGCGGTATGCCCGACGCGCCCCCCTGACATCGCGTTCGTCGCCGCGAAGGAGTCCGTCGCCGGGTTGTAGACCTCGACGGTGGCGAGGGGCCCGGGCGTCGCCGTGGGGGCCGTGGCCGCCGTCCCCTCGCCGCCGGTGATCAGGACGCGCCCGTCGTCGAGGAGCGTGCTCCCGTGGAAGCGACGGGTGAAGCCCATGGCGTTCACGGAGAGCTTGAACTGCGAGATGTCGGGGTCGTAGACCTCCCCCAGGTTCGTGATCCTCCCGGGGCCGAACGACTGCCCGCCCGCCGGGATGAAGTTCGAGGCCTCGCCGCCGGTCACGAGCAGCTTCCCGTTGTTCAGGATCGTCATGGCGCCCCCGATGTCGCGGTTCGCCGTCGCGGTGCCCGCCGTGGCCACGAAGACCCCGAGGATCGGGTCGTAGATCTCGGGGAGCGGGGCCCCGGTGCCGCCGGTGATCAGCACCCGGCCGTCCGGGAGGAGTGTCGCCACGTGGCCCGAGCGCGGCGTGAGCATCGAGCCCGTGGCGGACGAGGTCCGTGTCGCGGGGTCGAACAGTTCGGCGTCCGGCGTGATGACGATCCCCCCTCCCGTCGTCGTCTGGATCGCCCCGCCCGTCAGGAGGACCTTCCCGTTCTTCAGGGTCGTCGCGGTGTGGAAGGCGCGGGCCTTCACGAGGTTCCCGGACGTGGTCGTGGTCTCGTTCGAGGGGTCAAATATGTCGGTCGTAGACTGGATCTGCGTGTTCGTGAACCCCGTCGTGGTGAAGAAGCCCGTCCCGTCCGTCATCCCGCCGGCGACCAGGACCTTCCCATCCGCGAGGAGGGTGGCCGTGTGGAAGAACTTCGCCGTCCGGAGCCGCGCGGCGTTCTGGCGGAAGGGGCTGCCGTTGGACGCGTCCGCGTACCGGAACTGCCCGTCCGCCCCGATCGAGGGGTCGTAAACGAGCATCGTCCTCTCGATGTCGTTGAGCGAGCTGGGGTTCTGCTCGAGGTGGCCGCCCGTGAGCAGGACGAGGCCGTTCTGGAGGAGGACCGAGGCATGGGCCCAGCGGCGGTCGGGGAGGGCAGCCCCAGTCGTTACGGTGGTGCCGGCCGGCGAGAAGTCAGGGACGTCCACCCAGGCACTCCCGGTGGGATCGAAAAGCTGGGCGTCGGCCTGCTGGACGTTCCGGAGGGCCCGGATCGTCGCCCCGGCCACCGCCACGCTGAAGGACGGCGCCACGGCCACGCTCTGCAAGGCGGTAATCGGGGGGATCAGCACCGAGACGACCACGGCGGTCTCGCCCGCGGCGCTCCCCGTCGTTACCTCGAGAATGTCGCCCGGCTGCAGATAGGTGGTGGACACCGAGTGGTCCACGACGCTCGCACCCGAGGTCGAGTTGGCCGTAAAGGTGGCCGGAACCAGCGCCGCGGTGCCGACTCCCCCGGAGACCAGGACCCGGTTCGGGCTCGTGCCGCCGATCCGCGCGGTGAGGACGTTGGCCGTCGCGAGGAAGCGGCCGTTGAGGCCAGTCCCCACGCTGGTGAGGCTGTTCCCGACAGGGTTGTATCTCTCGGCTGCGGACGCCCCCGTGAGGAAGTCCGTGTTGATGCTGCCCGTGGAGTTCACGCGCTGCCCCCCGATGAGGAGCACCGCGCCCGTGGTGTCGTCGAGTAGCACCGCCGAGTGGTTCTGCCTCCCGTTCGTGGCCGCCGCCGGGAACGGGGGCGCCGTCCCCCGGAAGAAGAACTCCGTCGCCCGGTCGAAGAACTCCTCGATGTTCGGGGTCGGGGGGCTGCTCCCCGATCCGAGCTCGCCCCCGAACACCGCCACCGACCCGTTGTTCATGAGGGTCGCCGAGTGGTACTGCCGGGGCTGGATCATCCCGCCGTAGGGGACGAACGTGTTGGCCACGTTCGGGAAGAAGATGTACTTCACCGTCTGGGTGACGCCCGCCTGGTTGCTCGTCGCGATCGAGCCGGGCGGGGTCGCGCCGATCGTGCCCCCGGGGTCGTAGAAGGCCTTGATGATCACGAAACGGTTGGTGCGGCGGACCCGGTACTGGGTCGTCGCCGTCGGGGCGGCGCTGAAGGCCGCGCCGACGGTGATCGAGGTGGCCGACACGCCGTTGTTGATGACGGTCTGCGTCTCGCCCACCGCGGGGCCGCCCCCGGAAACGGTGATCTCGACGACGTCGGACGACTGGATCGTCCCGTCGGTCGGGAACGTGCCGTTGAAGACGGTCGTGGTCGAGCCCGCTCCCGCTGTCGTGGGGCCGAACTGCGTCGTGACGAGCGTCGAGGCGAGAGGGATCGCGACGAATCCGCCGCCGTTATTCTGGACGAGGGTCGTGCGGCCCGCCGTCACCGCCGTGAAGCCGTCCGTCGTCGTGGAGGCGTTCGTCACGATCGGGTTCGAGCCGTCGAGCGTGTAGAAGATCACGCCCCCCGCCGAGGGGTTCCCGTTCACGAGACCCGAGAGCGTGACCGAGGGCGGGGCCGCGTTCCGGTAGGCGCCGCCCGGCGAGGAGTAGGCGACCGTCGTCGTCGGAACGCCCGGGGTCGCGTCCACGGACGTGGGCGGGCCGGTGTTCCCCGCCGCGTCCTGGGCGCGGACGGTGAACCGGTAGGCGATCCCGTTCGTGAGGCCGGTGATCGTCGTCCCGAGCGGGACCACGGTCGGGGAGACGTTCACGGTCGCGAGGTTCACCAAGTTCACGAGGTCGCGCGTCGCGACCGTGTAGTTCGTGACCCCCACGTTGTCCGTCGCGGCGCCCCAGGTGAGCGTCACCTGACCGCCGCCGGGCGCCGCCTGGAGGTTCGTCACCGCGCTCGGGGGGGTCGTGTCGAGGACGGTCGTCGGGGTCGCCGAGACGGAGACGCCGACGGAGGTGTTCGCCGACGTATCCACGCCCTGGACGAGGAACGTGTACGTGGTCCCGTTCGTGAGGCCGGTCACCGTGAGGCCCGTCGCCGAGCCGGGGGTCACCGAGATCGGGGTCATCGAGGGGCCGGCCGGGGCGGTGGGCGTTACGGTCACGACGTAGCTCGCGATGTCGGGGCTGATGCTGGGGGTCCAGGCGAGGATGACCTGCGTGTTGCCCGGGGTGGCCGTGAGGTTCGTCACCTCGGCCGGAGGGGTCGTGTCGCCGGGCGTCGGGCCGGGGCCCGTCGGGCCGGCCGGCGACGTCCCGAACTCGGTCTTCCCGCACCCCGCGGCGGCGAGGGCCGCCGCCCAGAGGAATCCCCCGAGGAACCCGTGGATGCGTCGCGTCATCTCCAACCTCCCCTCAACCCTTCGCCGGCGCCTTCTGGATCGGGACCACCGCGAACCGCCCCCCCGGCTCCGCGCGGACGGTCCCGTCCACGAGGGCGAAGAGTGTCCAGTCCCGTCCGATCCCGACGTTCCACCCGGCCTTCCAGCGGGCGCCGTGCTGGCGGACAAGGATGTTCCCCGCCCTCACCAGCTCCCCCGCGTAGTGCTTGACCCCGAGCCGCTGGCTCTCGCTGTCCCGGCCGTTCCGGCTCGAGCCCTGTCCCTTCTTGTGCGCCATCTCCGGTGCCTCCGGTGCCCCTGCGTGCCCGAACGGAGTCGGGCTCTCCGAGTCCCCCGCCACACACGGCGTGCCCGGCCAGCGGGCGGGAACCCGGGCCGACGCGCCGCGCGCGAACCCCTGGAGAGCGCGAATCTTAGGCGGAGTGCGGCCGCAAGGCAAGAGGGGACGCGGCCGCACTAGGGTGGGGCCACGCAACACCTTGTGACGCGGGCATGCAATGGTTCGTACCACTCGTAATCCTCCCGCGCGCATCCGAGTGCGTGGCGCGGGAGGATTACTGGAGGATCTTCGCGATCCGGACCTGGGTGTACTTCTGGCGGTGGCCGATGCGGCGGTGGTAGTTCTCGCGGCGGCGCCACTTGTAGATCTTGAGCTTCTCGCCCTTCACCTCGCCCTCGATCACGCCGAGGACGGAGGCGCCCGCCACCGTGGGCTTACCGACCCTCGGGACCGCCCCGGCCTTCCCGCCGCCGAGCAGGAGCACCTTCTCGAAGCGGACCTCGCTCCCCGAGGCGCCGGGGAGATGGGCGAGCAGCAGGCGGTCCCCCGCCGCGACCCGGTGCCGGTGCCCGCGGTCCTCGAAGACGGCGTAGGTCCTGGGCGTCTTGGGTGCGGCGGCCGCCATGGGGGGGCGGAGTATAGCATCGGCCGGCGGATTGTCACGCCTCGTCGGCGAGGACCACCTCCGTCCTCACGATCTCCGCCGCGAGCGCCTGCTCCCTCGCGATCCCGAGCGCGGCGAGGACCTCCTCGGGGCGCGCGGTGCCTTCGTTCCCGGCGCGGAGCGCGAGCCCGAGGCGGCCCCCCTCGACCGAGACGTCGAGGAGGAACGGCCGGACGTCCAGCGGGCGAGAGGGCTGCTTGCCGGGCCTCTCCCGCCTCT
>JAKEIC010000316.1 GCA_022614695.1 Planctomycetales bacterium | reverse complement strand
CCGGCGTCCGCGACTACGGGAACCGGATGGGGATCCCGACCGCCGCGGGGGGCCTCCTCGTGCATCCGGGCTACCTCGGGTCGCCGCTCGTCTTCGCGGGCTGCGTCGGCGTGCTCCCGGTCTCGGCCGTGGGGAAGGAGGTCCGGCCGGGGGACCGGATCGTCCTCGCGGGAGGCCGCACGGGACGGGACGGGATCCACGGCGCGACGTTCTCCTCGGAGGCGCTCTCGGCCGATTCGGAGCGGATCTCCGCGACCGCGGTCCAGATCGGGAACGCGATCGAGGAGAAGAGGCTCGTCGAGGGGGTGCTGCGGGTCCGCGACCTCGGGGCGCTCCGGGCGATCACCGACTGCGGCGCCGGGGGCCTCTCGTCGGCGGTGGGCGAGATGGGCGAGGGGACGGGGGCCGAGGTGGAGCTGTCGCAGGTGCCGCAGAAGTACGAGGGCCTCTCCCCCGCCGAGGTCTGGGTCTCGGAGGCGCAGGAGCGGATGGTCCTCGCCGTCCCTCCCGACCGGCTCGAGGAGGCGCTCCGGGCTCTCGCCGAGGAGGAGGTCGAGGCGACCGCGATCGGCCGGTTCACGTCGGACCGGCGTCTCCGGGTCCTCTGGCACGGGAGACCCGTCGCCGACCTCCCGATGGAGTTCCTCCACCATGGGCTCCCGCGCGCCCCGCGCGAGGCGCGGTGGTCGCCCCCGCCCGCGGCCGAGCCCAGGGCCGGGCCCGCTGCCGACGCCGGCGCCGAGATCCTCGCGATGCTCTCCGACTGGAACGTCTGCTCGCGCGAGTGGATCGTGCGCCAGTACGACCACGAGGTGCAGGGGGGGACGGTCGGGAAGCCGTTCGTCGGCGCGCGCGCCGAGGGACCGGGCGACGGGTGCATGGTCCGGCCGGACCCGCGCTCCTTCCGGGGGATCGCCCTCGCGCACGGGGGGAACCCGCGCCACGGGGAGCTGGACCCCCACGCCATGGCCGTCGGGGCCGTGGACGAGGCCTTGAGGAACCTCGCCGCGATGGGCGCCGACCTCGCGACGGTGGCCCTCCTCGACAACTTCGTCTGGGGCGACACGGACGACCCGGAGGTCCTCGGGGGGCTCGCGCGCGCGTGCCTCGGCTGTCGCGACGCGGCGCTCGCCTACGGGGCTCCGTTCGTCTCCGGCAAGGACAGCCTCCACAACACCTACGTCGCGCCCGACGGCCGCCGTCTGTCGGTCCCGGGGACCCTCCTCGTCACGGCGCTCGCGGTCGTCCCCGACGTGCGCCGGCTCGTGACTTCCGACCTGAAGCGCCCGGGGGACGCCCTCTACCTCGTGGGGGTCACGCGGGACGAGTTGGGGGGCTCGCTCTTCCGCGCGCGGCGGGGGGAGACCGGGGCGAACGTCCCGCGTCCCGACCCGGAGCGCGGCCGCCGCGCGCTCTCCGCCGTCTCGTCGGCGACGGCGCGGGGCCTCGTGCGGGCGGCGCACGACCCGAGCGAGGGGGGGCTCGGAGTGGCGCTCGCCGAGATGTGCCTGGGAGGGGACCTCGGCGCGACGGTCTCGCTCGCGGCTCTCCCCCGCGCGGCGGCCGACGCGGCCTGGAGCCCCACCGACGCGGCCCTCCTCTTCTCGGAGTCGGCCTCGCGGCTCCTCTGCGAGGTGCCCCCGGGGGACGCCGCGGCTTTCGAGCGCCTCTGCGAGGAGGCGGGGGCTCCCGCCGCGAGGATCGGCGCGGTCGAGGCCTCCCCGCGGCTGGTCGTCCGGGGCCTCTCGGGCGCGACCGCCGCCGACCTGCCGGTGGACGAACTGCGGCGCGCCTTCCGCGAGCCGCTCTACCGGGTGATGGGGGAGAAGACACCGTGACCGTCCCCGTCTGCATCCTCCGCGCGGCCGGGACGAACTGCGACCGGGAGACCGCGGCCGCGGTGGAGCGGGCCGGCGGGCTCCCGGTCACCGTCCACGTGAACCGGCTGCTTGAGAACCCCCGCCTCGCGCGGGAGTTCGGCGTGCTGGTCGTCCCGGGGGGGTTCTCCTACGGGGACGACGTCGCCGCGGGCCGCATCTTCGGGAACCAGCTCCGGCACCGCTGCGGCGAGGAGCTGGCGGGGCTGGTCGCCCGCGGCGGGGTGATCCTCGGGATCTGCAACGGGTTCCAGGTGATCCTGCGGGCCGGGCTGCTCCCGGGCCCCGTCGGGGGCGCCCGGGAGGGTCCGGTGACGCTCACCCTCAACGCCTCGGGGCGGTTCGAGGACCGCTGGGTGTGGCTCGAGGCCGGCCGCACGCGCTCCCCGCTCCTCGAGGAGGGGGAGCGGATCACGCTCCCGGTCGCGCACGCCGAGGGGCGCCTCTTCGGACGCGCCCCGGGGGCCGCCGCCGCCCTCGCCGCCGCGGGCCAGGTGGCCTTCCGCTACGTGGACGCGAGCGGCCGGCCGACCGGCTACCCGGGGAACCCGAACGGCTCCGAGGAGGGGATCGCGGGCCTCACCGATCCGACGGGCCGGGTCCTCGGCCTCATGCCGCACCCGGAGCGCCACGCCGACCCGCTCCAGCACCCGCGCTGGACCCGCGAGGGCCCCAAGGCCGAGGGGGACGGCCTCCGGATCTTCCGTCGGGCGCTCGCGGCGGCGAAGGGCTAGCGGCCGCCCGCCGCCCTCGCTTCGCTCCGCGCCAGCCGCTCGCGGGCGGCGGCGGCCCAGGCGTGGGTCGGGGCGATCCGCAGGAACTCGCGGTCCGCGGCCGCGGAGCCGGCCGGGTCCCCGAGCGCCTCGAGGACGATCGCGAGGTCCGCGTAGCTCTCCGGGATCGAGGGATCCGACTGGATCGCGGCCCGCAGGTCCTCGGCCGCCCGACGCTCGTCGCCCGCGCGGTGGTAGGTCCAGCCGCGGTTCACGAGCGCGTGGGCGAGCCCCGGCCGGATGCGGAGAGCCTCCGACTGGTCGAGGAGGGCTCCTTCGAAGTCCCCGAGCACCTCGCGCGCGCTCCCGCGGTTCACCAGCGCCTCGAGGCAGTCGGGCCGCAGCCGCAGCGCCTCCGTCCAGTCCGCGATCGCCGCCCTCCGGTCCCCGAGCCGCCCCCGGACGAGCCCCCTCTGGATGAGAGACTCGACGAGTCCCGGGCGCGCGCGCAGGGCCGCGTCGTAGTCCTCGAGGGAGCCGGCGAGGTCCCCCTCGCCCTCCCGGAGCCTCCCCCGGTTGTGCAGGGTCTCCGGGTGGTCCGGCTGCCTCCGCAGCACCTCGTCGTAGTCCCGGCGGGCCCCGGCCCGGTCCCCGCGCTCCATGCGGACACGTCCCCGCTCGGCCAGCGCCTCGACCCGGGCGGGGGCGAGCCGGAGCGCCTCGGTCAGGTCCTCCTCCGCGCCGGCGAGGTCCCCGGTCTGCGCGCGGGCGAGGCCCCGGTTCAGACGGGCGGACACGTGAGTGGGGTCGAGGGCGACGGCCCGGCTCGCGTCCTCCACGGCCCCGCGGGGGTCCCCCATCCGCCGTCGCACCT
>JAKEIC010000315.1 GCA_022614695.1 Planctomycetales bacterium | reverse complement strand
GGAGTGCTCCCGTGGCACGAGGCGGTCGGGATCGCCCACGAGATCGCGGGGGCGCTCGCCCACGCCCACGGGAAGGGGATCCTGCACCGGGACGTGAAGCCGAGCAACATCCTCGTCGGCCACAAGTGGGACGACGAGGATGTTGCTAGTCGCGCCACGAGGAACACGCGAAGCGTGTTCCTTACCGACTTCGGCCTCGCCCGCCTGGTCGCGACCGGCTCCCGCCTCACCACCTCCGGGATCGCCGTCGGCACGCCGCAGTACATGAGTCCCGAGCAGGCGCGAGGCGAGGTGTCGTCCCTCACGCCGGCCACCGACGTCTGGGGCCTCGGGTGCGTCCTCTACGAGATGCTCGTCGGCCGCCCCGCGTTCGACGGCGAGTCGCCCGCCATCGTGATCGGGCGCGTCGTCCTCTCGGAGCCGCCGTCGGTCCGCGAGACGCGGTTCGAGGTCCCGCTCGCGGTGGACCACGTGATCCGCGCGTGTCTGGCGAAAGACCCGGCCTGGCGTCTCCCGGACGGCGCCGCCCTCCGGGAGGAGCTGTCGCGGGTCCTGGAGGGTCGGGCCTCCCCCCGGAAGGGCCGCCGGGCCGGGGTCACGAAGGCTCGCGTGCTCGTGGCGACGGCGGGGCTCGCGGGGGGCGGGGCGATCGGTCTCCTCGCGGTCGCCCTCGGGTCGAGGGACCGGCCGCCCGTGTCGCCGCCGGACCCGGCCGAGTCCCCGGCGGCCGCCGTCGCGCGAAGGGCCTCCGCGCTCCGGTTCACGGACGCGGCGGGGGCGGCGCGGCTCCTGGCGGAGGCCATCGCGGCGGATCCCGAGAGGAACGACTGGCGACTCGAGCGCGGGCTCCTCCTGTGGGCCGACGGGCGCGTCATGGAGGCGCGCGAGGAGTGGGGCCGGATCCCGGAGGGTCCCCCCGAGCGGGAGGCGGCGAGGCTCTACCGGGGGCTCGCAACGATGTTCCGCCTCGAGAAGGGGACGATGGCGCTCGCGGAGGCCCAGCCCGACCTCGCCGCCGCCGCGGCGGGCGCGGGCCGAGTCGGCGCCCTCGCCCGCGGGGCGCTCGCCGCCTCGCGCCGGGATTGGAAGGCGGCACGGGAGGCGCTGAGGGACCTCGAGGGCTGGGAGGCCGCCCTCGTGCGCGCCCACGTCGAATCGGCCGCTCCCGAGGGGGACCGGGCCGCGGCGATCCGGGAGTACGCCGCGGCCGTGCGCACGGGGCCGCCCTTCGCCTGGGCCCACTGCGAGAAAGGCGTCGTGAGGCTCGAGACGGGGGACCCGGAGGGGGCGCTCGAGGACTTCGAGTTGGCGCTGCGCCTCGAACCGGAGTTCCCGGCCGCCCTCATGAACCGGGCCGGGGTCCGCCTGACCCTCGGGGACCCCGCCCGTGCGCTCGAGGACCTCACCGCCGCGCTCCGGCTCAAGCCCGACTTCGCCGCGGCGCTCATCAACCGGGCGATCGCACGCCGGGATCTGGGCGACTTCCCGGGCGCCATCGCCGACGGCTCCGAGGCGCTCCGGATCGAGCCCGGCAACGCCTCCGCCCTCCACGCCCGCGGGGTGGCGCGCGACCTCTCGGGGGACCACGCGGGGGCGGCCGAGGACTTCACCGCCCTCCTCGGGCTCCGCCCGGACGATCCCGACCCCTGGGCGTGCCGCGCGATCTCACGTTCCGCCTCCGGCGACCCCGCGGGGGCGCTCACGGACTGCGAGGTCGCCCTCCGGCTCCGGCCCGACCATGCCGGGGCTCGGAACACGCGCGCCATCGCCCGGAAGGCGCTCGGAAACCCCGCGGGGGCCGAGGAAGACTGGCGGGCGCTCCTGGAGGCCCACCCGGAGCACCCGGAGGGGAACCTGAACCTCGGCCTCGCGCGGTTCGAAGCACGAGACTGGCGCGCGGCGGCGGAGCACCTGGCGGCGTTCCTGCGGATCTCTCCCGGCCACCCCGCCGCGCCCGACGCCCGCCGCGCGCTCGACTCCTGCGAGGCGCGGCTCGGGGAGGTGCGCTAGCCGCCCGGCGCGGCTCTCGCCGCCTCGCGGACCTCCGGGTCGGGGTCCGAGGCGGCCCTTTCGAGCGCCGCGCGGGCCTCGGGACCGCCCAGGGCGCCGAGCGACTTCGCCGCCTCGCGGCGGACGACTCCCGCGGGGTCGTGCGCCAGCGCCCACGCGAGGTGCGGGACGGCCGCCCGGTCGGCGAGATCGCCGAGCGCAGAGGCGGCCTCCGAGCGCCGGCCCGTCGAGGCCGCGTCGCGCAGGGCGTGGAGGAGCCAGGGCAGACCGTCCGGCCCGAGAGCCACGAGGACGCGTCGCGCGCGGCGGCCGAAGTAGAAGCTCGAGCCCTCGAGGGCGTCCCAATGGGGCCGGACCGCCTCGGGGAGCAGCTCGGGCGAGACGACGCGCGGGGAGTGCGGGGTCCACGTCCTCCGGTTCTCGTCCCACCAGGCGCCCCAACTCTTCCCGGCGGCCTCGAGGATCTGCGGGTGCGAGAAGGGGTCCGCCCGCCCGACGTCCCGGCCCTGCCCTGAGCCTGTCGGAGGGCCGGCCGCGGCGACCAGCGCCCGGGAAGCGCGCTCGCAGGTGAAGACCTTCGGGCGGTTCGGGCTGCCGGCCCGGAACTCGAGGAGGATCGAGACGAGCTCGCCCACCCCGTCGCGCGAGCCGAGGGCCGCCTCGGCGGCCGCGAGGGCCACGCGGACGCCCTGGTTCTCGACGGTGTCGGGCCGGAGCTCGTAGAGGGCCGCCGTGAGGGCGGGGAGCGCCGCGCGTTCCCCGATCGCGGCGAGGGCCTCGGCGCACGCCTCGACGACGCGCGGGTCCTCGGAGAGGTCGAGGACCCGGTCCTCGAGGACGGGGATCGCCCGGCGCTCGCGCATCTCCCCGAGGATCTGGGCGGCGACGGCGCGACGCAGCGCGGGGCCCTTCCCGGAGAGCGCGGCCGCGAGGCGGCGGGAGGCTTTCGCGTCGGCCCGGAGCGCGTCGGCGGCCGCGCGCTCGGCCGTCCACCCCTCGGCCCCGAGGCCGCCGAGGCGGGCGATGAGCACGTCGTAGGGGTCGGACTCGGGCTTCTTGGAGATGCCCGGGTTCTCCTCGGACGCGTCCCCATCGAGCGCCTTCCGGAGTTCCGCCCGGGGCGAGCCCGCGGCTTGCGGCAGGGGCGGAAGAGGCGGAGGGGTCGCAGCCGGGCGACAACGGGCGATGCCGAGCACGAGCACGAGGACGAGCACGAGCACGGGGACGGGACCGACGCGGCGAGGGAGACGGACCGCGGACTGTCTCACGGTCCTGTCGCCTCGTGCAGAAGGAGCATCTTCGTCGGATCCAGCTCGTCCGTCGTGAATTCGCCGGGCGGCGCGTCGTTGTAGGGACGCAGCGAGTAGAAGAGCCGGGCTCGGAGCTTCCCGCCGTCCGCCGGGAGCGGCACCCGCCACTCGTGGACCGTGTCGCCCTTCACCTGCGTGTTCCCCGACGCGTCGCTCCCGCCCGGCTCGTGGCGGAAGGGCTGCCGGAACTTCCTCTCGAGCAGCAGCCCCGTCGCGACGCCGTCCCCGCCGAGAGCCTCGACCCGCAGGAGCCCGAAGCGGGTCCGGTAGTCGGTCGGGAAGTTGTGGGCCGTCGCGCGGGTATCCACCGAGACCACCGCCTCCGCGCCCGCGGCGGCGAGAGAGAGCTTCGCCCCGGACCGGAGGAGCGGCAGGTCGTGCGCGCCGACCATCCTGTGGGAGCGGGCCGGCATGTGGCACGCCTGGCAGGTCCGGTACGCCTCGCCCGGCTCCGCGTAGGACGTCTGCCGCCACTGGTCCACGGTCCCGTGCTGGTTGTGGCAGCTCCCGCAGTGCTCGGGGATCCCGAGGCCCGGCCTGTAGACGGGCCGGCAGGGAGGGCGGCTCCCGTTCGGGAGGGTCATCCTGTCGGCTCCGGGCTTCGCGGAGGCCATCCCCTCCGCCGTCGCATGGCAGGAGACGCAGTCCACCCCCCGCTCGGGGTGAAGCTCGCGGCGCGCCGGGGTCACGGCGAGCCCGCGCTCGAAGACCGGCCGCGGGGCGTGACACGAGTTGCAGTCGGTCTGGACGAAGCCCTTGTTCAGGACCATGTTGTCCATCTCGGGGTCGGTCCGTGCCTTCGAGTGGAAGTCCGCCTCCCAGTCCGCCACGACGGCGGCGTGGCAGGCCCTGCAGGTCGCGGGGTCCATCCCCTCGGGCCAGTCCTCGAGGAAACCCCGGGGCGGCCCCGACGGCCCCGGGGCCCCCCCGACGAGCACGCCCGCGACCGCCCCGCCCGCGACGGCGACGGCGACCAGAAGCCGGAGGCCCTTCCGCGCGCGCGGGCTCAGAACCCGGCCCTCCCCTCGGCGATCAGGACCGCGTCCGCGTCGAGGTGGTGCGGGAAGAGCTTGTAGAGGAGCCGCGCCTCGGCGACGCCGCTCTTCTCCTCGAGCCGCCACGCGTAACGCACGGTCTCCCCGGCGGCGATCGGGTCCTCGCGCCGCTCCCCCCGGAACGGCGTCACGCCCTTCACGCTCCTCCGGTCGCGGTAGGTGACGGCGCCCGTCGCGTCGCGGACCTCGCACTCGACGTAGAGGAGCCTGAAGTGGCGCTCCCCCGGCACGTTGTGGGCCGTGAGGTTCTCGATCGCGACCTCGAACGTCCCTCCCCGGACGACCGCGGCGAGCCGGACCGCGCCGCGGAGGGTCTCGATCTCCCGGCTCGGGCGCCGGCCGTGGTGGCGGCCCTTCCGCCCCCCCGCGCGGGCGACCTCCGGCATGTGGCAGGAGACGCAGCCCTCGCCCCGCCGGTCGGCGGGCGCGGCGCGCCAGTCCTCGTGGGTGGCGCGATGGCAGGACCCGCAGGTGGAGGGCGCCGAGAGGCGCGGCTCGGACGCGGCGCCGCACGGGGAGGCCGCGAGGTCCCGCGCGGCGGCCACGCCGGCCTCCCCGCCGGGCCTGCCATGGCAGGAGAGACAGTCGACGCCGTGCTCGCGTCCCGACGAGCGCGCAGCCGGCGGCTTCCCGCTCTCCGAGGCGAGCACGAGGTCGGGCGCGTGGCACGCGACGCAGTCGGCGAGCCCCCCGAACCGGAGGGACTCCGCCCGAAGCGCCGGGGAGGTCCACGCGATCGCGTGGCCCGACTGCCGCCACTCGGCGGCCACGTCAGCGTGGCAACCCTCGCAGGAGGCCGGGCCGGCCCAGGGCGTTGCCCCGGTCGGCGTCGGCACGGGGGAGGAGAGGAGGAGCCACCCGAGCAGGCCGACGATCGCGGCGCCCGAGGCGAGCCGGAACACGCCGGACCCGGTCACGCCCCCTCCGGAGGGAGTAGGTGCGGGGGTTCGGCCAGGGAGACCCGGACCTCGGCCCCCTCGACTCCCGGGGCTTCGGACGCCACGCGGACGGTTCCCGCCCCGTCCGCCCCCGCGGCGAGCGCGACTTCCACCAGGAACCGCCCCCCCGCGAACGTGGTCCGGAGGACGCGAGCGGGCGCGCCTTCCGCGCCGATCCGCGCCCCCTCCGGGCGGACGACCGCGAGGGCCGGGCCGTCGGGTCGCCCGGAAGCCGCCGCCTCCCCGAGCGCGGTGCGCACGCGGCCTCCGGCCACCGTCGCCGGGAGCACGGCCGCCCCCCCCAGGAACTCCGCGACGAAGCGCGTCGCGGGCCTGCGGTACATGTCCGCCGGAGGTCCCGCCTGCTCGACGCGGCCCCCGCGCATCACGACGAGGTGGTCGGCGACCGCGAGGGCCTCCTCCTGGTCGTGCGTGACGAGGACGGTCGCGAGCCCGAGGCGGCGCTGGATCGCGCGGACCGACTCGCGCAGCGCCGCGCGGAGCGCCGCATCCAGGCTCCCGAAGGGCTCGTCG
>JAKEIC010000314.1 GCA_022614695.1 Planctomycetales bacterium | reverse complement strand
GGCGCCCCCGCCAGCGAGGCGCGCGATGGCGCCGGAGGCCGCCGCGCGGCTCCGGGCGATCCTCCGCCGGGTGGTGGAGAGCGGCACGGGGAAGGCGGCCCGGATCCCCGGGCTGGACCTCGGAGGGAAGACGGGGACGACGAAGAAGGTCGAGGGGGGCGCGTTCGTGTCGGACCGGAGCCTCTGCTCGTTCGCGGGGTTCGCGCCAGCGGAGAGGCCCGCGCTCACCGCGCTCGTCTGCGTGGACGAGCCGCGGGAGGGGACGCGGGAGGAGCAGACGGGGGGCCGCGTCGCCGCGCCCGTGGCGGCGCGGATCCTCGCCCGGCTCCTCGGGACGGATCCGCCGGCCGCGCCGGGGAGGAAGTCGCGATGAGGTGGTCGGAGCTGCGGGGAGCCGTCGCGGAGGCCGTGCCGATGGAGGCCGTGCCCGGCGGCGGCCGCGGCGAGGTCGCGGACGCCGAGGTGACGGCCGTCACCCTCGACTCCCGCGAGGTGCGCCCGGGCGGCGTCTTCGTCGCCGCGGCCGGGACGCACCGCGACGGGCACGCGTTCGTCCGCGAGGCGCTCGCGCGCGGGGCCGCGGCGCTGGCGCTCGAGCGGCCGGTCCCTGAGGCCGCGGGCCGGCTCGCCATCCTCGTCCCGGACGGCCGGCGCGCCGCGGGGTGCCTCGCCTCGAGGCTCCATGGCGACCCGACCGCTCGACTCGCCGTCACGGGCATCACGGGGACGAACGGCAAGACGACGACCGCGTTCTTCCTCCGGGAGATGCTCGCGGCCGCCGGGGAGCCGGCGGCGCTGCTGGGGACGATCGTCTACGACACCGGCCGGCGCACGGTGCCGGCTCCCCTCACGACTCCGGACCCGGCAGGGCTGCAGGCCCTCCTCGCCGAGGCGCTCGGGGCCGGTCGCCGCCATGCCGTGATGGAGGTCTCCTCGCACTCCCTCGTCCAGGGGCGCGTGGAGGGGACCCGGTTCCGCGTCGCCCTGCTCACGAACGTGACGCGGGACCACCTCGACTTCCACGGGACCCCCGAGGCGTACCGCGCGGCGAAGGGGCTCCTCTTCTCCGGGCTCGGGCACGGAGGGACGGCGGTCCTGAACGCCGACGACCCGGCGTCCGCGGCCTACGCGCGCGAGACCCGGGCGAGGACCCTCCTCTACGGGACGGGCACCCGCTGCGACCTCCGGATCGCGCGGATCGGCGCGGGGCCGGCCGGGACCGCCGTCCGGCTCGAGACGCCGCATGGCCCGATCGAGGCCGAGAGCCGGCTGCTCGGCCGGGTGAACGGCTGGAACGCGGCGGCGGCGGCGGCGGCAGCCGTGGCGCTCGGGCTCCCCGCCAGGGCGATCGCCGAGGGGATCGCGCGGCTCCCCGGGGTGCCGGGGCGGCTCGAGAGGGCCGGCGCGGCGCGGGGCGTCGAGGTGCTCGTGGACTTCGCCCACACGCCGGCGGCGCTCTCCGGGGCGCTCGGCTCGGTCCGCGAGGTCGCGCGCGGGCGGGTCCTTGTGGTCTTCGGCTGCGGCGGGGACCGGGACCGCGGGAAGCGCCCCGAGATGGCGGCCATCGCGGAGCGGCTCGCCGACCGCGTCTACGCGACGTCGGACAACCCGCGGAGCGAGGACCCGGAGGCGATCCTGGACGAGGTCTGCGCGGGCTTCTCGCGGGAGGCGCTGGCGACGCGGGTCGCGCGGGAGCCGGACCGGGCGGCGGCGATCCGCCGCGCCGTGGCCGAGGCGCGTCCGGGGGACGTGGTGCTGGTCGCGGGCAAGGGCCACGAGACGGAGCAGATCGTGGGGAGCGCCAGGCTCCCCTTCGACGACCGTGAGGAGGCGCGGGCGGCTCTCGCCGGCCGCGTCCGGTGGAGTGGGAGGTGAGAGACCGATGACCCCGATGACGTTCTCCGATCTCGCGGCCGCGGCGGGCGGGCGGATCCTCGCCCGCAAGGCCGAGGGGGCCGTGAGCGGCGTGGCGATCCACTCGGCCGAGGCGCGCCCGGGCGACCTGTTCGTGGCGCTGCGGGGGAAGAACCGCGACGGACACGACTTCCTCGCCGACGCCGCCTCGCGCGGCGCCGCCGCGGCGCTCGTCTCCCGGGCCGTGCCGCGGGCGCCGCTCCCGCTCGTGAAGGTCCGCGACACGGTAAAGGGGCTCGGGCACCTCGCCGCGCGCTACCGGCAGACGCTCCGCGCCACCGTCGTCGCGGTCACGGGGACGGTCGGGAAGACGACGACGAAGGAGCTGCTCTTCCACGCCCTCGGCGGCCCAGGCCTCGTCGTGCGCTCCCCGCGCTCCTACAACAACCACCTGGGAGTCCCCCTCTCGCTCCTCTCGGCCGGTCCCGAGCACCGGGCCGTCGTCCTCGAGATCGGGGGCTCCGCGCCCGGGGAGATCGGGAGGCTCTCGCAGATCGCCCGGCCCCGGTTCGCGGTCCTCACCGCCGTCGGCGAGGCGCACCTGCGGGGTTTCGGCGATCTGGCGGGGGTGGCCCGGGGGAAGTCCGAGGTCCTCCTCGGCCTCCCGCGGGACGGCGTGGCGATCCTGAACGGGGACGACCCGGTGGTGCGCGCGATCGCGCGGATCCACCCGGGCGAGTCCCGCCTCTTCGGCTGCGGGCCGCACGTCGGGCTCCGCGGCGAGGCGGTCGAGCGGACGCCCGCCGGCCTGGCCCTCCTGGTGCGCGGGGAGCGGTTCGAGGTGCCGGGCCTCTCGCCGCCGCACGCGACGAACGTGCTCGGGGCGATCGGGGTCGGACTCGAGATGGGGATCCCCCTCCCGGTCCTGGCGCGCCGCCTCCGCGGGTTCGCGCCCGCTCCGGGGCGCCTCGCCGTGACGCGCATCGGCCCGCTCACGCTTCTGGATGACGCCTACAACGCGAACCCCGTCTCGGCGCGCGCCGCGTTCCGGGAGGTGACGGAGCGCGCGGCGGCCCGGCGCGTCGTGGTCTTCGGCGAGATGAGGGACCTCGGGAGCCACTCCGCGAGGCTCCACCGGGAGACGGGCGAGGCCCTCGCGCTGGCGGCGGCCGCCGCCCCCGTGGACCTGCTCGTGGCGGTCGGGGCGGAGACGGCGCCCTTCGCGGAGGCGGCGCGGGCGCGGGAGACCCTGAGGCTCACGGATGCCGACGAGGCCGTCCGGACGGTCCCGGGGCTCCTCAAGGCCGGGGACCTCGTGCTCGTGAAGGCGTCCCACGACGTCGGGCTCGATCGGGTCGTGACGGCGGTCCGGGAGCGGTGGGAAGTGCCTCTCCGGATCCCCTCGGAGACGATGGCGGGGGCGACCGCATGACCTCGCCGGAGACCCGGGCGGCCGCGGCGGCCGGCCTCGCCTTCCTGGCGGTGGCCGCGCTCGGAGGCCCCTTCGCACGGTGGCTCCGGAGCCGCCGCGCGGGCGAGCGGGTCGAGAAGGGGGACTCCCCGCGGCTCGACGCCCTGATGGCCGGGAAGCAGGACACCCCGACGATGGGCGGGCTCCTCGTGCTCGCGGCGGGGCTCGGGACGGCGGCGCTCCTCGCGGACCTGACCTCGCGCCCGGTCCTGGCGTGCATCGCCGCCACGCTCCTCGCCGCGGGAGTCGGGCTGGCGGACGACCTCGCCAAGCTCTCGGGCCGCCCGAAGGGACTCCGGATCCGGACCCGGATCCTCGTGGAGGCCGCCATCGGCGCCGGTCTCGCCGTCTCGGCCTTCGGGACCGGGGCTGGCGCCCCGCTCGTCCTCCCGGGCCTCGCGGTCCTGGCGCTCCCGGCGGCGGCTCTGGCCGCGTTCTCGGCGCTCACGTTCGTCGCGACCGTGAACGCCGTGAACGTGACCGATGGCCTCGACGGCCTCGCGCCGGGGCTCGTCGCCCTGGCGACGGCCGGCGTGGCGGCGGCCGCGGCGACGGTCGCGGGCCCGGCGGGCGCGGGGGCGCTCGGGATCGCGCCGGTCCCCGGGGCGGGGGAAGTGGCGGTCTTCGCCGCGGCGCACGCGGGGGCGTGCGTCGGTTTCCTCTGGCACAACTGCCATCCCGCGCGGATGTTCCTCGGGAACGTCGGCGCGGTGGGGCTCGGGGGGGCCCTCGCCGCGGCGGCGACGGCGGCCCGCGTCGAGGCGGCCCTCGTGCTTGCCGGCGCGATGCTCGTGGCCGAGGCGGGCTCGGTGGCGCTCCAGATCGCCTCGTTCCGCCTGCTCGGCCGCCGGGTCTTCCGGATCGCGCCCCTGCACCACCACTTCCAGTTCGGGGGCCTGCCCGAGACGGCGGTGACGACCCGGTTCTGGATCGCGGGGGCCATCGTGGCCGCCGCGGGGGTGGCGGCGTGGCCGAGATAGGAAGTTCCCGGTTCCCGGTTCACGGTTCACGGGTCTGGGCGGGGGCGGGGGCGGCCCTCGGCCGCACGCTCGGGCTCGGCCGGAGCGCCGAGGTCGTCCCGCTCGTGGTCGGGGCGCTCCTCGGGCTCGGGCTCGTGATGGTCAGCAGCGCGAGCGCGATCGCGGCCGAGCGCGACCCGAGGATCGGCGACGCGGCCTTCTTCCTCCGTCGGCAGGCGGTCGCGGTCGGGATCGGGCTCGCGCTCCTGTTCCTCCTGCCGCGGCTCCGCCTCGGGGCCTGGCGGGCGCTCGCCCCGCTCGCGTTCCTCGGCTCGACGGTCCTCCTCGTGGCCGTCCTCGTCCCGGGGATCGGGTCCGAGGCGAACGGGGCCCGGCGCTGGCTGCGGTTCGGTGCGCTCGGGCTCCAGCCGAGCGACCTGGCGCGCGTGGCGCTCGTGCTGCTCCTGGCCTGGCTCGCGGGGAGGAGACCCGGCCTCGTCGGGCTCGTCCCCATCGGGCTCGCGGCGGGCCTCGTCGCGGTCGAGCCCGACATCGGCACGGCCTCGGCG
>JAKEIC010000313.1 GCA_022614695.1 Planctomycetales bacterium | reverse complement strand
CGTCGAGGTGGACGTGACGCGGACCACCGTGCGCGAGGGGGACCTGTTCCTCCTCTGCACGGACGGACTCACGGACCTCGTCTCCGACTCCGACATCGCCGACGTGCTCGGCCGCCACGGGAACGACCTCGAAGCGTGCGCGAAGGCCCTCGTGAAGCTCGCGAACGAGCGGGGCGGCGACGACAACGTGAGCGTGGCGCTGGCGCAGGTCTAGGAAGCCGGCGGCGGCGCGGGCGCCGCGGCGGCGGCGGGGAGCTTCTGGCTGATCCTCGGCGCGGTCCCGTCGGGCTTCACGAGGTGGCAGCGGGCGAAGTGGCCTCCGCCCACGTCCACGGCGGGCGGGACGACCTGCTTGCAGATCTCCTCGGCCACCGGGCAGCGCGGGTGGAAACGGCAGCCGGAGGGCGGGTTCAGGGGTGACGGGACGTCGCCCGGGAGCAGTACCCGCTTGGACTTCTGCGTCGGGTCGGGCGCCGGGATCGCCGAGAGGAGCGCCTGGGTGTAGGGGTGGAGGGGCTTCTTGTAGATCTCGTCGGCCGGCGCCACCTCGGCGATCTCCCCCAGGTACATGACGGCGACCCGGTCGGAGATGTGCTCGACGACCGAGAGGTCGTGCGCGATGAAGAGGTAGCTGAACTGGAACTCGCGCTTGAGGTCCTGGAGGAGGTTCAGTATCTGGCTCTGGATCGAGACGTCGAGGGCCGAGACCGCCTCGTCGCAGACGATGAAGCGGGGGTTCACGGCGAGCGCGCGGGCGATCCCGATCCTCTGCCGCTGCCCGCCGCTGAACTCGTGCGGGTAGCGATTCACGTGGTTGGGGGAGAGGCCCACCTTGTCGAGGAGGTCCTGGACCTTCTTGCGGCGTTCCGCGCCGTAGGCGAGGCGGTGGACGGCCATCCCCTCGCCGACGATGCTCCCGACCGTCATCCGCGGGTTCAGGCTCGAGTAGGGGTCCTGGAAGATGATCTGCATCTCGCGCCGGAGCGATCGGAGTTCCCGCCCCCGGAGCTGGAAGACCGGCTTCCCGTCGAAGATCATCTCGCCGGCCGTCGGCTCGAGCAGCCGCAGGATCGTCCGGCCGACGGTCGTCTTCCCGCAGCCCGACTCGCCGACGAGGCCCAGCGTCTCGCCCGCCCCGACGCTGAACGTGACGTCGTCCACGGCCTTCACGTGGGCGACCACGCGCTGGAAGACTCCCCGGCGGACCGGGAAGTACTTCTTGAGGTTCCGGACCTGGACGAGGGCGTCGGACATCAGGCGAGCCCCGCCTCGCGCTGGACGGGCCAGCAGGCGACGAAGTGCCCGGGCGCCACCTCGCGGAGAGGCGGTTCCTGGGCGGCGCACTTCTCCTCGGTCCGGTCGCAGCGGGTCCGGAACCGGCAGCCGCTCGGGAAGTCGATCGGGTTCGGGACGATCCCCGGGATCACGTCGAGCCGGTCGCGCTTCACGCCGAGCCGGGGGATCGAGCGGAAGAGCCCGAGCGTGTAGGGGTGGCGCGGGTCGCGGAAGAGCTCCGCCGACGTGGTGTACTCGACGATCTTGCCGGCGTACATGACCGCGATGTGGTCGGCCATCTCGGCCACGACCCCGAGGTTGTGGGTGATGAGGAGGACGCTCATCCCGAGCTCCCGGCGGAGCGCGTTCAGGAGGTCGAGGATCTGGGCCTGGATCGTCACGTCGAGGGCGGTCGTCGGCTCGTCGGCAATCAGGAGCTTCGGCCGGCACGAGAGCGCCATCGCGATCATGACGCGCTGCTTCATCCCGCCCGACATCTGGTGGGGGTACTCGTCCACCCGCGTCTCGGGCGACGGGATCCCGACCTTCTGCAGCAGCTCGATCGCGAGCGGCCGCGCGTCCTTCCAGCTCTTCCCCTGGTGGAGGACGATCGCCTCCATGATCTGGTAGCCGACGGTGAACACGGGGTTGAGCGAGGTCATCGGCTCCTGGAAGATCATCGAGATCTCGTTCCCCCGGATCCTCCGCATCTCGGGCTCGGAGAGCGTGAGGAGGTTGCGCCCCCCGAACAGGATCTCGCCCCCGACGATCTTCCCGGGCGGGTCGGGCACGAGCCGCAGCACCGAGAGCGCGGTGACGCTCTTCCCGCACCCCGACTCCCCGACGACGCCCAGCGTCTCCCCGCGGTGGATCTTGTACGAGACCCCGTCCACCGCCTTCGCGACCCCGTCCTCGGTGTGGAAGTACGTGCGGAGGTCCCGGATCTCGAGGAGGACGTCGTTTCCGGACACGGGAGCCGCGCAGGATACCCGGGCCGCCCCGGGGGGGTCAACGCGGGTTGAACCCGGCGCGAGGGCCACCCATAATCTCGTCCTTCGCGTCGGTTCGGCTTTGCCGGCTCCCGAGGAGGTTCCCATGCGTGCCTGTCTTGTCGGCGATCTCGCTAGAGCCGCGCTGCCCCTCGTGCTCAGCGCGATACTCGGGGGATGCGGGGGAGGGGACGCCGGCACCACAGCGAGTCCCGGCGGGCCGCCGGCCGGCGGCGCGACAGGCGGCGGCGGAGGTTCGAGCGAAGCTCCCCGGGGGCCGCTGATCGCCGGCGTCGGATACGACCCTCGGAACGACCCGCTCGTCAACCCGCTGACGCTCCAACAGGTCCACGATCGAGCCCAGGCCACGGAGTCCGAGTGGTTCTATGCCAACCTCGACGGGAACCCGAGTTCGCTCAACCCGATCTTCTTCTCATCCACCTACGACAACCGGGCGCAGGGAATGATGTACGACGGCCTCTTCACGTTCGACGCGAAGATGACCTGGAAGCTCAATACGTCGGTCGTTGAGTCGTTCGAGGAGTCTCCGGACCACAAGGTCTGGACCGTCCGAATGAGGCCTGGCCTCAAGTGGCACGACGGCCACCCCTTCACGGCGCACGACGTCGCCTTCTCGTTCCAGCAGATCATGGACGAGCGCGTGCCGTGTCCCGCGGTGCGGGACGGGACGGACCAGTTGGAGACGGTGGAGGCCCTCGATGATCGCACGGTGCGCATGGTCCACAAGGAGCCGCTCCCGACAGCCAAGTGGAATGCCCTCTACCCCATCATCCCGAAACACATCTTCGAGCAGGGGAAGGCGGAGGACCCGACGCTGAAGACGAGCGCCTACTACGCCCGGGTGAACCGCGAGCCCGTGGGCAACGGTCCCTACAAGTTCGTCGAGTGGAAGGACAACGACAAGATCGTGTTCGAGCGGTGGGACGCGTACCACGGCACGCCCGGTCACTTCAAGCGTGTCGTATTCCGGATCATCCCGGACGACAACGTCTCGCTCATGACGCTCGAGAAGGGGGAAGTAGACGAGGTGGAGCTCACGTCGCCCCAATTCGCCGATGCGACCGTGAAGTCCGAGGAATTCAAGAAGCGGTGCATCAAGGCGATGGCGCCCCAGTGGTCGCTTTCCTACTTCGGCTGGAACATAGATGGGAGCAACCCGTTTTTCTCCGATCCGCGGGTGCGCCGCGCCATGACGCACGCGTGCAACATCCCGGGGATGATTGCGAAGATCGCCTACAACCTGCCCCAGCAGTCCGCGGGGATGTTCCACCCAGACTCGTGGATGTTCCCGAAGGGGCTGAAGCCGCTCCCGTACGACCTCGCGCTCGCCGGGCGCCTGCTCGACGAAGCCGGCTGGCACCTGAGCGACGAGGACGGCTGGCGCTACAAGGACGGCCGTCGGTTCTCGTTCACGGTCGTGCTCTCCCAGGGGAACACGACGGCCCTCGAGATCTGCGCCGTGTTCCAGCAGGACCTCAAGTCCCTCGGGGTCGAGATGCAGACCCAGGTGATGGAGTTCGCGACTCTCCAGGAGAAATGGCGCAAGCACGAGTTCCAGGCCATGATGGCCGGCTGGGGAACGGGCACCGATCCGGACACGACCTGGAACATCTGGCACTCGGAGTCCTACACGAAGGGTCGTAACTACGTGGGGTTCAAGGATCCGGAGGTCGACGCGCTCTATGAGAGGGGCCGCCGGGAGTTCGACCAGGAGAAGCGGGGCGCGATCTACCAGGAGATCCACCGGCGCATCTACGAGAAGCAGCCCTACACGTTCCTCTGGCACCGGCCGATCCTCTGGGGCTTCAATCGTCGGATCCGGGGGGTGGAGTTCAGCCCGCGAGGCGTGTGGGGCTTCGACCCGAGCATCTTCGCCTGGTGGGTCTCCAAGTCCGAGCAGCTCTACAACCTGAAGTAGGCCCGTGCCGGCCCGACGATGCTCGCGTACGCCCTCCGACGCTGCCTGCTCGCGGTCGGCACGCTGCTCGGGATCACGATCGTCACTTTCCTGATCATCTCGGTGGCGCCCGGGGATCCCGCCGCGATCCATAGCGAGGACCCGAAGCTCTCCGCGCGGGTGTACGAGCAGCTGCGGAAGCACTTCGAGTTGGACCGGCCGCTCCCCGAGCGCTACGCCCGCTGGCTGTCGCGCGGAGTCCGCGGGGACTTCGGGGTCTCCTTCGCCGACGGGCGTCCCGTGATGGGGAAGATCGCGGAGCGGATCCCAGCGACGGCCACGCTCGCGATCCTCTCGATCCTGCTCGGGCTCACCTGCGCGATCCCCATCGGTATCGGCTCGGCGGCCAACCGGAACGGGTGGTTCGACACCACGAGCGGTGTCTCGCTCTATCTCCTCTACTCAGTGCCGAGTTACGTGGCGGGCATGGTCCTCATCCACCTCGTCGGCGTGAAGCTCGACCTGCTCCCGTTCCGAGGCATGACATCCGACGGATTCGACTCGCTCTCGCTGATCGGGAAGGCGTTCGACATCGCCAAGCACCTGGCCCTCATCCTCTTCTGCTACACCTTCCACTCGGTCGCCTACGACTCCCGGTTCATCCGACAGAACCTCCTCGAGGTGCTCCGGCAGGATTTCGTCCGCACCGCTCGCGCGAAGGGAGTTCGCGAAGCGCGCGTTGTTTGGCGCCATGCGTTCCCCAACACGATGATCCCGGTGCTCACGCGCCTCGGACTCCTCGTGCCGGCCATCCTCTCGGGAAGCGTCATCCTCGAAGTGATGTTCTCGTGGCCCGGAATCGGGCGGTTGTACTTCGACGCGGTGCTGATGCGGGACTATCCGCTGGTCATGGCCGAGACCGTCCTCACGGCGGCGCTCGTCCTCCTGGGAACACTGCTCGCAGACCTCGCCTATGCGTGGGCGGACCCTCGGATCGCCTATGCTTGAGAGTCGCGAGCCGTCAGCTGAGGTCGAGAGCCGCGGCTTCTGGAGAAGCGCGCTGCGGCGCTACCGCCGGCACCGACGCGGGATGGTCGGTCTCGCGCTCCTCATCGCGCTGCTCGCCGTTGCCTTCTTCGCGCCCATACTTGCCAGCGAGCAACCGATCCTGTGCCGATACAAGGGGCGGCTCTACGCCCCGGGTCTCGTCCAGGTCCTCCACCGCATCCCCGGCTCGCCGTGGCTCGTGTCGATGCCGAAGCCGTTCCGCTTCCCCTCGTTCTCGCCCCGGCGGGAGATCCGGCCGGAGGAGGGCGACTGGGCGCTCTGGCCCCCCGTCCGCTTCGGTCCGAACGAAGTAGACCTCGATCTGCGCCTTCGGGGACGCAGCCCGGGCCATTGGCTCGGTACAGACGAGGTGGGCCGAGACGTCTTGGCCCGCATGATCCACGGGGCCGCCGTTTCGATGCAGGTGGGGTTCATCTCGATGGGCATCGCCGCGCTCATCGGCCTGGCGGTGGGCGCCCTCGCGGGCTACGCCGGCGGCCGTACGGACCAGATCATCTCGCGGTTCATCGAGATCGTGATGTGCTTTCCGACGTTCTTCCTCATCCTCGCGATCCTGGTGTGGCTCAAGCCGAGCATCTACAACGTGATGATCGTGATCGGGATCACCTCGTGGACGAGCATCGCGCGATACACCCGGGGGGAGTTCCTCCGCCTCAGGACCCTCGACTACGCTCTGGCGGCGCGGGCGCTCGGAGCGGGGCCCGCCCGCATCATCGTGCGGCACATCCTCCCGAACTCACTCGCCCCCGTGCTCGTGGTCGTCACGTTCGGCATCGCGAGCGCGATCCTCACGGAGTCGGCGCTGTCGTGGCTTGGGTTCGGGGTGATGCCTCCCCAGCCCTCCTGGGGAAACATCCTTCGCTCGGCCTACGACAATTTGAGGACCGGAGGGCACATGATCTACCCACCGTGCATCGCGATATTCTTCGGGGTGCTCTGCTTCAACCTGGTCTCCGACGCGCTCCGGGACGTGACGGACCCGCGGTTGCACGAGGGCTAACATCGTTTGACCCCCCCGGTGGACCCGCCCATAATCCGCCCGCGCCGCGGGCGCGGGGGGAGGCCGAACATGCCGACGATCGGGCGGGACGGCCTCGCGGCTTGCCTCCTCGTGGCGGCGGTCGTCGCGAGTTGCGGGAGTAGGGGCGGGGGCGCGGCCGGCGGGCCTCAGGCGGCGGGTCCGACCGGCGGTTCCGCGGCCAATGACGCGACCCCTGCCACGGCAGGCAAGGCCGGCGGCACGGAGCGTGCGGCCAGCGCTGCCGACCGGCTTTTCGACTCCGTCCCGGAGCGGTGGACGGCCGTCGAGGACGGTCGCCCGGTCCCGGTCCACCCGAAGGTCCGCGACGTGACGGGCGACCACGGAGGAACGGCGACGTTCGCAACGGCGGGGGACCTGGGCTCGGTCCATCCCCTCAAGCCGGAGGGCGCGACCGCGCAGAACATCCGCTCGCTGGTCTGGGACAGCCTCACGACCTACGACAACGCGCGCTGGGAGCAGATCCCGAACCTCGCGCGTGGCTGGGAGTCGACGCCCGACGGTCTCGTCTGGACGTTCCACCTCCGCGAAGGTGTGAAGTGGTCCGACGGCGAGGAGTTCGACGCCGACGACGTCATTTTCACGTTCGAGCAGCTCTTTCATCCCGATTTCGTCGCGAGCACGAAGAACTCGTTCGAGGACAGCCAGAAGAGGCTCCCGAAGGTGGAGAAGGTGGACCGCCTGACGGTCCGGTTCATCCTGCAGGAGATCGACGCCATCTTCGTCGCGCACGTCGGCTTCGCGCCGATCATGCCCCAGCACGTCTTCCAGGCCGACGCCGACGCGAAGCGATTCTCCGAGGTCGGCAAGGACAAGACGCCCGAGGCCCTGAAGCGCCTCGTGGGCACCGGGGCGTTCCGGCTCACCGACCACAAGACCGAGGAGGTGATCGTCTTCGAGCGGAACCCGCTTCACTGGCGGTATGGCGTGGACGGGAAGCGCCTTCCCTACCTCGACCGGATCGTCTTCTTCGTGGTCCCGAGTCAGGACACCCAGTTCCTCAAGTTCCTGAGCGGCGACTTCGACGTGCTCGAGCCGCTGCGGCCCGAGGACTACGAGAAGGCCCGGCAGCACGAGGCCACGAAGGGGTTCACCGTCTTTCCCCTCGGCCCCTCGCTCGACACGAACTACCTCTGCTTCAACCAGAACCCTGGGAAGTCACCCGACGGAAAGCCCTACGTCGAGCCGTGGAAGCTCGACTACTTCCGCAGGAGCGAGTTCCGGCGGGCCGTTTCGCATGGGATCGACCGGCAGAAGATCGTGGACCTCCTGCTCGAGGGTCGCGGGCGTCCAGGCTACGACTACACCCCGGAGGGTAACCGGACCTGGCACAAGCCCGACACCCCGAAGTTCCCCTTCGACAAGACGAGGGCGCGCACCCTGCTGGACGCGATGGGGCTCGTGGACCGCGACGGAGACGGTGTGCGGGAGACCCCGGACGGGCACCCGTTCCAGTTCGAGATCGTGACGAACACCGAGAACGACACCCGAAAGAAGGTCGCCAACATGATCAAGAGCGACCTCCGAGACCTCGGTCTTGACGCGCTGAACCGCGAGATGTCGTTCAAGACCCTCGTGCCGCTCCTCCAGTCCCAGTTCGCCTGGGAGGCGGTCATCCTCGGCTGGGCGAGCGGCGTCCCTCCCGATCCTCTCTCGGGCAAGAACATCCTTCTCTCGCAGGGCGAGCTCCACATGTGGTACCCGCAGCAGAAGAGTCCCTCGACGCCGTGGGAGGCCGAGGTGGACCGCGTCATGGGCGAGGTGAGCCGGACCGTGGACCTGCCGGCGCGGGTAGGGCTCTTCCGACGCGTCCTCGACATCCTCGGGGAACAGCAGCCCATGATCTTCACCTTCAACGCCAACCTGTACGTCGGCGCGCGCAACCGGTTCCGGAACTTGAAGCCCACGCTGCTACGCCCGCACACCTACTGGAACCACTACGAACTGGCGATCGCGCGGTAGCCTCGCCGCGACATGTGGACGTTCGTCGCACGCCGGATCCTCGCGCTGCCGGCGCTCCTCCTCGTCGTCTCGTTCCTGACCTACTTCCTGATGTGGGTCTCGCCGGGTGACTACTACTCGAAGTTCGCCGAGGACCCGACGGTCAACAAGGAGATGATCGAGAAGCTCCGCGCGGAGGCGGGGCTCGACCGGGGCCTGCCCGACGGATGGGCCGTCTGGGTCGCGAACGCGGTCCAGGGGAGCCTCGGTGACTCGCTCGAGACGCGTCGGCCGGTCGCCGGTCTCGTGCTCGAGCGCCTCGGATCCACGCTGCTCCTCTCCGTTGCGGCCCTCGCGATTGCCTGGGGCGCGGCGATCCCGCTCGGTGTGCTAGCGGCGGTGAAGCGCGGCAAGTGGCTGGACCACGGCTGCGGACTCGTGGCCTACGTCGGGCTCTCGATTCCGTCCGTCTTCTTCGCGATGCTCATGATCCTCCTCGCCGCCCACACTGGCTGGTTCCCCGTCGGGGACATGCGAAACGTGGGCGAATGGGAGCGGATGGGGCTCGGGGGGCGCCTCCTCGATCTCGCCCACCATCTCGTGCTGCCCGCGTTCGTCCTCGGCACCATCTCCATGGCGGGCTACATGCGGCAGATGCGTGGGAACATGCTCGAGTGCCTCTCGCAGGACTACGTCCGCACCGCCCGGGCCAAGGGTCTCGCACCCGCGAGTGTCGTCGGCAAGCACGCCCTCCGTCCGGCGATCAATCCGATCATCACGCTCTTCGGCTTCTCGCTCGCCCACCTCCTGAACGGCTCCTTCCTGGTGGAGATCGTGATGAACTGGCCTGGCATGGCCCGCTTGGTCGTGACCGCCATCTTCCAGGAGGATCAGCCGGTCGTGATGGCCTCTGTCCTGATGGCTACCACGCTCCTCGTGCTCGGGAACCTGATCGCGGACGTGCTGCTGGGTCTCGCTGACCCGAGGATTCGCCTGCAGTGAACGACGCGTGCGAGGGGCGTTCCCCGTGGGCGATGATGTGGAGGCGTCTCCGGCGGAACCGGGTCGCGCTCGCGGGCGCCGCGATCCTGGGCGTCCTCTACGCGCTCGCGTTCTTCGCCGGCTTCTTCGCTCCCTACCACTACGACCACCAGTTCCGCGACACCCCCCTCGCGCCGCCGCACCTGCTGGGGGGGGTCCACTTCCGGGACGCGGAGGGCGTGTTCCACTGGCGTCCGTTCGTCTACGGCCGGTCCCTCATCCGGACCCACGACGAGCACGGCGAGGTGATCCTCCGGCGCGTCGAGGACCCCCATCGCCGACACCCCATCCGACTCTTCGTGCGCGGCGACGAGTGGCGACTCCTCGGCCTGATCCGGACGCGGGTCCACCTCTTCGGCGTGGACCCGACGCCGAATGGGGCCGCGCCTACCGGGCCCGAGGGGAGTCCCGACCCGCCGGGGGTGATCTACCTCCTGGGGAGCGATCTCTACGGGCGAGACATCTTCTCACGCCTCTGCTACGGGGGCCTCGTCTCCCTCACAGTCGGCCTGGTCGGGATCGCGATCTCGATGAGCCTGGGGCTGCTCCTCGGGGGAATCGCCGGCTACTTCGGGGGCCGCGTGGACTTCGCGCTCATGCGGATCATCGAGGTGATCATGGCCGTCCCAGGGATCTACCTGATCCTGACGCTGCGCGCGGCCTTCCCCCGCAGCCTCTCGTCCATCGCGACTTACTTCCTCGTCGTGATCATCCTCGCCTTCATCGCGTGGGCCTCGAACGCGCGCGTGATCCGCGGGATGGTCCTCTCGCTCCGCGAGCAGGACTACGTCGCAGCCGCGCGGGCGCTTGGGATCTCGCACCTGGGGATCATCGTCCGACACATCTTGCCGAACACGCTCTCCTACGTGATCGTGACCGCGACCCTGTACGTCCCCTACTACATCCTGGGGGAGGTCGCGCTCTCGTTTCTCGGTGTCGGCATCCAGGAGCCCGAGGCGTCCTGGGGCCTCATGCTCCGCGACGCGCAGCATGCGACGAGGCTCGTGGATAACCCCCACCTCGTGATGCCCGGCCTCCTCGTATTTGTCGCCGTCCTCGCCTTCAACTTCCTCGGCGACGGGCTACGAGACGCGGCGGATCCGAGGAGCGTGCTCAAGGCGAAGACGACGGAGTAGGCTCCGCGTTGAGGGGGCGGATCCCCACGGGTACGATGCGCCCCGCCCGCGCGGCGAGGAGGCGACCATGAGGGGATCGAGGTCGGAGCGTGGAGATGCGGGGCTGAAGTTCCTGGTCCTCCTCGGCGCGCTCGGGGCCATCGGGGCCGGAACCTACCTCGCGCTCGGCCGCAGGCTCGTCGAGGAGGGGGGAGCGGGCGGCCCCATCGTCCGGCGGCAGGCGTTCGTCGCGCAGGTCAAGGGCTTCGATCCGGCCCTCGCGGGCGACCTCTACTCGGGGACCGCCGCCTTCCAGATCTACGAGCCGCTCTACGAGTTCCACTACCTCGAGAGACCCTTCCGGGAGATCCCGCTCACCGCGGAGGCGATGCCGGAGATCTCCCAGGACCGGCTCACGTACCGGATCCGGCTGAAGAAGGGGATCCGGTTCCACGACGACTCGTGCTTCCCCGGAGGGACCGGCCGGGAGCTGACCGTCCACGACTACATCTACGCCTGGAAGCGGGTCGCCGACCCTAGGGTGCAGAGCGAGTTGTGGGCCTTCTTCCAGGGGAAGATCGTCGGCCTCGACGCCCTCCACGACCGCGCGAGCACTTCCGGGAACTTCGACTACGACGCCCCCGTCGAGGGCCTACAGGCTCCCGATCCTCACACCCTCGTGGTGAAGCTCACGAGGCCCAGCGTGGACTTCGTCTATCTGCTGGTCATGCCCTTCACGGCCGCGGTCCCGCGCGAGGCGGTCGAGCACTACAAGGACGACTTCATCAACCACGGCGTCGGCACGGGCGCCTACAGGTTGGTCGAGTGGGTGCCCAACAGCCGCATCGTGTACGAGAAGAACCCGGACTACCACGACGTGCGGTATCCGGAGACGGGCGCCCCGGGCGACCGCGAGAGCGGCCTGCTCGCCGACGCGGGGAAGCGAGTCCCGTTCTCGGACCGAGTCGAGATCACGATCATCACCGAGGACCAGCCGCGGTGGCTCCAGTTCGAACGGGGCGCGCTCGACATAGCGGGGGTGCCCAAGGACGCGCACGGGAAGGCCATCGTGAACGAGCAGCCCGCGCCCTACCTGCGCGAGAAGGGCGTCCAGATCGAGATCGTCCCCGAACTCGACGTCACCTACATCTGCTTCAACATGGTGGACCCGGTCATCGGGAAGAACCGGCTCCTGCGTCGCGCGATCGCGCACGCGGCGGACCTCGAGAAGACGCGGGAGATCTTCTTTAACGGCCGCGGCCTGTACGCCCAGTCGCCGATCCCGCCCGGGCTCTTCGGCTACGACCCGAACTACCGGAACCCGCATCAGGAGTACAACCTCGACAAGGCGAGGAAGCACCTGGCCGACGCGGGCTACCCGGGGGGAGAGGGCTTGCCCGAGATTGTCTACGACTCCTCCGGGACCGACACGACATCCCGACAGATGGCGGAGCACTTCCAGGAGAACATGTCGAAGATCGGGATCAAGATTCGCATCGAGGCGAACACCTGGCCAGCTTTCAGCGAGAAGATCAACAAGCGGCAGTGCCAGGCATGGGGGATCGCCTGGGGAGCGGACTACCCCGACCCCGAGAACTTCCTGCAACTCTTCTACGGTCCGAGCTCGTCCCCGAACGGGCAGAACGGGTCGAACTACCAGAACCCCGAGTACGACAAGCTCTACGAGGAGATCCGCGTGCTTCCCGATGGGCCGGACCGGCTGCGCAAGATCCACCGCATGCGGGACATCATCGCGGAGGACAACGTCTGGGTGTACGAGCTCCACCGCGTGACGTACATCCTCAAGAACCCCTGGATCCGTAACTACAAGTACCCGCCATTCCTCGGGGGCGCGTTCTACAAGTACACCAAGGCGGACATGGCCGAGCGCAAGAAGTGGATCGGCGAGTAGCCTCGCGCCGATGACGGCCTACATCATCCGGCGCCTCCTCTACACAATCCCGATCGTCTTCGGGGTGCTCCTGATCCTCTTCCTGATCTTCAACGTGGTGGGCGGGAATCCGGCCCGGGCCATGCTGGGGAAGTACGCCACGAAGAAGGCGGTCCGGGAGCTCGAGCACCAGCTGGGGCTCGACCTGCCGCTCATCGTGAATCTGGATTCCGCGTTCGCCGGGAGCGAGCGCGCCTTTGTTCTGGCGACCCTTGATCGGCTCGAGCGTCTCGGGACCGCACCGGAGAAGCTGGTCCTGGAGGGGGAACCGGTGAAGGCGCTCACGGTCATGGACGAGAGGCCCCGGGCGGCCGTTCCCGCCTTGATCGGTGCCCTGCTGGAACCCGGGGCTCCGGAGCCACGCCGGGCGTGGGCGTCGGTAGCCCTCGTCTGGATCACGGGAGAGGACGCGATCTATCGGCCGTCGGCCTACGCGCCTGTCCGAGAGGGGCTTCTCACCCGGTGGCGAGATTGGTGGGAGGCGCGGAAGACGAGGCCCGCCTTCGCGCCGTCCTGGCGCTATGTCCTCCAGTCGCAGCTCTTCCACTTCCTCTGGGACGCGGCCACGTTCGACTTCGGGAAGTCCATCCAACGCCGGCAGTTCATCTCACAGATGATCCTGAGGGGCGCCGTTCCTTCGTTGACCGTGACGATCCCGGGGTTCTTCCTCGCGGTGGGGCTGGGGCTCGGCCTCGCCCTCGTCTGCGCCTTCTACCGCGCGGGCGTCGTGGATCGGACGATCGTCTTCCTGACCGTCATCGCCATGAGCATCACGTTCCTCGCCTACGTCATCGGGGGGCAGTACGTCCTCGCGCACAAGCTCGGCCTGTTCCCAGTCCACGGATACCTGCCCCCCTACGCGAAGTTCGTGGCGCTCCCGGTCCTCATCTTCGTCCTGGCGTCGCTCGCGCCCGATATCCGCTCCTTCCGCACCTACATCCTCGACGAGGTGAGCCAGGACTATGTCCGAACTGCGCGCGCGAAGGGCGTCGCCAACCAGGACGTCATGCTCCGGCACGTCCTCAAGAACGCCATGATCCCCGTCATCACAAGCACCGTCATCCACCTGCCGTTCCTGTTCCTGGGGTCCCTGCTCCTCGAGCGGTTCTTCGGGATCCCGGGGCTCGGGAGCACGATGGTGGACGCGGTGTTCTCGGCTGATTGGCCGGTCGTCCGGGCCTTCACCTACATCGGCGCGATCCTCTATGTGGTCGGCAACCTGGCGACGGACATCTGCTACGCGTTCGCGGACCCGAGGATCAGCCTTCGATGACCGGCGACGAGGCCACCGGTCGCAAGCCGCGCAGCCCGTGGGGAGACGCTTGGCGGCGACTCCGTCGCGAGCGCCTCGCGATGGTGTGCCTGGCGATCATCGCCCTGTACCTCCTCGCGGGCCTGGCCGCGGAGACCGGACTTCTTGCGGGTGACCACAGCCAGACATTCCAGGGCAAGCACTACGAGGAGATCTCGATACGGGACGCCTTCGGCCACTTCGGCTGGCTCGGGCAAACCCTGATCACGGGCTCAATCCTCTTCATTCTCGCCTGCCCGTGGATCTACCTCTCGGCGGGTCCGACGCGGCGGTTCCTCGTCGGCCTCGGCGTCGCGGGAGCCGCCGCCCTGGCCGTGGCGGGGATCCTCCACGCGGCACTTGCCATCCCGCAGGTCGAGG
>JAKEIC010000030.1 GCA_022614695.1 Planctomycetales bacterium | reverse complement strand
TGATCGTGCTCTGGCCAGGCGGCGGGGGCGCGGGCTCCGGGGCCGGAGCCGGAGGCGGAGGCGCGGCGGGGGCCGGGGCGACGACCTCGGGCGGGGGCGGCGGGACCGGCTCGCGCGGTGGGGGCGCGGGCTCGGGAGCCGGAGCCGGAGGGGAGGGCGCGGCGGGAGTCGAGTCGGCCGGCGCCGTTTCCGCGGCGCGAGGCGCGGGTGCGGGCTCGGGCGCGGCGGCCGGCGGCGGCGCCGCGGGAGGGCCCGGCGCCTTCTGCAGCCGGGCCGTGAGGGCCGGTCGCACCGGAGGCACCTTTGGGCGCGGGGGGAGGGCAGGCCGGGGGGGCGGGGCCGGCGCCGGTACCGGTTCCGGCGCGCGCGGCGGAGGCTCCTCGGCCCCCTCCGCGAGCGCAAAGAGGATCTCGGCGATCCGGGCCGGGTCCCGCGACACCTCGCGTGACTCCGGCGCGGGGAGCGGGACGACCTCCGTCGGCCGGTCCGGCGCGGCGGAGGACGCCACGGCCCCGTCGTCGGTTGACGGACGCTCCGCCGCCCCCCCGGACTCCTCCCGGACGTACCGGAACCGGGTCTGCCCGACCTCCACGACGTCGCCGTCGGAGAGGCTGTGGGGCCCCGGGATCCGCCGGCCATTCACGCGGGTCCCGTTCGACGAGCCGAGGTCCGTAAGGACCGGCTCGCCGCCCTCGGACCCGAATCGCGCGTGGCGCCGGGAGGCCTGGGGGTCGGCGAGTCGGACGCCGCAGTCCGGGTGCCTCCCGAGAAGGACGGGCTCCCCCCCGAGCCGGAAGGTCCGGCCGGAACCGAGGCCCGTTTCCTGGCGAAGGATCGGCATCGCGGCGCCCCCGTCGAGCCGGGATCATCCACGCCCGCCGCGCGTGGTCAACGAATGAGCGCGGGCCGAGCGGCCATCCTTGACGGCGGACCGCGGACGGTGGACCGTGGACCGCCGTCATGCGCCTCCTCTGCCCCCGATGCGGGGAGCCCTCGGACCTCGCGTGCGTCCGGTGCGGCGCGGCCGTGCCCCTCACGCCCGGAGCGGATCCCTACGCCGCGCTCGGGCTCGCGCCGCGGCTCGGGGTCACCGCGGCCGAACTCGATGCCGCACGGCTCGAGCGGGCCGCCCTCACCCACCCGGACCGGTTCCCGGCCGGCTCGCCGGACCGGGAGATCGCGGTCCGGAACGCGACGCTCGTGAACGACGCGTACCGGGTCCTGCGCGACCCGTTCGAGCGCGGGCGCTGGTGGCTCGAGAGCCGCGGCGTCCGGCTCGCGTCGGCGGGGGGCGGCGTCCCCGCCGCCCTCGCCGATCGTGTCTTCGAGGTCCAGGAGGCGCTCGCCGGGCTGCGCTCCCGCCCCGGAGACGCGGCGTTGAGGACCCGCGTGGAATCGGCCCGCGCGGAGGTCACCCGCGACGCGGCCGCCCGGACCGCGGCCCTCGAGGAGGCCTTCCGCCGCCACGACGCGGCGCCCGGGAGCGTGACTCTCGAGGAGATCCGCCGCGGGCTCGCGGAGCTGAAGTACGTCCTCACCCTCCGGGAGAGGATCGAGGAAGTGCTGGAGGCGTGAGCCCGAGGCCCTCGGTACGGGGGTATACTCCAACCCGGAGGTCGCACTTGGAACCGGGATTGCGCCTCGCGGCTCTCGCGCTCGCGGGCCTGGCCGGCGGATCCGTCGGCCTGGGCTGCTCCGGGAGGGAGTTCAGCTCACCGCTCCCGCCGACGAGCGGTAGCGTCGTCAACGGGTTCGGGACCGACGGCGTCGTCACCTCCAATCCCAGCACGACATCCGAGTACGCCCAGGCCGTCGCAACCGACGGGACGGATCTCTACGTCGTCGGGACCGACGACAGCCCAGGCGCCGGGGACTCCCAGTGGCGGATCGAGAAGAGGAGCCTCTCCACCGGAGCTCTCGTCACCAGGTTCGGGACAGGCGGCACTGTCACGTCGAACCCGAGCGTCGGATCGGATGTGGCTCAAGCCGTGGTGAGCGATGGGACAGCCCTCTACGTCGTCGGTTCCGACAGGAGTCCCGGAACCGGTGACTATGAGTGGCGGATCGAGAAGCGGAGCCTCTCCACCGGGGCGCTCGTCACGGCGTTTGGGACAGGCGGTGTCGTTACCTCAGACCCCAGTACAGGGTGGGACAGCGCCATGAGCGCCGTTACCGACGGAGCGAACCTCTACATCGTCGGCCACGACGTCAGCCTCGGTTCCGGCGACTACCAGTGGCGGATCGAGAAGCGGTCCCTCTCCACAGGGGCGCTCGTCCCGGGCTTCGGTACGAGTGGCGTGGTCCTCTCCAATCCGAGCGTGCAGGGGGACGGGGTCAGTGAGGTCGTCAAGGACGGAGCGGACCTCTTCGTCATCGGCAGCGATGCGACCCCGGGCGGCGGGCCGCTCCAGTGGCGGATCGAGAAGCGGAGCCTCTCCACCGGGGCGCTCGTCACGGGCTTCGGGTCGGGCGGCGTGATCACCTCGCGACCCAGCATCACGGGGTCCGACATGCCCACTGCCGGCGTAAGCGACGGAACGAGCCTCTACGTCGTCGGCTCGGACGGGACCACCGGCGGCCCCGACACCTTCTGGCGAGTCGAGAAGCGGGATCTCGCCAGCGGCGCCTTCGTCGCCGGCTTCGGAGCAGGCGGCGCCGTCACTTCGAATCCGAGCACGGCATGGGAGATCCCTCTCGATGTCCTGAGCGACGGGACGGATCTCTTCATCATCGGCTACCGCGGGGACCCGACCTCGCCCGACGAGGCATGGCGCATCGAGAAACGGAGCCTCGCCACGGGGGAGCTGGTCCCGGGCTTCGGCGCGAGCGGCGTCGTCACGTCCGATCCCAGTTCGGGGAGGGACATCGCGTACGCAGCTTGCCTCGCGTGGACGAACATCTTCGTGGTCGGCGGCGATGCGGGCCTCGGCAACGCGGACATGCGCTGGCGCATCGAGAAGCGGGCGAAGTAGCGGGTCGGGACGGGGCGCGACCTCGGTCGCTATCATCCCGCCCGGTGACGACCCCCATCGTCGGGATAGACCTCGGGACCACCTTCAGCCTCGTGGGCTATGTCGAGGGGGGCGCGCCTCGCATCGTCCCCGACCCGCGCACGGGGGACCGGCTGCTCCCGAGCGTGGTCCACGTGCGCGAGGACGGCTCGGTCGCCGTCGGCTGGGAGCCGCGGCGACGGCGGGTGGTGAACGTGGGCTCGACCGTCGTTTCGGTGAAACGGCTCATGGGGAAGGGGCCCGACGAGGTGCGCCGGGAGGAGCCGCGGCTACCCTACGAGGTCCTCGACCCGGTCCTGGGTGCGGGCCGGGTCGCGAGGCTCCGGGTCCGCGGGAAGGTCCTCACGCCGCCCGAAGTCTCCGCGATGGTCCTGCGGGAGCTGCGGGGCTGGACGGCCGCGGCGTTCGGCGAGGAGGCAACCCGCGCCGTCATCACAGTCCCCGCCTACTTCAACGACGCGCAGCGGCAGGCCACCCGCGACGCGGGCCGGATCGCGGGGCTCGACGTCGTCCGGATCCTGAACGAGCCCACGGCCGCGAGCCTCGCCTACGGGCTCGACCGGATCGGCGAGGGGACCGTGGCCGTCTACGACCTCGGCGGGGGGACCTTCGACCTCTCGATCCTCAGGGTCCGGAAAGGCGTCTTCGAGGTCCTCGCCACGAACGGGGACACGCGGCTCGGGGGGGACGACGTGGACGCCGCCGTCGCGGCCTGGCTCCTGGCGGAGGCGGCGCGCGAGACGGGGCTCGCGGACCTCGAGTCGGACCCCGAGGTCCGCGAGGCGGCCCTCTTCGAGGCCGAGGCCGCGAAGTGCCGGCTGTCGGTGGAGACGGCGACCCGCGTGCGCCTCTCGGTCCCCCGCGCCCGGCTTGACTGGGGGACCGCGCTCTCCCGCGAGCAACTCGAGGCCCTCTCCGCGCCGGTCGTGGACCGGACCGTCCGCCCGTGCCGGCAGGCGCTCCGGGACGCGAGGCTCGAGGCGAAGGACCTCTCCGCCGTCGTCCTCGTCGGCGGCCAGACCCGCATGCCCCTCGTCCGCCGTCGCGTCGCCGAGATCTTCGGCTGCGTGGGGCGCTGCGACCTCGACCCCGACGAGGTCGTGGCCCTCGGCGCGGCCGTGCAGGCGGGGATCATCGAGGGGAAGGTCCGGGGCGTCACCCTCCTCGACGTGATCCCGCTCACGCTCGGGATCGAGGCGATGGGGGGCCTCATGAGCAAGGTCCTCCCCCGAAACACGACCATCCCGTGCAGCGTCTCCGAGATGTACACGACCGCCGTGGACGGCCAGAACTCGGTCGAGATCCACGTGCTCCAGGGCGAGCGCGAAATGTCGCGCGACAACCGGTCCCTCGCGCGGTTCCAGTTGAAACCGATCGAGGCGCTCCCGGCGGGGCTCCCCCGGATCGAGGTGACGTTCGCCGTGGACGAGAACGGGCTCCTGCGGGTCTCGGCGAAGGACTGCCGGACCCTCCGGCAGCAGGGGATCGAGGTGGTGCCGACCTACGGTCTCACGGAAACCGAGATCCACGGGATGATCGAGGAGTCCTACGACCGCGCGGAGGAGGACGTCGAGTCGAGCCTCCTCGCGAGCGGACGGGTGGAGGCCGACCTCCTCGTGCGCCGCGTTCGCAAGGCTCTGGCCGAGCCGGACTTCGCGTCGGGGGACGAGCGCGTGGCGATCGAGGCGGCCGTCGGCGACGCCGAGGCCGCCGCCCGGGGCTCGGACCGCCTGGCGCTCCTCGGAGCCTTGCACCAGCTCGAAGCCGCCGCCCAGGAGGCCATGCAGCGCCGGGCCGACCGGGTCCTCGGGGCCGCCCTCCGGGATAGGCGGATCGAGGAGCTGCTCTAGGCTCCGGGTCTTGCCCATACAGGACCGTCCCGGTACCATATCCCCGTGCTCCGGATCTCCAAGATCACCGACTACGGGATCGTCCTCCTCACGTACTTCGCGAGGGACCGGGAGCACGCTCTCCACACGGCCCGGGACCTCGCGGTGGCGGCGCATGTCCCGCTCCCCACCGTGGGGAAGATCCTGAAGGGGCTCTCCCGGGGGGGGCTGCTCGTCTCGCATCGGGGGGTGAAGGGGGGGTACAGCCTCTCGCGCAAGCCCGAGGAGATCTCCGTCGCCGAGATCATCCGCGTGCTCGAGGGCCCCGTCGGCATGACCGAGTGCAGCGCCGACGCGCCCGGGCTCTGCGACCTCGAGCCTCTCTGCCCCATCCGGAGCAACTGGACGAAGATCAACCAGGCCGTGCTCCGGGCGCTCGGGGACCTGCGGCTCTCCGACATGACGCGGCCTCTGCCGGCTTTCCTTGCGAAGGCCTCCTCCCCGTCCGCGACGGGGAGCTCCGGCCGGCTCGCCGGCCTCGACCTCGCGCCCAAGAGGAACTGATGGCGTCCCCCGAGACGATCCACGCCCTCGCCACGAAGGAGTATCCCTACGGGTTCTCCTCGGACATTGCCGAGGAGACCGCCCCCCGCGGGCTCTCCGAGGAGATCGTCCGCCTCATCTCCCGCAAGAAGGGGGAGCCCGACTGGATGACCGAGTGGCGGCTCAAGGCCTACCGCCACTGGCTCACGATGGAGGAGCCCCGGTGGGCGAACGTCCGCTACGGGCCGATCAATTACCAGGACATCATCTACTACGCGGCGCCGAAGCCGAAGGGATCGGGCCCGAAGAGCCTGGACGAGGTGGACCCCGAGGTCCTCAAGATGTTCGACAAGCTCGGGATCCCGCTCCACGAGCGGGAGAAGCTCGCCGGGGTGGCCGTGGACGCGGTCGTGGACTCGGTCTCGGTGGCGACGACGTTCAAAAAGAAGCTCTCCGAGATGGGGATCGTCTTCTGCTCGTTCAGCGAGGCGGTGCGGGAGCACGGGGACCTCGTGCGGCGCTACCTCGGCACGGTGGTCCCCGCAAACGACAACTTCTTCGCGGCGCTGAACTCGGCCGTCTTCAGCGACGGCTCCTTCTGCTACGTCCCGAAGGGCGTCCGCTGCCCGATGGAGCTCTCGACCTACTTCCGGATCAACGCCGCCGACACGGGCCAGTTCGAGAGGACGCTCATCATCACCGAGGAGGGGGCGTCGGTTTCCTATCTCGAAGGGTGCACAGCCCCGAAGCGCGACAAGAACCAGCTCCACGCCGCCGTGGTCGAGCTGATCGCCCTCGACGACGCGCAGATCAAGTACTCGACCGTGCAGAACTGGTACCCGGGCGACAAGGAAGGGCGCGGCGGGATCTACAACTTCGTGACCAAGCGCGGCGCCTGCCGCGGCCGGAACTCCCGCATCTCCTGGACCCAGGTCGAAACGGGCTCGGCGATCACGTGGAAGTACCCCTCGTGCATCCTCCAGGGCGAGAACTCCGTCGGCGAGTTCTACTCGGTCGCCGTCGTGAACAACCGCCAGCAGGCCGACACGGGCACGAAGATGATCCACATCGGGAAGAACACCAAGAGCACGATCATCTCGAAGGGGATCTCGGCCGGGCGCGGGCAGAACACCTACCGCGGCCTCGTCCGGATACAGCGCGGGGCGGAGGGGGCGCGGAACTACTCGCAGTGCGACTCGCTCCTCATCGGCGAGACCTGCGGGGCGCACACCTTCCCGTACCTCGACGTCCAGAACCCTTCCGGCCAGGTCGAGCACGAGGCGAGCACGAGCAAGATCGGCGAGGACCAGCTCTTCTACCTCCGCCAGCGGGGGCTCTCGCCCGAGGACGCGGTGAACCTGATCGTGAACGGGTTCTGCAAGCGCGTGTTCAAGGAGCTGCCCATGGAGTTCGCCGTGGAGGCCCAGAAGCTCCTCGCCGTCTCGCTCGAGGGGAGCGTCGGGTAGTGGTCGCGCCGCTGCTCGAGATCCGGGACCTGCAGGCGAGCGCCGGCGAGCGGCCGGTGCTCCGGGGCCTTACGCTCTCGGTCCGCGCGGGCGAGGTCCACGCCATCATGGGCCCGAACGGGTCGGGGAAAAGCACGCTCGCTCACGTGCTGGCCGGGCGCGAGGGCACCAAGGTGACGGGAGGGACCGCCCTCTACCAGGGCCGGGACCTCCTCGCGCTCGCGCCCGAGGACCGGGCCCGCGAGGGCGTCTTCCTCGCGTTCCAGTACCCGGTCGAGATCCCGGGAGTCTCCAACGTCTACTTCCTCAAGGCCGCCCTGAACGCGATCCGCAGGCACCGGGGCGAGCCCGAGATGGACGCGGCCGACTTCCTCGTCCACGTGCGCGAGCGGGCGAGGCTCGTCCAGATGAGCGAGGCGTTGCTGCAGCGGCCCGTGAACGAGGGCTTCTCGGGCGGCGAGAAGAAGCGGAACGAGATCCTCCAGATGGCCGTCCTCGACCCCCGGCTCTCGATCCTGGATGAGACCGACTCGGGGCTCGACATTGACGCGCTCAAGGTCGTAGCCGACGGCATCAACGCGCTCCGGAGGCCCGACCGCGCGATGGTGCTCATCACCCACTACCAGAGGCTCCTCTCTTACGTCGTCCCCGACCGGGTCCACGTGCTCGCCGACGGGCAGCTCGTCCGGTCGGGAGGGAAGGAGCTGGCGCTGGAGCTCGAGGAGAGGGGCTACGGCTTCCTCGCCGGGAACGGCTCGGGAGGCGCGGGCCCGGGAGTCACGGGCCCGGAAGTCACAGGGTAGAGCGCCGTGGCCGCCCCCGTCGAGACCCGGGACCTCTACCTCGAGGAGTACCGGCGCCGCGCCCCGGACCTGCCGGGGGCGGGGCTCCCGTGGCTCCGCCGGACCCGAGAGGACGCGATCGAGAGGCTCGCCTCGCGCGGCTTCCCGACGACCCGGGAGGAGGCCTGGCGGTTCACCGACTCGGGGCCCGCGTCGCGCGCCCCGTTCGCGCCGCCCCCGCCGCGGTCGGGCGCGGCCTCGGCCGCGGGCGCCGGGCCGGCGCACCCCGGGGCGCACCTCACGTTCCTCGATGGGCGCCCGGCCCCCGACCTCTCGGCCCTGCCGGCGGCCCCCGGAGCGAGCGTGGCGACGCTCCGCGAGGCGCTCGATCGGTCTCCGGCCCCCCTCGAGCCCGTGCTGGGCCGGCTCGTCCCCGCCGCCGAACACCCCTTCGCCGCCCTGAACACCTCCCTCTTCGAGGACGGGGCGCTCGTCCACGTCCAGAAGGGCGTCGTCCTCGCCGACCCTGTCCACCTCGTGTTCCTCTCCTGGCGCGCGGCCGAGCCCTTCCGGACGCTCCCGCGGATCGTGCTGCTCCTCGAGGAGGGGGCCGCGGCCACCGTGGTCGTCTCCTACACCGGGCCGGCCGGCGGCGCGATGCTCACGAGCGCGGTGACCGAGGTCGCGCTCGGCGAGGGGGCGTCGCTCCGCCTCGTGAAGGTCCAGCGGGAGAGCGTCGAGGGGTTCCACCTCGACGCGACGGCGGCGCGCGTCGCGCGGGGCGCCGCGTTCTCCTCCCACGTCGTGACGCTCGGGGCCGCGCTCTCGAGGACGGACCTCACCGTCGCGCTCGCGGGGGCGGGGGCCGAGTGCGGCCTCTCGGGGCTCTACGAGCTGCGGGGGCGCCAGCACGCCGACCACCACACGACGATCGTCCACGAGGCGCCCCAGGGCACGAGCCGGGAGCTCTACAAGGGGGTCCTCGACGGCCGGTCGCGGGCGGTCTTCGACGGCCGGATCCTCGTTCGCCCGGAGGCGCAGAAGACGAACGCGCTCCAGACGAACAAGAACCTGCTCCTCTCGCCCGAGGCGCTCGTCAACACCAAGCCCGAGCTGCAGATCTTCGCCAACGACGTGAAGGTGAAGCACGGGGCCACGATCGGGCAGCTCGACCGTGACGTGCTCTTCTACCTGCGCTCGCGCGGGATCCCCGAGGAGGAGGCGCGGCGGCTCCTCATCCACGCGTTCGCCTCGGAGGTCGTGGACGCGATCCCGGTCCCGTGGGTGCGCGAGACGACGGCCGCGGCCCTCTTCACGACCATCGGGGAGAGGCCCGACGGGGGCCGCCCGTGAAGGCCGCCGTCCGTCCCCGGCGCCCGGCCGCGCCCGCGCTCGACGTGGCGGCCCTCCGGCGGGAGTTCCCGATCCTCTCCCGGAAGGTCCACGGGAAGCCCCTCGTCTACCTCGACAACGCCGCGACGACGCAGAAGCCCCGGGCCGTCCTCGAGGCGGTGACGCGGTTCTCGGAGGAGGAGAACGCCAACGTCCAGCGCGCCGTCCACCTCCTCTCTCAGCGGGCGACGGACGCGCACGAGGGCGCCCGCGAGAAGGTGCGCCGGTTCGTGAACGCCCGCGAGGCCCGGGAGATCGTGTTCACGAGGGGCACGACCGAGGCCGTGAACCTCGTGGCGCAGGCGTGGGGCCGCCGGCACGTGGGACCCGGCGACGAGGTCCTGATCACGGCGATGGAGCACCACTCGAACATCGTCCCGTGGCAGATGCTCCGGGACGAGAAGGGCGCGCGGCTCGTCGTGGCCCCGATGGACGACGCCGGGGATCTGGTGCTCCCCGAGCTCGAGAGGCTCCTCTCGCCGCGCACGCGGATCGTGGCCGTGGCCCACGTCTCGAACGCGCTCGGGACGGTGAACCGGGTCGCCGAGATCGTTCGGCTCGCCCACGCGCGCGGGGTGCCCGTCCTCGTGGACGGCGCGCAGGCGGCTCCGCACCTCCGCGTGGACGTGCAGGCCCTCGACTGCGACTTCTACGCGTTCTCGGGGCACAAGGTCTACGGCCCGACCGGCATCGGCGCGCTCTACGGGAAGGCCGCCCTCCTCGAGGAGATGCCTCCGTGGCAGGGGGGCGGGGACATGATCCTCTCGGTGACCTTCGAGAAGACGCACTACAACGAGGTCCCTCACAAGTTTGAGGCGGGCACCCCGAACATCGCGGGCGCCGTCGGCCTCGGGGCCGCGCTCGACTGGCTGGGCTCGGCCGGGCGCGACGCGATCGAGGCGCACGAGCGCGACCTCCTCGCGTACGCGACCGATCGGGCGTCCGCGGTCCCCGGGGTCCGCATCGTCGGGACGGCGCGCGAGAAGGCCGGGGTCCTCTCTTTCACGGTCGAGGGGGTCCACCCCCACGACGTGGGGACGGTCCTCGACCGCGAGGGGATCGCCGTGCGCACGGGGCACCACTGCGCGCAGCCGGTCATGGAGCGGCTCGGGATCCCGGCGACCGCCCGGGCGTCGTTCGCCGCCTACAACACGCGCGACGAGGTGGACGCGCTCGTCGCGGGGCTCGGGAGGGTGCGGGAGATCTTCCGGCGATGACGGAGCCCCAGGCGATGGACGGCCTCGACGACCTCGGCGACCTCTACGGGGAGATGATCCTCGATCACCAGAGGCGGCCGAGGAACTTCCGCGATCTCCCCGACGCGAACCGGCGGGCCGTGGGCCACAACCCTCTCTGCGGGGACCGGATCGCGATCACGGTCCGGCTCGAGGCGGACTCGATCCGGGAGATCGGGTTCACGGGGGACGGCTGCGCGATCTCCAAGGCCTCGGCCTCGATCATGACCGACGCGGTGAAGTCGAGGACCCGGGCGGAGGTCGAGGCGCTCTACGGGAAGTTCCACTCCCTCGTGACGGGGCCGTCAACGGGGGCGCCCGGGGACGGCGCCGCGCTCGGGAAGCTGGCGGTCTTCGGCGGGGTCTCCCGGTTCCCGATGCGGGTGAAGTGCGCGACTCTCGCCTGGCACACGCTCCGGGCGGCCCTCGAGGGCCGCGGGGCGACGGTCACGACCGAGAAGGAGTCGTCGTGAAGCCCTCCGAACCCATCCTGGTCCGGCGGGAGGTCGAGGGGGTGCTCATCCCCTATGGCGGGAAGATGGCCGTGCCTGCCGGGACCCGCGTCCAGGTCCTCCAGTCGCTCGGCGGCACCTTCACGATCATGACCGACTGGGGACAGATGGTCCGGATCGAGGGCAAGGACGCGGACGCGATCGGGGAGTCGCAGCCTCCGGCGGCGACCAGCGGGTCGCCGGTTGGCGGTGGCGCGAAGCCGCTCGAGGAACGCGTCAAGGACCAGCTCCGGACGGTCTTCGACCCGGAGATCCCGGTGAACGTCCTCGACCTCGGGCTCGTCTACAAGTGCGAGGTGACGCCGGACCCGGAAGGCGGGAGTCGGGTCTACGTCCAGATGACTCTCACGGCGCCCGGCTGCGGGATGGGCGACATCCTCAAGGCGGACGCCGAGGAGAAGATCGCGGCGCTGCCGGGCGTGAAGGCCGTCGCCGTCGAGATGGTGACGACGCCGCCGTGGGACCCGAGCCGGATGTCGGAGGCGGCGAAGCTGCAGCTCGGCATGATGTGAGGTGACGCGATGGAGATCGGGCTTGCGACCACGATGCGCGAGATCCTCGAGGCCTACCCGGCCGCGAAGGTGGGGCTCTTCCAGCGCTACCACGTCGGCGGGTGCCAGTCGTGCGGCTACGAGCCTGGGGAGACGCTGGGATCGGTGCTCCGGCGGAACAACATCCAGGACCCGATCGAGAAGGTGGTCGAGACGATCCGGTCGGCGCACGAGGTCGAGTCGAAGCTCCACATCGGCGTGCGGGAGCTGAAGTCCCGGCTCGGCCGCGGCGAGAGCCCGAGGATCCTGGACCTTCGGACCCCGGAGGAGTTCGCGGCGGGGCGCCTGCCCGGGGCGGTCCTCCTCACGCCCGAGGTCTCCTTCGAGGCGCTCGAGGCGTGGCCGAAGGAGGACCTCGTCGTCGTCTATGACGCCGAGGGCAAGACGAGCCTCGACCGCGCCTCCTGGTTCCGCGCCTACGGCCTCAAGAACGCGCGCAGCCTCGACGGAGGCTTCCGGACCTGGAAGGGCATCGAGGCCGAGGCGGCCGAGGCGAAGAAGAAGAAGCCGCTGCTCGGGCTGCAGCACTGAGCCCGACGTATCCGCACGCGGGCAAAGGCAGCGTGCGAATACGTCGGGCTAGCTAGGGGTAGGACCCTCCACAGGCCATTTCGGGATAGTGAGCCGCTTGTGACAGAGTGTCAGGAAGTCGTGGCATCTCTGGGTCTAAGGACGAGCGTGGCGGTCGGCTGCCCGAGAGCCCAAATTGGCCGTAGTGACCCCCAACAGAGATCTTCCCAAGTCGCTAGCCGGCGACGTTCACGCGGGGCCTTAGCCACGTGAGTGATGCCGGTTAGACCAGAGGGTTCCTCACGTCGAGGAATGGGAACTTCCGGAAATCGGTATCGGCGGAGTAGAGCGTTCGCACCCCGTGCTGCTTCAAGGTGACGGCGAGGTGGGCGTCGGGGACCAGCTTCCCGCGGACCGGGAAGGCCGCCGTCGTCTCACGGTAGGCCTCCAGGAATCCCTCGCCCTCCAGGAGGACCCGCGCGTGGGCCGGAGTCAGGAACCGCTCGACGTTCGTGAGCGCCTCGCGGGGGCTGAGCGGGGCCGCGAGGATCCGCGTGTCGGTCACGATCCGCACGAACGACATCAAGACAGGCCAGGTGAAGCAGAGGACATCGCCGCCCGCGAGACAGCTCTCGAGGAATCGGATCGCCTTGGGGTTGCGCGGATCGCCCCCATTCGTCGCGCAGACCAGGATGTTGACGTCGAGGGCGTAGCTCACGAGAGGAGCTTGCGCAGGTCCTCCTGCCGCAGGATCTCGTAGAGCGCGTCCTTGTCGGACAGGTCTACTCGGGGCTTCAAGTCGCGCACGATCCATCGCAGCGGCTTGCGCACGGGCTTGCGGGGACCTCCGCGAGCGAGCACCTGTGCGAGAAGCTCCGAAACAAGGCGCCCGAGCGGCTTTCGCTCCGCGCGCCCCCTCCGCTTCACCTCTTCCAGGATCGGCCCGTCGATATTGAGCGTGGTCCGCGGCATGATGTCTCGATGCTATTCATACCAACATCAGATGTCAATCACCTCCGAAAGCTCTCTGGGCCATAATGCCGCCTCCATGTCCCCCCGCGCCCCCGACGGGCCCGTCTTCGGCGTGGACTTCTCCGGCGCCCGGGACGCCGGGCGGCGGATCTGGGTCGCCCGGCTCGTGCTGGCGGACGCCCTCCTCCGGATCGATACGTGCGTCGCGGCGGCGGACCTCCCCGGCGGGGGCGAGGAGCGGGACCGCGCGCTCGCGGCCCTGCGGGACCTGATCGCGCGCACGCCCGGCGGCACCTTCGGGCTCGACTTCCCGTTCGGGGTCCACCGGGACCTCGTCCTCCCGCAGGGGAACTGGAGGGAGTTCGTCCTCGGCTTCCCGGAGCGCTATCCGACTCCCGACAAGTTCCGCGAGAGCTGCCTTGCGCGCGCCCAGGGCCGCGAGCTCGCCCGACTCTCCGACCGCGAGTGGCGGACCCCCTGGTCCCCCTACAACATCCGCCTCTACAAGCAGACCTGGCACGGGATCGCGGGGCTCCTCCACCCCCTCGTGCGGGAGGGCGCGGCCTCGGTCCTCCCGATGCTCGCTCTCGACGCGGGGAAGCCGGCGATCCTCGAGGTCTGCCCCTCCTCGACGCTGCGCCGCGAGGGGATCGCCGCGAGCTACAAGGGCCGGACCCCCGAGCACCTCGAAGCCCGCGAGCTGATCCTCCGCCACCTCCGCGAGCACCTACGGATCGAGGTGCCCGACCCGGTCGCCGCGCGCGTCGTCGAGGACGCGGGCGGGGACGCCCTCGACTCGATCCTCGGCGCCTGGGCCGCGTTCCGTGCGCTGGCCGACCCGGCGACGTACAGCCCGGAGGTCGAGGAGACGCACCGGATCGAGGGGCGGGTGTACGTGTAGATCGGCCCGACGCGGCGACGCGGCGAGGGGAGCTACGCGCGCGCCGAGAACGCGTAGTACCGGTCGCCCCAGATGAGCGAACGCGCGCGGGGGTCCGAGAACCCCGCCTCGCGGAGTTGCGCGAGGAGCTCGTCCCGGTCGGGGAGGCGCCCGGCGCCCGCGGTCGTCGAGGCCCAGAGGTCGAGCACCTCGAGGCCGAAGCTCCCGCCACGGCAGGCGGTCGTCACGAGGAGGGCCCCGCCCGGCCGGAGGAAACCGCGCAGGTGGCGGAGCAGGGTCCCCCTCTCGGCGACCGGGAAGTAGTAGACGTTGTTGTGGAGCGTCGCGAGGTCGTAGGAGGGGTCGGGAGGGCGCGCCCGGATGTCGCCCGCCTCCACGACGACCCGCGTCTCGATCCCCCAGGCGCGGCTGTTCTCGCGCGCGGCCGAGGCGACGGCGGGATCCAGCTCGACGGCGAGGGCCGAGAGGCGGGGGTTCCTCTCGCAGGCGAGCCTCACGTAGACGCCCGACCCGCAGCCGACCTCGAGGAGCCTGACGGCCCCCTCGCGCGGGACGGCGGCCTCGAGCGCCTCCGCGACGAACGGCTCGAGGAGCCGCGACGACCGCGCCACGAGCGGGTGGTCGTAGTCGGCGAGCGCCCACGGACGATTCTCGCGGGCGCGCGCCGGCTCCTCGAGCACGAGGGGGTGGTGGAGCCGCGCCGCCTCCTCGAGGAGCGCCGCCGCGGCGTCGTGGGCCGCGTCCACCGAGCGCCGAGCGAGGAGACCCCGAAGCCGGTACCCCCGGGCCCCGCCGCGCAGCTCGCGGAGCGCGACCCCCAGCCGCAGCCACGAGGCGAGCCCGTCCCGCGCCGCGGGGTCCGGCGCGAACGCGGCGGCGAGCTCCTCGAAGGCGACCGGGCCCGCCGAGAGCCTCCGGAGGATCCCGCTCCGCGCCGCCGACGCGACCCACAGGACCCGGTAGTAGCTCCGGAGCTCCCGCGCGAGACGCACCATCACGCGGAGCCGCCCGTCCCAGGCGAGGCGTACGAGGGTGCGGAGGTTCACCCCTTCACGACCACGACCGGCCGGAGCCGCGCGACGATCCGGCTGATCCCCGCCCCCTCGACCACGTGGACGACATCGGCCACGTCCTTGTACGCCTCCGGCATCTCCTCGACGACGGTCCCGACGCTCGCGCCGCGGACGTGGATCCCCTGCGACTCGAGCTCCTTCAGGATGTTCCGCCCCTGGGCCCGCTTCGTCGCGGCCGTTCGCGAGAGGACCCGGCCCGCCCCGTGGCAGGTGCTCCCGAACGTCTCGGCGTATCCGCCGGGGGTGCCGACGAGCACGTAGCTGTATCGGCCCATGTCGCCGGGGATCAGCACGGGCTGGCCGAGCGCGCGGTAGTCCTCGGGCACCTCGGGGCGACCGGGCGGGAAGGCGCGGGTGGCGCCCTTCCTGTGCAGGAAGAGCGTCCGCTCCGAGCCGCCGACCACGTGCCTCTCGAACTTCCCGATGTTGTGGCAGAGGTCGTAGACGAGCCGCAAGGTGTCAGGGGCAGCCCCGAGCACGTCCGAAAAGGTCTCGCGCACCCAGTGGGCGATGATCTGGCGATTGGCGAACGCGTAGTTCGCTGCCGCGAACATCTGGCCGAGGTAAGTCTTGGCCTCGGGCGAGCGGAGCGGCGCGCAGCAGAGCTGCCGGTCAGGGAGCGAGATCCCGTACTTCTGCGAGGCCCGGATCATCTCCGGGATGGCGTCGTCGCACACCTGGTAGCCGAACCCGCGCGAACCGGTGTGGACGATGATCGTCACCTGATCCAGCCGGAGCCCGAGGGCCGCCGCCGCCGCCTCCTCCCGGATCTCGTCCACAAATCCCACCTCGACGAAGTGGTTCCCAGACCCGATCGTCCCGAGCTGGGCGCGCCCCCGCTCGAGGGCCCGGTCCGACACCGTGTCGGGCTCGGCCCCGGCGAGGCGCCCCCCCTCCTCGATGTGGCGGAGGTCCTCGGAGGTCCCGTACCCCCGGCCTACGGCCCACGGCGCTCCCCCCTCGCAAGCCTCCTTCTCCTCAGGGACGGAGAGCTTCATGTCCTTGCGGTGGGAGCCGACGCCGGAAGGGATGTTCCGGTAGAGCGCCTCGACCAGCTCGCGCTCCTTCCCGGCCAGGTCCGCCCGGCTCAGTCCTGAGCCGAGGAGCCTCACGCCTCAGTTGTGGACGACGAACCCGTTCGCGACGAAGTTGTGGTCCCGGTGGGCGACCGTGATGTCGTAGACCCGGTCCACGTCGGGGCGGGCGACGATCGCCTCGATCTCCTCCCAGACGGCGCCGCTGCGACCCAGCCCGCGGGCAGCCTCGCGCCGCCACTGCCGGAACGTCGGGAACCCCTCGGGGGCGCGGAGCCGCCGGTCGGCGCGGCCGTAGATCGTCCGCTCGACGAAACGCAGGTTCACTGACGGGCCGGTGCTCCCGACCGCGGCGAGGAGCCGCTTCGCCCCCCACCTGCGCTCGCGCCGGATCTCGACGATCCGGGCACGGACGCGGTCCCTCGCCCCGAGAGCGGCGCTCTTCAGCCGGAGGTAGGCGGTCGCGTGGGAGGCGAGCAGGGCGCGCGACCGGTTGTACTCGTACCCGACGCGGCTCCAGAGGGCCCGGAGGCTCTCCTCGCGGCCGGAGAGCAGGAGCCGGAGGCGGATGGAACGGAGCCCGTCCTTGTTCATCTGCTCTCGCCTCTCGAGGATCTTCAGGGTCCCGACCCCGAACTCCGCGAGCATCGCCGAGACGTCCCGGAGGAACCGGCGCCCGCTGGCAACGAATCCCTCGTGCTTGTTGACGCTCAAGACAGGCACGTAGAAGTTGCAGGCACGGTCCTCGAACGGCTTGGGGCTGGAGAGCTCGGCTCCGAAGAACCCGGCCAGGAAGAGCCGCTTCTGCCACGCGGGGAGGCGGCGAAGGGCCTCCGGCAGCCCCCAGTCCCGGGTCGCCTTGGGGCCCGAGGGGATCCCCAGGGCGACCAGGAGGAGCGCGAACCCGGTCGAGCGGACGTGGACGAAGTGCTCGCGGGACTCGAAGCGGACCGGACCGTACTGGGTCTCGATCCGATGCTTGCGATCGCGCGCGTAGACTCTCGAGACGGTCACCCAGGGCCGGAGATGCGTCGCCACGTCCCGGAGGTCCTGCGCGTGGCCGGTGATTGAGATGACGCCCTTCCTGCGCTCCCCCACGAACGAGATCGCCCCGTCCCCGAGGACAAGGCCCGCCACCTTGAGCAAGGTCGGGAGCGCGGGGTGGTCCGCCGTGAGGGGAAGCAGGGGCCGCAGGTGCCCGAGCACCTGCTCCATCCGGCGCCCGCCCTCCCCGAGCCCCTCCTGTCGCGCCGCTCCCCGGATGTCCTCGACGTCCACCAGCACGCGGTGGCCCGGATCCTCGTAGGGCACCCCCTCGAACGGGAGCACCGCCACACGGTCCCCGGGGCGGAGCTTCCCGGCCGAGCGCATCCCGTTCGGCGTGAGGAGCGGGTGGTCCGTGGTCGCGACGAGCGACCGCGTACCCGCGGTCTGGATCTCGCGGACCGGCCTGCGGGGCCGCTGGGCCAGGCCCGCGACGACCGGCGCGGCCGCGCAGTCGCGGCAGCGGCGGTCGAAGAGCGTGACGGGCTGCCGACCGCCCTCCTCCACGATCTCGCGGATCGGCCGCGTGAACCCCTCCGGGAAGAGGACCCACGAGTCGCCCGAGAGACAATTGATGTCGTACCCGATCCCTCCCGGCGAGACGACGCCCTCGTCCACGTCCACCGCCGCGACGCCGCCGATCGAGAAGCCGTAGCCCCAGTGGATGTCGGGCATCGCGATCGAGGCGGAGACGATGCCGGGGAGGTGGGCGACGTTGGCGACTTGCTGGAGGGACTGGTCCTGCCGGATCGCGGCCATGAGCCGCTCGTCGGCGTAGACCATACCGGGGACGCGCATCCCGCCGTGGACGGGGATCCTCCAGCGGAACTCGTCCACCTTCTCGAGGGGCACCTTCGCAGGCCCGTGGGGCGGCGGACCGGAGGGGCCGCCGTCGCCGCCGCCGGGACGCGCGCCCCCGCGGGATCCCCGCCTCCCGCCTCGGAACCGCCGGCCCATTCCTGCTCCGCGCCTCCCCGGCGTGGCCCGTCGCACGCGGCCCGCCGGAGCGCGAGATTCTACAGGGCGCCCGCCGGGGCCGCCGCGCGGATCAGATGCGAGAACCCCTCGAGGCTGGCGATCGGCTTCGTGACGAACGCGCGGATCCCGGCCGCCTCGAGCCGCCGCCTCACGGCGGGCGTGATCCAGCCGGAGACGACGATCACCGCCGCGCGCGGGGCGATCGCACGGATCCGCTCGGCGAGTAGTTCCCCGCCGAGCCCCGGCATCGCGAGGTCGGTGACGACCACGTCCGCGGCCTCCCGCTCGAGGCTGCGGAGGGCCTCGATGGCCGATCCGGCGCTCCGCACCCGGAACCCGTCGCCGTTGAGGTAGCGGCCGAGGATGTCCAGGAGCGACGGCTCGTCGTCCACCACCAGCACCCGGATCTCCGAAACCTGCGTCGTCGTCATGTCGGCCTCCTGGGCCCCGAAGGAGCGAAGCCCGTGCCGGAGATCCCCGGGGGAACGCTCCTCCTCCCGGCCCGCCCGCCGTCCGGCGCGCCGGACAGTGGCGTCCCTCCCCGACGGGCGGCGACCCTCCGCGGAGGCTCATCCCGGGGACCGGAGTGGCACCCCGTTCGCTCCTTCCCCGAGCGGAGGGAGCGGACGATGGACGAATCGAGGATCCTCATCGCGGACGACGAGGCGATCGTGCGGGACGTCATCGGCTGCCTGCTCCGCCAGGCCGGGTACGAGGTGGACACGGCCCAGGACGGCGCCGAGGCCCTCCGGATCGCCGCCGAGCGCCCGCCCTCCCTGGTCCTCTCGGACGTGCGCATGCCGGGGATGGACGGGATCGAGCTCACGCGGGCGATCTCGGCGCGCGGCGCCGGCATCCCCGTGATCCTCCTCTCCGGGAGCGGCGACGAGACGGCGATCACCTCGGGCTTCGAGGCCGGGGCGGCGGACTACCTGGTGAAGCCCTGGCGGAACGGGGAAGTCCTCGCGAAGGTGCGGCGGCACCTCGCCGCCGGCTCCGCGCCGCGCCCGCGGACCGGGACCGACACCCTCCCCGGAGGGATCCCGAGGACCCTCGGCGAGGGGCGCTTCGTCCTCGGCGCGCGGATCGGGGCCGGGGGGATGGGCGCGGTCTACTCGGCGACGGACGGGGCCCGGCCGGAGAGAGTCGCCGTGAAGGTGCTCCGGCCGGACCTGGCGGCGGAGGAGGACTACGTCCGACGGTTCCTCCACGAGGCCCGGACCCTCTCGCGCGTCTCGCACCGGGGCGTCCCCAAGGTCCACGACGTCGGCCGGGAGGGAGACGTCTACTTCTGCGCGATGGAGCTGATCGAGGGGCCGACGCTCGCGCGGCGGCTACGGGACGGGCCGCTCCCGCCGGAGGAGGTCGCCGCGCTCGGTGCGGGGCTCGCCGGGATCCTCGAGTCCCTGCACGCGTCGGGCGTCGTCCACCGCGATGTGAAGCCCGAGAACGTGATCCTCCGTCCGGACGGGACGCCCGCGCTCGTGGACTTCGGCCTCGCGCGGAGACGGGACGACCCCCGCCTGACGATGCAGGGGAACATCATCGGCACCATCGGCTACATGCCGCCCGAGGTGATCCTGGGGACGGGGGAGGCCGACGAGCTCGGGGACCTCTACGGCCTCGGGAGCACCCTCTACGCCGCCGCCGTCGGCGGGCCGCCCGTCCCGGACGACGAGGACTTCCTCGCCGCCTACGCGCGGGCCGCCGCGGCGAGGGCCCCCGACCCGCGCGAGAAGAACTCCGCCGTGCCCGAGGCGCTCGCGCACGCGATCGCCCGGCTTGCGCACCCGAGGCGCGACGCACGGCCGGCGAGCGCGGCCGCGGCCGCCGAGCTGCTCGCCGCGGTCGGCGCGGGGCTCCGCGCGAGCGCGCCCGCGCCCCTCGCGGCGGCGGCCTGAGACGAGGCAGGGGATTCTCACCACCAAGGCACCACCCAAGGAGGGATTCACCACAGAGACACGGAGGCACAGAGAAGAGGACTGGATAGTCGAACAATCCTCCCCGAATCCTCTCCGTGTCTCTGTGTCTCTGTGGTGACCACTCCCCGGTTTCGTTGGTGCCTTGGTGGTTAGCTCCTGTCGAATCTACCAGCCTCTCGCGGCGGCGGCGTCGCGGACGGCGGCGCGGAGGTCATCGAGGGAGTCGAGCGGCTTCGGGAGGTAGGAGTCCACGCGCAGCTCCCCGAGCCTCCCGAGCGCGGCCGGCGTCGGCCAGGCCGTCACCACGACGATCCCGACCCCGGGGTGGTCCTCCCGGAGGATGGCCGCGAGCGACTCGCCGCGCAGCCCCGGCATCAGGAGGTCGGTGACCACGACGTCCGCGGGCCCCTCCCCGAGGAGCCGGAGGGCCTCGAGAGCGCCGGAGGCCTTCCGGACCTCGTGGCCCACGGCCTCGAGGGCGGCGCCGAGGACGTCGCGGCAATCGGGCTCGTCGTCCACGACCAGGACCCGCAAGGTCCTCTCCCCCGTACCGCAGGCCATTCGCGTCGTCATGGGTCTCTTCCTCCTCCTATCCGTTCCCCGGAACCCACCCCATCGCGAGGGTCTCGCCGACCGCCCGGCTTCCACGCGTCGTCTCCCCCGCCTGCTCGGCGAGGTCGAGCCAGCTCGCGAGCGCCCGCGGGAGCGCGTCCAGTCGCATCGCGAGGAAGCGCGCGGGGAGCGTGACCGAGAAGAGCCCGCGCCCCTTCCGGAGCCCCTCGGCGACAAGGGACCCCGCCGCGTTGGGGACGGGGAACTCGACGCGGGCGCAGCCGGCCGACTCGAACGACTCGAGGAGGGCGAGCGCGGAGGCGAGACCCTCCGACCCGCCGCGCTCCCACCGGCAGACGAGGAGCATCTGCGCCGACGGTCTCTGGCGGGCGAGGAACGCCTCGGCCTCCTCCGCGTCCCGTCCCGTCTCGGCGCGGATCGCCCGCAGGAGCGCCTCGCGCCGTCCCAGGAGCCCGCAGGCCATCGCGGTCGCCATCCGGTCATCCTCCCGGCCGGCGGGCGCCGGCCGGCAGGGAGGAAGAGCATGGCGCGTGCCGCGTCCCCGCCCGGGAGCGAAGCGTCCTGGACGCGGAACCGTCCGGTCGGCCGGCGTGTCGGCGGGACGAGTGGCCGGTATAGTCGCCGCCCGATGGCCCGCGAATGGGTCTGGATCTCCGCGATCGCGGCCGGGGCCGCGGCGCTCTACCTCCCGGCGGCGAACTACGGCCTGATCCTCGACGACCGGCCGATCGTCGTGGAGAACCCCGTCGTCCGGGAGGGCGACCTGGCCGCGGCTCTCACCCGCCCGTGGTGGCCCGTCCCCGAGCGGGTCGTCCAGCAGGCGCCGAACTGGCGGCCGCTCACGACGCTCACCCTCCACCTCCAGTACGCGATGCTCGCGAACGTGCCCCCGATCCCCGAACCGCCGCCGACGCTCCCGTTCCACCTCGCGAACATCCTCCTCTACGGCGGGGTCGTGGCCGCCCTCGCCCCGCTCGCGCGGCGCCTCGCGGGCCCCGGGCCGCCCGCGCGCCTGGCGCTCCTCCTCTTCGCGCTGCACCCGGCCCACGTCGAGGCGGTCGTCCAGGTGGTGGGCCGGGCCGACCTCCTCGCGACGCTCTTCTCGCTCCTCGCCCTCACGGCGTATCTCCGCGCCCGCGAGACCGGACGCCGCGACCTCGCCGCCGCGGTGCCGGCCCTCTACGGTCTCGCGCTCGCCTCGAAGGAGTCCCCGTTCTTCCTCCCCCTCCTCCTGCCCGCGGCGGACGTCTTCCTCCGGGGGGAGAGGCTCCGCGACCTCCTCGGGCCCCCGTTGATGCGCTACGTCCCGTGCGCGGTCGTCGCGGCGCTCTTCGTCCTGGCGCGGCCGGCCGTCCTCGGGCACGCGGCATTCCGGGTCCCGGAGCTGGACACGGCCCCCGCGGTCGAGCGCGTCGTCTCGGTCGCGCGGAACGCCTCGCTCTCGGCCGGCCTCCTCTTCGCGCCGGTGGCGTCCCACCACATCATGACGACCTTGCCCTCGGAGGCGCCCTTCACGACCCCCCTCCCCCGGCCCTTCCTCGGGTCCCTCGCCCTGGTCCTCCTGGCGCTGGGGGCGCTCGCGGGCTGGATCCCCCTCGCGCGCCGCCGCCCCGTGGTCTCCTTCTGCTGGCTCGCGGCGGCGGTCACGTGGTTCCCGACCTCGGGGATCCTCGCGATCGGCGCCGGGGTGGCGCTGCGGTTCCTCTTCCTCCCGAGCGCGTTCGCGGCCTGCGCCGTCGCGCGGGGGATCGAGGCCGCGGCCCTGCGGGCAGGGGCGGGGGCGGGGACGGTCCGCGCCGCCGCGGCGGCCGTCCTCGGGATCGCCGGCGCGGTGGGGACCCTCGTGAGAGTGCCGGAGTGGGAGGACGATCTCACGCTCCACACGGCGATCTTGAAGCAGGAGCCCCGGTGCTACCGGAGCCGCGCGGCCCGGGGCGCCGCGCTCGCGGACCGGGGGCGGCGCGAGGAGGCGCTCTCGGAGTTCCACGAGGCGCTGCGCGTGAACCCCGAGGGGATCGAGGCGCGCTGGAACCTCGCGGTCGCGCTCTCGCGGAACCCCTCCGGCGAGAAGTTCGGGCCGGGGTCGGACGTTGCCGGGGCCCGGCGCGCCCTCGAGGAGATCCTCGAGCGCGACAGGACCCGCTGGGACGCGCTCTACGAGCTCGCCCTGATCGAGTTCCACGAGAAGCGCCTCGACGCCTGCGTCGCGCGGCTCCGCGAGTGCCTCGCGAACGGCCCGCCGAAGGACCTCGCGGAGAACGTCGAGAAGATGCTCCGGGACATCGCGGGGCAGAGGGGCGCGGAGCCGAGAGGACAGAGCGGTGGGTAGGAGGGAGAGGGAGAAAAGACAGGCGGCCGAGGGGGCCCCGGAAACGCCCGCCCCGGTCCCGGACGCCCCGCCCTCGCCCCCGCCGGCTGCTGCCGGCCCGCCTCCCGAGGGCCCGGGCTCGTCGGCCGCGACCGGTCCCGAGTGGCTCACGGCCGCGGCGATCGCGATCGCGGGGATCCTCCTCTATCTGGGGGCGTTCGGTCACGACTACGTCCTGGACGATATCCCGGTCGTGCGCGAGAGCCCGATCCTCGGGGATTCGGAGAGGCCGCGTGGGCCCCTCGACCCGCCGCACGCCGAGCCCGACTGGCTCGCGCCGGCGCGCCTCTGGCGAGCCGTCTCCGAGCCCTGGTGGCTCGACAAGGACGGGATGCCGGTCGGGGCCTCGAACTGGCGCCCGCTCGCGACGCTCTCGCTCCTCCTCGACCGCGCGATCTTCGGCAGCAAGCTCGAGCGGCTCCGGGAGGGGACCGGCGCGGAGGGGATGCACCGCGTCAACGCCGTCCTCCACGGGCTCGCTGTGCTCGCGCTCTTCCCGCTCGCCCGGAGGTTTGCGGGTCCGGGCTGGCGCGCCGCCGCCGCGATGGCCCTCTTCGCCGCCCACCCCGCCCACACCGAGGCCGTCTGCGGACTCGTGGGGCGCACCGACCTCCTCGCGACCGTCGGGTTCCTCGCGGGGCTCGAGGCGTTCCTCCGCTACCGGGAGACGGAGGGGACGGGCTGGCTCGTCCTCTCCGTGAACGCCTTCGCACTCGGACTCGGCGGCAAGGAGTCGGCGCTCGCCCTGCTCCCCCTCCTCCCTGTCGCCGACGTGCTCCTCCGGAACACCCCGCCCGGCAAGCTGACGGGTCGGCCGCTCCTCGGCTACCTCCCCTTCGCCGCGGTCGCCGCCGTCTACCTCCTGGCCCGCGTCCTCGTGCTCGGCGAGACGGCCTTCGAGCACAAGCAGGAGGAGCCGCGCGATCTCTTCACGTGGCTCGCCTTCATCGGCCGGAACTCCGTCGTGTCCCTTCTCCTGCTCGTCGCGCCGGTGCGGTTCCATCACGTCCTCACGAGCGTCCCCTCGGACGCCCCATTCACCTATCCCGACCCGGAGGGGATCGGGCTCGTCGCTTGGCCCGTCCTCGGCGCCGCTCTCTGGGGGGGCTGGATCGCGCTCTGGCTCCGGGCGCGGGCCCCGGTCGCCGCGTTCCTCTGGCTCGCCGCGCTCCTCCCGTGGGTCCCCACCTCGGGCCTCCTGAGGGCTGCGGCCGGGGTCTCGCTTCGCTTCCTCCTCATCCCGACGGCTTTCGCGGCCTGCGCGGCCGTGCGGGTCGTGGGGACCGCAGGGCGACGGTCGCCCGCCCTGCAGCTCCCCCTCTCCGGGGCGCTCCTCTTCATCCTCCTCGGCTACGCCGGCCTCGCGCTCTCCCGAGTCCCCGCCTGGAGGAACAACGGGACCTTCTACCGGGCCCTCCTCGAGGAATCGCCTCGCTGCTACACGGCCCACTTCGGCCTCGGGGCCTTCATCGCGCAGGAGGAGAAGGGGCCGGGCAACATGGAGCGGGCGCGGGAGCGCTTCCGCGAGGCGATCGCCATCGCGGGGGCCCATCCCCGCTCGGCGGCCGCCCGGATGAACCTGGGGATCTCCTACGAGTACCCGCCGGAGGGCGAGAGGTTCGGCCCGGGCGCGGACATCGCCAAGGCCATCGAGACCTACCGCGAGCTGATCGCGATAGACCCGGCGCGCTGGGACGCGCGCCTGAACATGGCCGCCGACCTGATGCGGCTCGGGCGGCGCGAGGAGGCCCGCGAGCACTTCCGCGAGGTCGTGAAGCTCAACCCGAACTACCCCGGCCTCGAGACGGTCCACCTCGGGATCGCCGAGAGCTACGAGTTCGGGCCGAGCGGCGTGCGGTGGGGTCCCGACGCCCCGCTCGCCGAGGCCGTGCCGCACTACCTCGAGGCGATCCGGCGGAACCCGTCCTACTGGCAGGCGCACGGGGGCCTCGGTTGGCTCTACCTCCGGATGGGAAGGCGCGCCGAGGCGGCCGGGTGCTTCCGCGAGGCGCTGCGGATCGCGCCCGACTTCCCCGGGGCGATGGCGATGCGCCTCGAGCTCGCCCGGCTACAGGGCGGCTAGAGAGGCCTGACCACCAAGGCACCACCCGAGGGAGGATGACCACAGAGACACGGAGGCACAGTCAAGAGAATCAAGTAACTCCATGACCCCTCGGGCCTTCTCCGTGTCTCTGTGTCTCTGTGGTGAATCTTGTCCGTCGGACCCCAGAGACGGCAGAATCCCGCCGTGGCGGCCGACGAGGCGAGGAACCGGTCGCGGGCCGTGGGGGCGGCGCTCGCGGGGGCGCTCGTGCTCGCGGCGGCGAAGCTCGCCACCGCGATCGCGACCGGCTCGCTCTCGGTGCTCGCGAGCTTCCTCGACTCGGTGATGGACGTCTTCGCGACGACCGTCAACTGGGTCGCGATCCGCGTGGCCGCGCGTCCGGCCGACCGGGACCACGCCTACGGCCACGGGAAGGCCGAGAGCCTCGCGGGCCTCTTCCAGGGGGCCGTGATCGGGATCTCGGGGGCCGGGCTCCTCGTGGAGTCGGTGCGGCGCCTCGTCGCGGGGAGCGCCGTCGAGCGGCCGGCCCTCGGCATCGCCGTGATGGCCTTCGCCCTCGCGGTCACGGGCGCCGTGGTCTTCCGCCTCCGCGCGGCGCTCCGGGGCGCCGACTCGCTCGCGCTGCGCGCGGAGCTGGTCCACTACGCCAGCGACTTCGTCGTGAACGGGGCTGCGCTCGGGGCGCTCGTCGTGCAACTCGCGACCGGCCTCTCCTGGCCCGACGCGGTGGTCTCCGCGGCGCTCGCGATCTGGATCCTCCGCTCGGGCGCCCGGATCTTCCGCGAGTCGGTGGACGTGCTCATGGACCGCGAGGTCGCGCCCGAGGAGGTGGTCGAGCAGGTCTCCCGCGCCCTCGAGCCGTTCCCCGAGATCCACGCCTTCCACAGCCTCCGCACGAGGCGAAGCGGCAACTTGAAGTTCGTGGACCTCCACCTGGATATCGCCCGGGACCTCACCTTCGCCCGCGCCCACTCCCTCGCCGAGCAGGCGATCGTCGCGGTCCAGCGCGCGATCCCCGGCACGACCGCCTGGGTCCACGCCGACCCCTGGCCTCCGGATCCCGGCGAGATCGTGGACGGCGCCTCGGTCGGGCGGGTGATGCTGCCGGGGCGGGGAGCCTCCCCGTGAAGTTCGGCCCCTACGAGGTCCTCGGGGAGCTCGGCCGCGGGGGCTTCGGCGCCGTCTTCCGGGCCCGCCACGTCGAGAGCGGGGCGATCGCCGCCGTGAAGGTGCTCGAGCCGGACGAGTCCTTCCGCGAGGAGCACGTGCGGCGCTTCCAGCGGGAGATCGCGGTCGCGCGGACCCTGGACCACCCGGGGATCGTGCGGGTGCTGGACGTCGGGGACGCCGAGGGCCGCGCGTGGTTCGCGATGGAGCTCGTCGAGGGGGAGCCGCTCTCCCGCGTGCTCGCGGCGGAGCCGATGGCCTGGCGACGAGCCGCCGAGATCGCCTACCAGGTGGCCGACGCCCTCGCCCATGCCCACGAGAAGGGCATCGTCCACCGGGACGTGAAGCCGGGGAACATCCTCGTCGGCCGCAAGTGGGGTGACGAGGATGTTGCCCATCGGGCCCCTGGGAACGCGCAAAGCGCGTTCCTCTCCGACTTCGGCCTCGCGCGCCCCGTCGTCTCCCTCACCAAGCTCACCGTCTCCGGCGAGGCGCTGGGGACCCCCGCCTACATGTCTCCCGAGCAGGCGCTCGGGCAGTCCGAATCCCTCGCGGCGGGGACCGACGTGTGGAGCCTCGGGTGCGTGCTGCACGAGATGCTCGCGGGACGGCCCCCGTTCGAGGGGGAGAACTCGGCGGCGGTGATCGGGGCGGTCCTGACGCTGCCGCCGCCGGACATCCGGGGTCTCCGGCCGGAGGTCCCTCCGGGGCTCCGGCGGATCCTCCGGACGGCGCTGGCGAAGCAGGCCTCGGCGCGCTACCCCGACGGGGCGGCGTTCCGGGAGGACCTCGGGCGCCTCCTCCGCGGGGAGCGGCCTCACGGGCGTCCCCGGGGCGCGCTCCTCGGGTTCGCCGCCGGCGCGGGCCTCCTCGCAGCCGCCACGGCCTGGCTCGCGTGGGCGACCGCGCCCCCGGACCGCGGCGACAGGCCCCCGGAGCGGACCGGGTCGTCGGAGGACCCCGCGGGAGGCCTCCTGCGGCGCGCCGCGGCGCTGCGCGCCTCCGACCCGAGAGCGGCCGCGCGGTGGCTCGAATCCGCCGTCGCGGACCGGCCGAGCGACCGCGAGCTGCGGCGGGAGTGGGCCACGAGCCTCCGCGACGCCGGGGAGTGGTCCCGGGCGGAGGCCGAGTTCGGGAGGCTCCTCGAGGAGGACTCCGCGGATCCCGAGGCGCTCTTCGGCCGGGGGCTCACGCGTTGGCTCGCCCGGCACGCCGGCGAGGAGGACGTCGCCAGCCCCGCGCCGGACCTCGCGGCCGCCGGCGCCTCGACCCCGGGCTGGAAGGGGGCGCTCGCGAGAGGCATCCTCGCCTGGCGGGCGAAGCGATGGGACCAGGCCGAGCGCGAAGCGGCGGCCGCCGGGGACGGCTGGGAGGCCCGGCTCACGCGGGCGCTGCTCCTCCACCACGAGGGCCGGGGCGGGGGCGAGGAGCAGGCGCGGGCCGTGCGCGAGTTCACGGCCGCCCTCGAGAAGGCCCCCCCGCTCGCCTGGATCCACTTCGAGCGCGGGCATGCCCGGGACCTCTGCGGGGACCATCGGGGCGCGATCGCGGACTACGACGACGCCCTGCGGATCCGCCCGGACTACGCGGAGGCGCTCGCCAACCGCGGCGGCTCCCGGAGCGACCTCCGGGAGCACGCGGGGGCGATCGCCGACCTCGACGCGGCGGTCCGGCTCCGGCCCGGGTCCGCCAGGATCCGGCTCGAGCGGGCCCAGGTCCGGCACGTCGCCGGGGACCTCCCCGGTGCGCTCGCGGACCAGGACGAGGCGCTGCGCCTCCGCCCCGGCTGGACCGAGGCCCACCGGGACCGCGGCATCACCCGCGAGGCTGCCGGAGACCTGAGCGGCGCGCGGGAGGACCTCGAGGCCGCGCTCCGTCTCCGGCCGGGCGACGCCCGAGCGCTCCAGCTCCGCGCGAGGCTCCGGAAGAAGACGGGGGACCTCCCTGGGGCCCTCGAGGATCTCGACGAGGCCCTCCGGGCGCGGCCCGAGTTCCCGGAGGCCCTCAGCGAAAGGGGTGTCGTCCGCCGCCTCCTCGGCGACCCCGCGGGGGCGAGGGCGGATCAGGACGCGGCGCTGCGCCTGCGGCCCGAGTATGCGGAGGCGCTCTACCGCCGGGGCAACCTCCGGCGGGAGATGAAGGACAACCGCGGCGCGATCGAGGACTACACGGCTTCGCTCCGTCTCGCGCCCGACGACCCCGAGACCCTCAACAACCGCGGGAACGCCCGCCGCGACTCGGGCGACGCCGCCGGGGCCGCGGAGGACTACGCGGCCGCGCTGGCCCTGAAGCCCGACCTCCCGCAACCCCACCTCGGTCTCGGGATCCTGCGGCAGGGGCAGCGGGACTGGAACGGCGCCGTCGCGGCCTTCGAGAGCTACCTGCGGCTCGTCCCCAAGGGGGCGGGCAACGCCGACGCCCGCCAGCGTCTCGCGGCCTGCCGGGCGCGGATCCGGGAGGACGCGGACCGCGGGCGCTGAGCCGGGTCCTGGGCCGGGCCACGCTGGGAAGCCGGAGCGGCGACCCGGCCGGGATCGCCGGCCCGGCTGGCCGCTGCTACTTCTTCAGCTGCATCTCGCGACCGCAACAGACGCCGCGACGCAGATCTTCCTTCTGGCAGACCGAGCAGGTCCAGATCGTCAAGGTGCCGCCCCTCTCTCCCGCCCCGGCCTCGCCCCCGCCTCCCCCCTCGCCTCCTTCGCCGCCCCCCCCGCCCTCGCCCCCGCCCTCCCCGCCCTCGCCGCCGCCCATGGCCTTCCTCCGCTCCTCCTCCATCCGTCGCTGCTGCTCCTCCATCTCCCTCATCATCTTCTCGCGCTCGGCGCGCTGGCCCTCGCCGAGCTGGGCGCCGATGGCGCCAAAGTCGCGGATGCTCCTCCGCGGGACCACGAACCCGGCCTCGGCCCCCGCCGGGACGAGCGTCGCGAAGAGGGCGAAGGCGCCCGAGCCCGACCCGGCCGGCCGCTTCCAGGGGATCCCGATCGTCTCCTGCGGGTTCTCGGGCATCCGCGGGTCCGCGACCGTGCCGTGCGCCTCGCATCGGACCGCTCCCGAGTTGGGGTCGAGCGTGTAACGCGCGTGGCAGCCGGGGTCGCCGGAGGTCGTGAGGAGGTTCTGGTCGGCGAGCGCCGCGAGGTCGGGCGGGAGCGAGCCGTTGAGGGTCTTGTAGGACCCGACCGCCTTCGCGATCTGCTTCTGGTACTCCCGGCACGCGTCGGCCTGGACGCGTCCGGCGAACCGGATCACGTCGTCGGCGATGTCAATCAAGCCCATGTAGAAGACGAGCGCGGTGCCCTCGGGGAGCGCGGAGGCGACGGCCTTCCACTCGCCGCCCGGGCCGGCCTTCTTGCCGTCCAGCACGAGGTCGAGAGTCGCCCGGAGCCTCGCCTCCGCGTCGCGCCCGGCCGCGGCCACCTGGTAGCCCTTCGCGTGGGCGAAGAGCACCGAGAGCGCCGGCTCGCCGAGCACCGACTCCGCGATCTTCCGGACGAAGCCCGCCTGGGGCATCTCGTCGGAGATCTCGAACCCGAACCGGAGGCGGTCCACGGCGATCTCCCGGTGCGCGAGGACGTCCTTCTCCGCCGCGACCGAGAACTGGATCTTCTCCAGGATTTCGCCGGGGATGTCCGCGAGCGCGCCCTTGATCATGTCCTGGGTCGTCGTCGCGGTCTCCTGCATGAGCGCCCGCGCCTTCGCCTCGTCCGCCACGCGCGACACCTGGACGAGGAAGAGGCCCCTCTCGGCCGAGAAGCCCAGCCCCATCGCCGTCTCCCCGGTCGAGACCTCGAGGGAGCGCTGCATCAGGTCCTTCCACTTCGCGACGGTCTCCGGGGCGACGCCCTCCTTCGCGGCCGGCCCGATCTGCAGGGCCGCGGTGGCCACGTCGCGGAAGAAGTCCCGCGCCTCGGGCGGGATGGCGAACCGCGAGGCCCCGACGAGGCAGACGTCGGCCGGGAGCCACCCGACGAGGTCGGGGCCCGGCGCCTTCATCGCCTCGAGGAACTTCGCGACCTTGCCGTCGGGCGTGAACGTGGCGCCTCCCCGGATCGCGACCGCCTCGCCCGAGAGTGTGAGCGCGAGCCGGAACCCCGCCGCCTCGGCCACGACGTCCTTGGCGACATCGAGCCCCTTCTCGGCCATCTGGGCGATCGCCTCGCGATTCGGCATGTCCTCGGGGAATCCGCCCTTGGCCTCCTCCCGCGCCTGGTCAATCCCCTTGTCCAGCTCGTCCTTGAAGGAGGCGACGAGCTTCCGGAGGTTCACCTCGACGACGGCGTCGCCGGGGGGAGCCGCCGGGGCGGAGGCGGGGAGCCTCGCCCCGCGCAGCGCCGCGACGCTCGCCGCGTTCATCCCCACGAGGACGTGGCCCGGGACCTCGGCGAGCGCGAGGATCACCTTCTCCTGCTCCTTCTGGAACTTCTCGGGGTCCGGGGGCTCGCCGCCGCGGCCCGCGGCCTCGGCCGCCTTCTGGAACGCCTCGAAGTCGAAAATCTTCATCTTCCGGGAGTAGGTGGTGACGCCGTCCTCGCCCCGCTTCTCGACGAGCGGCGGCGGAGTGAACTGGGCGGGATCCATGCCGGGCGGGAGCCCCGGAGGCGGCTTCGGCGCGGCCGTGAGCGCCGCCCGGAATCGCGCGGCGTCGGAGACCGCGACGACGGCGACCACGGGCGGCCCGCCCCCCTCGCCGGCCGAGAGCCTCTCGTCCTTCGGGTCGAGGAGGACCAGCGCGAACGGCCTCGTCTTGTCCACGGCCTCGAGGACCGCGGGGTTGCCCGCGAAGAAGGGGATCCCGGAGAGCCCCTGCCGGACCATGTCCTTCGGCGCGTCGGGGGTGGCGTCGTTCACGACCTCCTGCGCGCGGTCGAGGCTCCTCTCGAGGTTCGGGAAGTAGGCATAGCCGAAGGAGGCGTCGCAGGTCGCGTACTGGATCGCGCTCGCGGCCGGGGCCTGCGGGGCGGCGGGCTTCTCCTGCGAGGCGGGCGTGGCCCCCGCCCGGGCCGGCGCGCCGGCGGCCGGCCCGCCCGCGGCGCCGGGGGCGGGCGCGAGGGGCTTCTCGGACTGCGCGGGCGGCGGCGCCTGCGGCGCCGGGCTCCCGGACTGCGGACCGCAGCCGAGGCCGAACGAGACGGCGGCGAACGCCGCGGCCGCGACGAGGATCGGACGAAGCTCCGTCATGGGTTCCCCCTTCTTGGTCCTGGGCTCAGT
>JAKEIC010000312.1 GCA_022614695.1 Planctomycetales bacterium | reverse complement strand
GCGCAGGCCCCCGCGCCCGCCGAGCCGCGCCGGCCCGTCGCGGTCCCGGGCGTCGCCCCGGCCGCGCCGGCGGAGGCGGCCCCGCCCACTCCGCAGGACGAGCCCACTTCTCGGGCCGCGGAGCGGCCCGAGATGACGGAGGGCCAGCGCTCCCGCTTCAAGCGCCCCGTCCGGCTCTGGCCCTTCGTCGAGGTGGACCGCTTCGACCGCGACGTGTTGGGGACAGACCCGTCCGACCCCGACCTCCTCCGGATGACGGACGTGGACGTGCTCTCCCCGCTCGCGGGCTACCACGACGAGGAGAGGCTCGCCGAGCGGGCCCGACAGGCCGGCGAGCCGCCCGAGCGCTCGGGCTACTCCTGGCTCTTCCCGCTCCTCTGGTCGTTCTGGGACCGGGACTCCTCGTCCACGTTCCTCGTGCCGCTCGGGGGGGTCACCAAGGGGAAGGACCGCTGGCGCGCCTACCTGTTCCCGCTCGCCGGGACGGCGGCCTCCGGACCGGACGGCTGGGACGCCTCGCTCCTCTGGCCGCTCCTCTCCTTCGGGAGCGGGGGCGGCTCGTGGTGGGCCCGGGCCGCCCCGCTTCTCTGGTTCGGCGGCGGCCCATGGGGGAGCCGCGCGGCCGCGCTCCCGCTCTTCTGGTACGAGTCCTCGACGGCCAAGGACACCGCCGCGTTCGTGAGCCCGCTCGTCGTGCGGGCGGAGGGGCGGGACTGGAAGTGGACCTCGGTCACGCCGCTCGTCCATTCCTGGCGGGCGGATGACCGGGGGACGGACCTGGTCCTGCCGTTCTATCTCCGCAGGTTCGGCCCGGACTACGACCTCCTCGTCAACCCGCTCTTCGTCCACGCGCGCGACCGCGAGTCCTCCTACACGTCGGTCACGCCCCTCTACCACCGCTGGCGGAAAAGAGGCTCCGGATTCGACCTCGCGGCCCCCGTCTTCCTCTCCGCCTTCACGCCCCGGTCCGACCTCCTCGTCGTCCTCCCGATCGGCGCGCGCTGGCGCCACAAGACCGACGGCGCCCTCGACCTCGTCGGCCCGTTCTGGGACTTCGCGACCGCGGGGGGCGAGGCGCGCTACTGGGGGATCTTCCCGCTGCTCTGGAGCCTCCGCGACGACCGGCGCGACTTCTCGTCGTTCACCGTCTTCCCGCTCTACCACGAGGCGAGGGACGGCCGGAAGGGGAAGCGCTCGCGCATCCTCCTCCCGCTCCTCGTGGACTCGGAGAGCCCGACCGAGCGCCTCCTCTGGATCGCGCCGCTGAACGGGTACCTCCTCGACAAGCGCACGGGCGAGGAGACGACGGTCGCCCTCCCGTTCCTCGTCCGCCGCGCCGAGTCGAGCGCGGGACCTTGGACGACGCTCGTGAACCCGCTCTACCTCGGCTGGAGGAACTCGGAGGGCGCGGCCTTCGACCTCGTGGCGGGCCTCTTCTGGCGCTACGCCGAGGGGGAGCGGCTCGAGCGCTGGTTCTCCCTCCCAGGGATCTACCACGAGCGTGCGGGAGACCGGACGACGGACCTCGTCTTCCCGATCTGGTTCTCGCGGCGGTCCGGCGCTACGAGCACGACCGTCGCCCCCTTCTGGTTCAGCCACGACGACCCCGAACGCTCGATCCGCTACGTCTTCCCGTTCTACGGCCGGGCGACGCGCGGGACGCGCACCCGCACCCACCTCCTCTTCCCGCTCCTCTCGTGGGAGACCGACGAGAAGGAGGGGCTGACCTCGGTGGACGCCCTCTGGCCGCTCGTCGGCTGGTCGGACGAGGGCGGGCGTCGGGTGTCGCGGGCGCTCCCGTTCTTCTACTCGAGCCGCGAGCGCGAGACCGGGGACGGTGTGGACTTCGTCCTCCCCTCCTGGCTCGCGGTGAAGCACGGGGAGACGCGCTACAGCCATCTCCTCCCGATCTACGCCCACCGCCGTGGGGCGAGCGGGCTCTGGTGGACCTCGGTCCTCGGGCCGCTCGTGATCGCCGGCGGGAACGAGAAAGAAGGACGGTTCTTCCTGGAGGCCCCCTTCCCGCTGGTCCACTACGGCGAGCGCGGGGACCGGTACGACTGGCGGGCGCTCCCTCTCGCTTTCGGCGACGGCGGCCCCGAGGGGGCGCGGACGGTCGTCCTGCCCTTCCTCTTCCGGCAGCGGCGCGGCGAGGAGACCGACACGCTGCTCCTCCCGCTCTTCGCCTCACGCCGGCGGGGCGCCGCCTCGGAGACGATCGCCCCGCTCTGGTGGTCCCGCGACGCGCCCGGGGTCCGCGAGCGCGTCCTCTTCCCGCTGTGGTGGGACCTCGAGGGGCCGCGAGGCTCCTCCACGCACCTCTGGCCCCTCTACGGGCGCGACGAGTGGAAGGACGAGACGGGCCGGACGACGTTCCTCCGCCGCTCGATCCTCTTCCCGCTCTTCCGCTGGTGGGAGGACCCGGTCCGGGGCACCTCCGGGGTGGACGCGCCGTGGCCCCTCGTCGCGACCCAGACGTCCAAGGACTTCGCCCACACTCGGATCTTCCCGTTCCTCTGGTACTGGCGGTTCGGGGAGGAGACGACCCTCGTGATCCCGCCGCTGCTCGGTCTGGCGACGCGGCCCGGCGGCTGGACCGCCCTCGCGCCGCTCTTCTACGCCCAGCACGACGAGAAGACGACGCGGGTCGTGCTGTTCCCCGCGCTCTGGTGGATGGACGAGCCCGGGTGGCAGCTCCGGGCGCTCTGGCCCCTCGTCGGCTGGTCGCGCCGGTTCGACGAGTCCGGCCGCACGACGCGGTTGGATGTCTCGGTCGCGTGGCCATTCCTGCGCTACACCCGGGACGACTCGCGCGACCTCGCCCAGGCCTGGTTCCCCTGGCCGATCGCCTCGGCCGGGATCGAGCGCGGCGACAGCTTCGCCTGGCTCTTCCCCGCCTTCTACGCGACGAGCCGGCCCGGGCGGACGCACCTCGAGGTGGCGCCGGCATTCCTGCTCCCGTTCGGCTCTTGGCTCAGCTCGGGCGCCGACACGTTCATCTCGGTCGGCTGGCCGTTCCTCTTCTCGTACTGGACCCGCGGCGAGAGGGTCCACAGCCACTCGCCGCTGCACTGGTACGACGGGGACGGGAAGGGGGGATTCGCGCTGGGTCCGCTCCTCCACTGGTGGAGCGACGGGAAGCAGGCCACCTGGTCCTTCCTCTTCCCGCTCCTCTACGGGAGCTCCCGGGGCGAGGGGCGCAGCTCCTTCCGGTTCCTCTGGGAGTTCTTCGCCTACGAGAGGAACGGCCCCGAGAACTACGAGTGGCGTGTCCTGGGTCGGTTCCTCCGCTACCAGGTCCACGGGGACGAGACTCTCTTCGAGTTCAACCCCTTCTTCCGGTACGAGTGCAAGGGGGACCGGTACACATATTTCTCCTTGCTTATGGGTCTCTACGCCTACGAGCGGGAGGGCGCGGAGGCGCGCCACAGGCTCTTCGGGATCTGGCTCTAGCCGGGGCGGAACGCGCCGGCGCGGCACGCGGCGTGCTCTTCTCTTTCGCGGCCCGCGGCCCGGGAATACTCCCCGGGGCGGGCCCGGGGAGGTGTCCCATGGCGTGGACGGTGCGCATCGGGCTCGCGGCAGTCCTGACCGGCGGAATCGCCGTCGCGGGGGAATTCCTGCCGGGGCCGCTCGTCGGCGTCTGTCTCGCGGACGAACCCGCCGCCCCCGGCCAGGCCGCCCCGGCCCCCCAGGCCGCCCCGGCCCTCACCGAGGTCGAGAAGCTCCGCTACAACCGGACCTACGGCGCTTGGCCGCTTTACCACGTCGAGAAATTCGACCGCGACATGCTGGGTGCGAATTCCGGAGACCCGAGCCTCCGTAGCCTCATGGACGTGGACTGCTTCGGGCTCCTCGTCGGCTACCGGAACGAGAACCGGGACGCGCGGGGAGAGAACGAGCCCGAGGGCGACTACGGCTACGCCTACGGCTTCCCGCTCGTCTGGTCTTTCTGGGACCCCGCGGGGAGCGACACGCTTCTCGGGCCCCTCGGCCTCCTCAGCACGCGCCGGGACCGGTGGCGGGCCTACGCCTTCCCGCTGCTCGGGACCGCCGGCGGCGGGCGCGACGGCTGGGACGCCTCGGTTCTCTGGCCCCTGCTCTCGGCGGGGGAGAGGAACAAGTCCTGGTGGTTCCGCGCGGCGCCGCTCGTCTGGAGCGCCGGCGGGGACTGGGGGACCCGCGTGGGGGTCCTTCCCGCCTTCTGGTACGAGTCCCGGGAGGAGACCGGCAAAGAGGTCCTCGTCTCCCCGGTCGCGGCGAGCGTCTCGGACAAGCGGTTCTCGTACATGGCCGTCACCCCGCTCTACCACCGCTACCGCGACAAGACCCGGGGGAGGGGCTGGGACGTCGGGTTCCCCTTCCTCTACGCGGCCCACGACAAGGAGGGCGAGGCCGTCGTCCTCCTCCCGATCGGCGCCCACGTTCGCGACAAGAAGCGGACCGTGGACGTGATCGGGCCCGTCTGGCGGCTCCTGGCTCACGACGGGATGCTCCGCTACGCGGGGATCTTCCCGCTCGTCTGGAGCCTCCGGGACGACCGGAAGGGGGCTTCCTCGTTCACCATCGTGCCGGTCTACCACGAGGCCTCGAACTCGAAGACCGGGACCCAGTCGCGATTCCTCCTCCCGGTCTTCGCGACGACCGAGGACCCGAAGTCCAGCTTCCTGTGGGTGGCTCCGCTGAACTTCCGGGTGGAGGACAAGCGGACGGGCGAGTCCCTCACGCTCCTCACGCCCTTCTACTTCCGCCACGCCGCGGGCGCGGCGGGGCCCTGGACGACCCTCCTCAACCCGCTCTACGTCGGATGGCGCGGCTCCGGGGACCGGAAGTTCGACCTGGTGGCCGGGGCGTTCTGGCGCTACGCCGAGGGGGAGAAGCTCGAGCGCTGGTTCGCCCTGCCGGGGATCTACCACGAGAAGGCGGGCGCGCGTTCCGGCACCGTGGGCTTCCCGGTCTACTGGGACTTCGAGGACACGGATCGGGGCGAACGGACAACGGTCCTCGCGCCCATCCTCTACCACCGAAGGACCCGCGACTCGCGGACGACGCTCCTCCCGATGTTCCTCTCCCACGAGGACCCGCGCCGGACCCACCTCCACCTCTTCCCCCTGTTCGGCCACGACGCCCTGCGCGACGGCGAGGGCCGCACGACCTACGAGCGCGACTCGATCCTGCTCGCCTTCGGCCGCTGGGAGCGCCCGCTCCGCGGCGAGTCGGGCTTCGACGCCCCGTGGCCGATCGTCTCCTCGTGGACGAGCACGGCCGCGGCCCACACGCACGTGCTGCCGCTCTTCTGGTACTGGAGGACGGGCGAGAGCTGGACGGCGCTGCTCCCGCCGCTCTTCGGGGCCTCGGGCGGCCCGCGCGGCTGGACCGCCGTGGCGCCGCTCTTCTACGGCTCGGGCGACGGCCGCAAGACCCGGGCCTACCTCTTCCCGTTCGCCGGCTGGTGGGAGGACAAGGACTCCGGCGACCGCTTCGGGATCGCCCCCTTCGCCCACTACTGGGAGAGCGGCGGCCAGGCGACCTGGTCGGTCCTCTTCCCCCTCCTCTACGGGAGCCGCCGGGGCGAGGACCGCTGGTCGGCGCGGCTGCTCTGGGAGGTCTTCGCCGTCGAGCGGAACGGGCCCGACGCGTGGGAGTGGCGGATGCTCGGCGGGTTCCTCTTCCACCAGGTGCGCGGGGACGAGACGAGCTTCGAGTTGAACCTCCTGGCGCCGATCGTCCGCTACCGCGCCAAGTCGGACCGCTACAAGCTCTTCTCGATCCTCGGCGGGCTCTTCTCGTACGAGAGGATCGGGGAAGAGACGGACTACGGGGCGCTGTGGGTGTTCTAGCGGCCTGGACCGGCCTCCTCCCGCAGGCGGGCCTCGATCTTCCCGAGGAATCCGCGGAAGTTCTCGGCGTGGGGATGCCCCGGGGCGAGCCGTAGGAACTCCCTGAGCTCCGCCGCCGCCGCGCGGAGGTCCCCGCGGGCGTTGTGGAGGAGCCCGAGGTTCGCGTGGACGCCCGGGTCGTCGGGGCGGAGCCGGAGGGCCGCTTCGAGGTCCTCGAGGGCCCCCTCGAGGTCCCCCATCTCGCGACGCAGGTTGCCACGGTTGTTCAGCGCGTCCGGGTGGTCGGGCTGGATCCGCAGGGCGGCGTCCTGGTCCGCGAGCGCGCCGTCCATGTCCCCGAGTTCCCGTCGCGCCCAGGCGCGGTTGGTGTAGGCCTCGGGGAACTCGGGGTTGAGCTTCAGGGCCTGGTCGAGGTCCGCCAGCGCCTCGGCGGAACGGCCCTGGCCGAGCCGGAGGAGCCCGCGCTGGTTCCAGGAGTTCGCGTGGCGCGGATTCACGCGGATCTCCTCGCCGTAGTCGGCCTCGGCCCCGGCGATGTCCCCGAGCGCCCCCCGGGCCATCGCGCGGATGAAGCGGACGGTGTCGAGGTCCGGACGCGCCAGGAGGGCCGCGTCGGCGTCCTGGATGGCCCCGCGGTGGTCGCCGAGCCGGTGCCGCGCGTTCGCGCGGTTGTAGAGGACCGCGGGATCGCCGGGCGCTAGCCGCAGGGCCGCGTCGAGGTCCTCGACCGCGCCCCGGTAGTCCCCGAGCTGGCCCCGGATCGCGCCGCGGGCCGCGTGGATGTCCACGAGAGGGAGTCCGCCGGAGAGGGCCTGGTCCAGCTCGCGGAGGGCCGCCCCGAGGTCGCCGTCGGGGTCGTGGGCCTCGAGCGTCCCCCGGAGGAAGGCCGCCTCCCAGCCGGACTCCGCCCGGAGGAGCTCGCGGGCCTCGGCGAAGGAGCGGCGCGCCAGCGCATCGGTCCCGCGCGCGAGCCGGCCGTAGGGGCCCCCGCGAGCGGCGGCCGCCTCGATGTCGTCGCGCGCCTCTCCGGCGCGGCGCCGTGAGAACGCCTCCATCCCGAGGTAGAGCCGAGCCGCGGCCGACTCTGCGGCGTCCAGGGGAACGAGGCCCCAAGCCTCGCGAGCCTCCTCCCCCCGGCGGATCGCCCAGAGACAGAGGCCGCGCTCCACCTGCCACGCGTGGCGCGCGGGACTGCCGGGATCGGCCGACAGGGCGCGCTCGAGGAGCCGGGCCGCCTGGCCGGGGTCGAGGGCCCGGAGGGATCGCGCACGGCTGGCCAGCGCCTCGGCCTCGGCCGCGCCGCCGGCCGGCGCGGCCGGGGGGGTGGGGGCCGGCGGGGATGCGCCCGCGAGGGCCCAGACGGACGCGACCGCGGCTGCGGCGAGGCCCGCCAGCGCCACGCCCCACGCGAGCCCGGGTCCGCGCGGGGGCCGCGAGCGGATCGGCTCGCCGGCGAGCGTGCGAGCGAGGTCGTCGCGGAGCGCCGCGCCGTCCCGGGTCCGCCGGGCCGGCACCTTCTGGAGGCAGGCGGCCACGAGACGGTGGAGGTCCCCGGGGGCATCGCGCCGCAGCCGGGCAAGTGTCTCCGGCTCCCGCAGCAGCACCTGGCCCACGGCCTCGGCGGGCGTGTCGCCGCCGAAGGCGCGCCGCCCCGCGAGCATCTCGTAGAGGACGCAGCCGAGCCCCCAGACGTCGGTCGCGGGGGCGATGTCCCCGAGGTCGCCGCGGGCCTGCTCCGGCGACATGTAGGCCGGGGTGCCGAGGGTGACGCCGGTCCGGGTGAACCTGGAGCCGGTGGACACGGACTTCGCGAGTCCGAAGTCGGTGAGGAAGGCGCTCGCACTCGCCGTGTCGCCGCGTCGCCGTGTCGCCGCGTCGTCCGGCGCCCTCCCCACCGCCGCAGTGTACACTCGCCCCGGTGCCCCTCCGATTCGCGTATTGCCTGAACGGCTTCTCGGAGCACCGACTCGGGGACGCGTGCCGGCTGCTTGCGGACCTGGGCTACGCGGGCGTCGCGATCACGGCCGGGCCCCCCCACCTCGACCTCGAGGCGCTCGGACCTGCGGGCCTGGAGGGGGTGCGGGCGCTCTGCGAGAGGCTCGGGCTCGCGCGCGTCGTCGAGACGGGCGGCCGGTTCTGGCTGGACCCGCGCGAGAAGCACGAGCCGACCCTCGTCTCGGCCGACCCGGCCGGGCGGGCCCGCCGCGAGGCCGCCGTCGGGCGGGCGATCGAGGCGGCGCGGTTCCTCGGGGCGCCCGTCGTGCACCTCTGGTCGGGGCGGCTTCGCCCGGGCGTGGCCGAGGCGGAGGCCTGGGCCTGGCTGGTGCCCGCGGTCCGGAGGCTCGCGGACGCCGCCGCCCGCGCGGGGATCCGCCTCGCCTTCGAGCCCGAGCCCGGGATGCTCGTGGACCGCCTCGCCGGCTGGGACCGGCTTCGCGCGGCGGTCGGAACGCATGGGCCGCAAGAGGCTCTCGGGCTCACCCTCGACCTCGGTCACGTCGTCTGCCTCGAGGACCCGCCCTGGCCCGAGGCCGTCGCGCGGGTCGCGCGGGACCTCGCCCACGTCCAGGTCGAGGACATGCGCCGCGGCGTCCACGAGCACCTGCCCTTCGGGGAGGGCGAGCTGCCGCTCCCCGAGATGCTCGGCGCCCTCGAGCGCGCGGGCTATGGTGGGCTCGTCTCGGTGGAGCTCGCCCGCCACTCCCACGAGGCGCCGGTCCAGGCCGAGAGGAGCCTCGCGGCCCTGCGGGTCGCGGCCGCGACGGCCCAAGTCGCCGTTGCGGGACGTTAGCCTCCCCGCTCCCGCGACTCGCTCCGGACTATTATATGGACTAGTATTTGACTAGTCTGTACACTCCTATCCATGAAGACCATCGGCGTCTACCAGGCCAAGGCGCGCCTCTCGAGCCTCCTCGCCCGTGTGGCAAAGGGGGAGCGGTTCGCGATCACGAGACACGGGACGCCCATGGCGGTCCTGGGGCCCGCCGAGGGATCGGGACGGCCCGACGCAGCGGTGGCGATCGCTGCGCTCCGCGAGGCACGCAAGGGGTTGCGCCTCCGCGGACTCACGATCCGCGAACTCATCGAGACGGGGCGCCGATAGGTGTCCGTCCGCTTCGTCGCGGACAACTCAGTCGTCCTCGCTTGGTGCATCGAGGACGAAGCGAACGAGTACACGGAAGGCGTCCTCGACAGCCTTCGCGATGGTGAGGCCCTCGTCCCCTCGATCTGGCCGCTCGAGGCGGCGAACGCCCTCGTCACGGCCGAGCGTCGCCGGAGGGCGGACGCGGCGAAGATCGCGACGATCGTCGCACGACTCCGAGCTTTGCCGATCTGCCTCGTCCCCGAGCCTCCGGGGCGGGCGCTCTCCGAGGTCCTGTCGCTCGCTCGCGCCCAAGGGCTCACGGCCTACGACGCGTCGTACCTGGACCTGGCGATGCGGGAGGGGCTCACCCTTGCCACCCAGGACGAGCCGCTCCGGAGGGCGATGGCCCGCGTCAAGGTCCCGCCGTTTAGGCCGGGCCGGTAGTGCCGCGGCCTTCGGAGTGGGTCACGCCGTCGGCACGACGGGCCTCGGGAGGCGGCCCACCCCTCGGCGCGCGCGGAGGAGGTCCACGGCCCTCTGCGCGTTGAGCCAGAACTCGGGCGTCGTCCGGAACGCCGCGGCGAGCTTGAGCGCCATCTCGGCCGTGACGGACGAACGGCCGTTCACGATCCGGTTGATCACCTTCACGTCGCAGCCGACGTGGTCCGCGAGCTGCTTCTGCGTCATCGAGAGCGGGCGGAGGAATTCCTCCGAGAGGATCTCCCCGGGCGAGGTTGGCATGCGAAGGATGGGACTGCGAACGTGCATGACTCCTCCCTAGTCGTGGTAGTCCACCACGTCCACATCCTCGGGTCCCTCATCCGTCCACCGGAAGACGACCCGCCAGCGCTCATTCACTCGGATGCTGTGCAGGCCCGCGAGCGTGCCGCGGAGCGCTTCGAGCCGATTGCCGGGCGGCGAGAGCAGATCGCCCAGAGCTGCCGCGTAGTGAATCATGTCCAGCTTCCGGGTGACCACGGCGGCGATGCCCGCCCAACCCGCCCGCCGGGGCACCGCGCCCTCGACGAAGAAACGCTCCACGTCAGGGCGGGCGAAGCTGCGGATCGCCACCGGCCGGACTGTACCTCATTACGGTATACCTCACAAGGGTAATCCGACCGCGGGCAACAGCCCTCCGCAGCGGACTCAGGACGGCGACTCGAGAAGGTCTAGAATGCCCGCGTGATCCGAACCGTGATGGCCCTCGCAGTCGTGGTGTTCACGGGGCCAGGCTGCGAGACCGCGTTCGGCAAGTACCTCGCCGGCCGCGCGCGGGACCTGGGGGACTGCTTCCGGCTCCAGGCGGGAGTCGCCTACGGGCTCGGGGGCGGCGTGCAGGCCGCCGGCCTCGCGCACGTGGGGCTCGGAGTGGGGTTCTTCGATCGCCGGTACGGGGGCGGGTGGATGTACGGGGAGGGGTACGCTTTCGGAGCCGACACGGACCCGGAGCGTGCTCCCGAGGCGAAGGAGGGCGAGTTCTACCTGCTCGTCGCGCACCTCTCGTTCCGGCGGGGATGGGGGATCGGGCATGCGGTCGAGGACCTTCACGGACCCCATCTCTGCTGGGTGCTCGTGCCCGCAGCCCTCACTTGGGAACGCGGTCGGGAGGGGGACGAGTGGATCTGGACCGACTCGAGCGACGAGGTCCTCCAGCGGGAGCGCCGATGGGCGCGCGTCCATGCTTTCGACATGGAGGCGAGCGCGTACGCGGGGGTCGTCGGACTTAGGGCGGGCTTCAGCCCCGGGGAGTTCCTCGACTTCCTCCTCGGCTGGTTCGGCCTGGACATCGCGGGCGACGACGGGGACCGCCGGGCGATGGGCTCCGAGGAATCCTGGCGGATACGACGCAGGCGAGATCGAGAGAAGCTGGTGGACGACTGGATCACCCTGCTCGAGAGCGCTCCCTCGAGATCCGCCAAGGACCTAGTCGAGCTCGGGATCCTCTACCGAAAGCGGGAACGAATGGGTCGCGCACTCGAATGCTTCGAAGCCGCGAGAAGGCTCGATCCAGCGAACGTCGAGGCGCTCCTCCACATCGCGGGGATCTACCGCGGGAGCCGGGGCGAGGAGGAGAAGGCGATCCCCTACCTCGAGGAGGCCTTGCGTTCCCTCCCCGAGGGAGACGACAGGGGACCGGGGATGCGGGCGGTCCTCGAGGACCTGCGGAAGTGCGCCGCCGGGCGGTAGCCCGACCCTCCCTCGCCGTGTCGGGCTAGAGGTACAGCGTCAGGTGCACCCACGCCCGGTTGTTCCGGTAGGACGCGTTGTCTATCCGCGTCCAACGCGCGCGGTGCTCGTAGCCGACGCCGATCGCGAGCCAGGGCTGCCAGTCGTAGTCGAGGATCGCCCCGGCCGTGACGCGCCGGAGCGGGGGGAGGCGCGCCGGGTCCGAGTTCTCGAAGGCGCCGAACAGGCGGAAGACCACCTTCTCGACGGGACGCCACTCGCCGGAGAGCTCCGCGCGGTCCACGACCTGCCAGTTCCCGGCCCGGATCGTCTTCCCCTCCACGGCGAAGTTTCCCGGCTGCGGGAACTGGAGCGTCCTCCGCCACGAGCCCTGGAACGAGATCCGCGGCGAGGCGGTCCACGAGAGGACGGCGCTCCCCGTCCCCCCCGAGTAGCCCTCGTCGTCCGGGTTCACCACCCCCGCATCCACCACCTGGACGACATAGCCCCCCGAGAGCTGGACCTCCATCTTCGCCCCCGGCCGCGCGCGGATCCCCGCCTGCACCTCGTGGGTCGTGTAGTCGTTCGCCGCCTCCTGCACGTAGTCGGTGAGGCCGAAGGCGTAGGTCCCGAAGAGCGTCAGGTCGGCCGCCGCCTCGCCCCGCACGGTGAGGGAGCCCGTGTCCTCCCGGTGGTCCAGCTCGCCGCGGGGCTTCCGGAAGTCGTAGATCCGGTCCTCGACGCGCAGGTCGGCGGCGAGCGTCCGGAGCCGGATCGAGCCCGCCAGCGCGGCCGTGTTCACCCAGCGCTGGAGCCTCTCGGCCGTGACGAGGTTCAGGGGCTCCTCGAGCCACTCGAACACGTCCGTCGCCTCGACGCGCAGGTCCCGGCCGGTCCACACGACGCGCCCCTCGGAGACGCTCTCGGGGTGGTCCTCGCGGCTGTGCGAGGCGTAGTCCACCCATCGGACCCGGCTCCCCGCCGCGATCTCGAAGTCGCCCGGCAGCGCGTCGAGCCGCAGTCCGGCCGTCGTGGTGGAGATCACGTCGGCCTCGGGGTCGTCCTCGGAGAGGAAGATGTTGTCGTCCCAGAGCACGGTCTCGCGCAGGGCGGGATGGACCCCGATCGCCCCGAATAGCTTGAGGTTCCCCGCCGGCTCGAGGGACCGGTCCCCGAGCGCCAGCGCCGTGGGCTTGGTCTTGGGGGAGACCCAGGCGTCCTGCGCCTTCGCGACTCCGGCGAACGCGAGTGTCGCGAAGGCGCAGATCCGCGCTCGGCGCCCGAGAATCAAGGCTTGCTGGGGCTCACCGGGGCGGGCGGGACGAGGTCCGGGAGGCCGACGAGGGTCACGCCGCCGGCGGGGTTCACGACGTCCACCGGGAACTCGAACCGGAACAGCTCCTCGGGGCCGGCGGGCCAGAGCACCTCCACCGTGGCGTCGGCGCGGAACGTGATGTCGGTTCCCGGAGGGGCCCGCAGGACCTTGGTCCCGATCGCGAACGTGACCGCCGCGCCGTTGGACGCGGGGACGCGGTAGCGGAGGCCGCGGGACGGGTCGCCGAGGACGTGCTCGAGCCGGTCGCCCGGCCCCACGGTCGCCCGGATCCGCGGGCCCGCGTGCGGCAGGACGTCCTCGATCGTCGCCGCGCCCTTCCCCGCCGAGGAGACCTCGAAGGTCTCCGAGGTTGCGCCGACCCGGACCGTCACCTGACTGGCCTCGCCTCCGGCCGCCTCGATCCGATGGGTCGGGGTCTCGGCGGCCGCCGCCCCGGATCGCAGCGTGAGCTTGGCCTCGCCCGCCGCGACTCCGACCACGGAGCGGGAGCCCCCGGGCCCGCGCTCCGTGCGCACGCGGACCGCGGCCCCGGGCCCGGCTTCGGCGGCGGAGCCGTCCGCGAAGAGGAACACGGCCTTGCCGCCCTTGCCGAGCGTGGCCGAGGTCTCCTCCGGTCCCGCCTCGGCCTCGGGGGCCGGGAGCGCCGGGGCCTCGGCCCCGCGGATCGCCTCGCCGCGCGTGACCCGGGGCGCCGCGCCGGGGGTCCACTCCACGGCCGCGCCCGGAGCGAGCCGGCTCCAGCCCTCCTCGGTCGCGAGGAGAACGTCGCCCGGCGAGTCCGCGGCCACCTCGACGCGCCTCGTCGCCCCGTCGGCGACCACGTCCGCCCGCGCGCCGTTGGCCAGCATCACGCGCAGCGGTCCCGCCTCGCCTCCGGAGCGCAGGACCACCGGGCCCCGCCCGGCGTGGGTGACGCGCGTCCCCTCGGACCGAACCTCGATCTCCGCGTCGCCCGTGCCCGGGACGACCTCGACGCCGCCCGCCGAGATCCCGGGCCCGCCGCCGCGCCCCTCCACGCGGAACTCCCCCGCCTCGAGCAGGAGCTGAGCGGTCGCCCGCGCCTCGGGCCCCGGCCGGGAAAGCCCGGAGAGGACGGCCCCAGGGGCGGGAACGAGCACGTCCCCGCCGGGGAGGCGTAGCCGCGCGCTCCCCCCCTCCCCGAGCTTGAGGGTGACCGAGTCCTCCCGCACCGGGCGGGGCGCGCCCTCCTGGGCGATGGCGGTGGCCGCCGCCGCCGCCATGAGAACCCCCACCCCCGCCGCCGAGAGCCCCCGGTTCATCGGGAGAGGATCGTAGGGCCCCAGCGGCCCACGGGCAAGGTGGGGGGGAGGCTACTTGGCTAGTCCTACTCCGCTATGGGCCGCGGGCGAGGATGCAAGAGCGGATGCGTGAGAGATTGTAGCCGGCACTGTGGAGGTCGCGAAGCCGGGTGCGCCGGGCGTAGAAACGAGCCCGGGCGATTCTCTGTTGCGTCGTTC
>JAKEIC010000311.1 GCA_022614695.1 Planctomycetales bacterium | reverse complement strand
GAGATGGACGCCTCGGTGATGACGTGGGACCTGCGGTGCGGGGCCGTCGGGAACCTCCGGCGGGTCCGCCACCCCGTCTCGGTGGCGCGGGCCGTCATGGAGAAGACCGACCATGTCCTGCTCGTGGGCCAGGGGGCGCTCCGGTTCGCGCGCGCCCTCGGGGTGCCCGACTACGACCCCGTCACCCCCGAGCGCCGCCAGCGCTGGGAGGAGGTCTGCCGGAGCATCCGGGACGGGGACCCGAAGGCGTTCGAGCAGCACGAGCTGCGGTTCTGGCAGAAGCTCTCGGACCTGGCCGGGGAGTACCTGCCCGCCGCCGAGCGCGGGAAGCGGGGGACGGTCGGCTGCGTGGCCTGCGACGCGAAGGGGCGCGTGGCGGCCGCGACCTCCACGGGCGGCATCTGGTTCAAGCTCCCCGGCCGGATCGGGGACACGCCCCTCTTCGGCGCCGGCACCTACGCCAACGGGGACGGCGCCGCCTCGGCGACGGGGCACGGCGAAGGCATCATCCGGGTGGGGCTCACGAAGGTCGCCGTGGACGCGATGGCGACGCTCCCGGCCGAGGAGGCCGTCGCCCGGGCCATGGAGGTCGCGGGAAAGGCCGGCGTCGAGTGCGGCCTCATCGCCGTGGACCGCCGGGGCGGCCTCGCCGAGGGGAAGACGGCGGACTTCATGGGGACGGCCCGGGCCCGGTGGTGAGCGGGACGGACTCGGGGGAGATCCGTCGCCCGGGCGCCTCGATCCGCTGGGAGGCGCGCGGACGGGGCCCGGTCGTGGTCCTCTCCCACGCCTGGGGCGGCTCCCGGAGCCAGTGGGCCTGGCATGTCCCGAGGCTCGCGGAGAGGTTCCGCGTCGTCACGTGGGACCTGCGAGGCCACGGGGAGTCGAGCGCGGCGGAGGGCCCTTTCGGGCTCGAGGACATGGCCGCGGACCTCGGGGCGGTCTGCGGGGTGACCACTCCCGGCGCCGCGCACCTCGGCGGGATGTCCCTCGGCGCCGAGGTCTCGCTCGCGTTCGCGGTGTCGGCGCCCGGGCGCGTCCGGAGCCTCGCCCTCGCGGGCGCCGCCGCCGGCGCCTTCCCCGCGGAGGCGAAGGAGCGCTACCGGGCGATCGCGGCCCGCGCCCGCCGCGAAGGGCCCGCCGCGGTCGCGGAGGACCTCGCGGCCATCCTCTTCCCCCCGGGCTTCCTCGAGTCACGGCCCGCCGATGCGGCGCGGTTCCGGGAGAGGCTCGAGTCGGGGCAGGCCGCCCCGCTCGTCGCGGCGGCGGAGGCGGCGCTGGCGTCCCCCTCGCTCCTCCCCCGCCTCGGCGCCGTCCGGGCGCCGGCGCTCCTGCTCGTGGGCGAGGGCGACCCGATCACGCCGCCATCCCTCGCGCGGAGGGTCGCCGCGGCGCTAGGCGACGCCCGGGTCGAGGTCCTGCCGGGTCTCCACCACCTCTGCACGCTCCAGGCGCCCGAGGACACGGCCCTTCGGATGCGGGCGCACTTCGAGGCGGCCGAGTCGGGGGCTACCAGAGCAGGAACGCCCGGCCGAGCATGAGGACCAGGGTCGCGGCCCCGAGGGCCACGAGGAGCCCGGTCCAGAGGACGGTCTCGGCGGTCCTGGCGTGGCGCGGCGGCGCGGGGCCCGGCGCGCCGGGCGGGTCGCTCCCCGCCCCAAGGCGCTCCGGTCGCTCGGAGGGCCCCGGGAAGAACGACAGGCCCGTGAGCCAGATCAGCGCGGCGCCGAGGAAGAAGGCGAGGTCGGCCAGATGGTCCGACCACCAGAGCAGGCGCCAGGGGGCGCTCCCGAGCCGGCGGGCCACGATCCCGTCCACGATGTCGAGCGCGACCTCGGCGAGAAAGATCGAGATCAGGGCCGGCGCCCGCCACGGGTAGCGCCGCGGCACGCAGAGCATCAGGCCGAGCAGCGCCACCCGGAACCCGTGGAGGGCGAACGGGACCCAGGTCACGCGGGGAGGAGGGCCTTCTCGTACACGCGGTACTCCTTCACCACCTTCGCGCCCATCGCCTCGATCGAGCGGTTCATGAGGGCGTTGTCCTCGAGCACCCAGCTCATCTCGCAGGTCTGGTAGCCGAGGTCCATGCCCCGGTGGATCGTCTCCCAGTAGAAGACCGACTCGATCCCGCGCCTCTGGTACTCGCGGATGATGCCCATCCCGACGACGCGCAGGTTCGTCACCCGGCGCTTGGCGAGGAGCGCCCGGAGCCAGCCGAAGGGGAAAAGCCGCCCGCCGGCGGCGGAGAGCATCGGGTTCACGTTGGGCATGGTGAGCATGAGGGCCACGGGCTTCCCCTTCGCCTCGGCGATGTAGGTGAAGCGGGGGTCGGCGATCTGGACGAAGTCCTCGGCCATGAAGCGGATCTCGGCCTCCGTCATCGGGACGAAGCACCAGTTCTTCTCCCAGGCCTGGTTGTAGATCGAGAGGATCTTGGGCAGCTCGCGGTCGAGGTGGCGGATGTCCAGGTCCCGGATCGTGAGCTCCTCGCGGGAGCGGATGCGCTCGACGATGCGGCCGACCTTCTCGATGGACTGGACCCCGCCGCGGTCCACCTCCCAGGCGTAGAGGTCCCTGGCCTTGTGGAACCCGGCCGCCTCGAGGAGCGCCCCGTAGTAGGGCGGGCTCCAGGGCATGAGCAGCCCGGGCGGACGATCGAACCCCTTCGAGAGGATCCCGAACTCGTCGTTCGCCGAGGGGCTCGCCGGCCCGAGCGCGCTCGCCAGGCCGCGCCCGCGGAGCCAGTCGCCGGCGGCGCCGAGGAGCGCCCCCGCCGCCTCGCGGTCGTCAAGGCACTCGAAGAACCCGAAGAACCCGGTCTTGTCGGCGTGGAACTCGTTGTGGGCCCGGTTCTCGATCGCCGAGACGCGCCCGACCACCTCGCCCCCGCGCCTCGCGAGGAAGTGGCGCGCCGTGGCGTGCTGGAAGAGCGGGTTCCGCGCCGTGTCGAGCATCCGGTAGACCGCCGACTCGAGGGGGGGCACCCAGGGGGTCCCCCGGTGCAGCCGGTAGGGCAGTCGGACGAATTCCCGCAGGTCGGCTCGACCCTCGACCGGCGAGACGGCGACGGGGCCCGGCATCGGGCTAGATGAGACCGAATTCCTTGCCGAGCTTCGCGAAGACCTCCAGGACCCGGTCGAGGTGGCGCGGCTCGTGGGCGGCGGTGTAGGAGGTGCGGATGAGCGCCTTCCCGGAGGGCGAAGCCGGGGCGATCACGGGGTTCGCGTAGACCCCCTCGTCGAAGAGCCGCTTCCACAGCAGGACGGTCTTCATCTCGTCGCCGATGATGACGGGCACGACGGCGGACTCGGACTTGCCGGTCTCGAAGCCGAGCTCCCGGAGGCCGGCCTGCATGCGGCGCACGTTGGCCCAGAGCCTCTGGAGCCTCTCGGGCTCGCGCTCCATGACGTCGAGGACGGCGAGCACCGCCGCCGTGGAGGCGGGCGTCGGCGAGGCGGCGAAGACGAGCGCGCGCGCGTGGTGCTTGATGTAGGCGATCACCTCGGTGTCTCCGGCGATGAAGCCCCCGAGCGAGGCGAAGCTCTTGCTGAAGGTCCCCATGATGAGGTCCACCTGGTCATCCACCCCGAAGTGCGCCACGGTCCCCCGCCCGCCGGGCCCCATCACGCCGATGCCGTGCGCGTCGTCCACCATCACGCGGACGCCGAGACGCTGGGCCTCGCGGCAGAGATCCGGCAGCGGCGCCAGGTCCCCCCCCATGCTGAAGACCCCGTCCGTGATCAGCAGCCCGCCGCCGGCCTTCCCGGTCGAGAGGTCGTGCTCGACGAGGCGCGCGAAGTCCGCCACGTCGGCGTGGCGGAACTTCCGCGTGGTCCCGAAGGAGAGGCGGGTCCCGTCCAGGATGCTCGCGTGGTTCTCGCGGTCGCAGTAGATGACGTCGCCCTTGCCCACGATCGTCGAGATGGTGCCCAGGTTCGTCATGAACCCGGTGCTGAAGACCTGGGCGGCCGGCTTCCCGACGAACTTCGCGAGCCGGGCCTCAAGGGTCTCGTGCAGGTCGAGGGTGCCGTTGAGGAGCCGGCTTCCCGTGCAGCCGCTCCCGTACTTCCGCACGGCGTCGAGCGCCGACTGGACGACGTGGGGGTGCATCGTGAGGCCAAGGTAGTTGTTGGACCCGACCATCACGACGCGGCGACCCTTCACGATCGCCTCCGCGCCCTCGTTGCGCTCGATCGGGTTGAAGTAGGGGTAGTAGCCCTGCTCGCGCGCTTCCCGGACCCGGGCGAGCATCTCGTCGCCCTTGCACTTCTCGAACAGGTCCCTCGCGCGCGTCGTGACCGCCCCGCTCACGCAGCCCCCTCCCCGTCCCCCCCCGGTCCAGAGGCGCCGAAAACGACGGGGCGGCCGATGATAGAGGGGGCCCGGGGCGGGGTCAACCGCCGGACTTGGCCGGGTCGGTGGCCGCCGCCGGGGGCTCCGCCGGGGCGGGGGGCGCGGGCGGGGCCTCCGCCGGCGGGGCTGGCGGCGGCTCCGCGGGAGGCGCGAGGGTCTGGCGGGCGTCGTCGAGGAGAGGTTTCACGGCGTCCGGGGTCGAGGCGCCCGAGTCGAAGGCGTCGAGGAACCGGCGCGCCGCCGCCTCGAGCCGCGCGGCGCGCTCCGAGTCCGCGGGCTCCGCGCCGAGCGCGCCGGCCAGGTCGTCCACGGTCTTGTCGGCGGGCGCCCGCTCCTCCGCGGGGAGGTTCGCCCTCGCCACCAGGGCGTGGGCCACGTCCCTCCAGAGCTTCACCTGGACCGGCCGGAGCGCCTTCTTGGCGGCCATCGAGACCCGGGCGTACTGCGCCGGGAAGGCGAAGCGGAGCACGGCGCCGCCTCCGCCCACGAGCACGAGGAGGACGAGGAGGATCTTCGCGAGGAGGCCCAGGAAGGACCCCCTCTTCGGCATCACGACGTGCTTGCCGCTCTTCGCGCCGGCCATCCGAGCCCTCCTCCGTTCGCTACCGCGTGACGACGGCCGTCGCGACGGCCAGGCCGCCCGTGTGGGAGATGCTGACGAGGACCTTCTTTCCCCCGATCGCTCTCGCGCGGCGGGCCGCCGCGCCTCGGAGAGCCACCGTGGGCGCCGCCGTCGGGGCCGCCGTGGGGGACACCCGGCGAGACGCGCCCGCGGACCGCACCTCCACCTCCCGGAAGCCGACGCCCTTCCCTCCCCATCCCGTCCCGAGCGCCTTCAGGACGGCTTCCTTCGCGGCGAAGCGGCCCGCGAGATGCTCTTCGGGATGGACCCGCGAGGAGGCCTCCGCAACCTCCCCGGCGGTGAAGATCCGGTTGAGGAATCGCGGGCCGTGGCGCCGCCAAGCCGCGGCGACGCGCCCCACCTCCGCGAGATCCACGCCGAGTCCGAGGACCATGGGGCCAGTATACCCGGCGCGGATAGAATCGCCGTGCCGTGGATCTCCTCGCAGACCTCACGCCGCCGCAGCGTGAGGCCGTGACGCGCACGGAGGGACCCCTCCTCGTGCTGGCGGGGGCCGGGAGCGGGAAGACCCGGGTGGTCACGCGACGGGTAGCTCACCTCCTCGCGAAGGGGGTGCCGGCGCGGAGCGTCCTCGCCCTCACGTTCACGAACAAGGCGGCCGGCGAGATGCAGTCGCGGGTGGCGGCGCTCACCCCGCCCATGGGAGCCGATGGGCTCTGGGTGACCACGTTCCACTCCTTCGGCGCGCGGTGGCTCCGCCGCGAGCTGGCGGCCGCCGGCGAGGTGCCCGGCGCGCCCGCCGGGGTCGGACCCGACTTCACGATCTACGACCGGGCCGACCAGCTCGCGCTGGTCCGCGAGATCCTCCAGGAGCTCCACCTCGACGACCGCCGCGCCACGCCCACCGCGATCGCCGGCCTCCTTTCGAGGGCGAGGGAGGAGGGGCGCGGCGCGGAGGACCTGATGCGCCAGGCGCCCCCGGGGCGGGCCGCCGGCCAGGTCTTCCCGCTCTATGTCGAGCGGCTGCACGGGGCGAACGCCCTCGACTTCGACGACCTGCTGCTCGCGCCCCTCGCGATGCTGGAGGCGGACCCGGATAGGCTCCGGCGCGCGCGCGAGCGGTTCCTCTACGTGATGGTGGACGAGTTCCAGGACACGAACAGGCGCCAGTACGACCTGCTGGTGAAGCTCGCGGGCGGGCACCGGAACCTCTGCGCCACGGGCGACCCGGACCAGAGCATCTATGCCTTCCGCGGCGCCGACATCCGGAACATCCTCGACTTCGAGAAGGACTTCCCCGAGGCGCACGTCGTGGCGCTCGAGCAGAACTACCGCTCGACAAAGCGCATCCTGGCCGCCGCCTCCTCTCTCATCTCGCGGAACCTCCAGCGCCGCGAGAAGGGCCTTTGGACCGAGAACGCGGAAGGGGAGAGGCTCCGGCTGCGCGTGGGCCACGACCACGAGCAGGAGGCCGCGCAGGTGGCCTCCGAGGTCGAGGCGTGGCGGGACGAGGGGCGGCCCCTCGGGGAGGCGGCGGTCTTCTACCGCACGAACGCCCAGTCGCGGGCGCTCGAGGCCGCCTTCCGCGCCCGCGCGCTCCCCTACCAGATCGTGGGAAGCGTCGAGTTCTTCCAGCGGCGCGAGGTGAAGGACGTGGTCGCCTACCTCCGGCTCGCGCAGAACCCCCGGGACGTGGCGAGCTTCGGCCGGATCGCGAACGTCCCGCCGCGGGGACTGGGGGAGAAAGGCGCGGCGGCCCTCCGCGACCTGGCCGGGCGGGCCGGGATCCCCCTCGCCGACGCGCTCCGGCGGGCCGCCGAGGCGGGCCTCGGGGGCCGGGCCGCGCGCGGGGCCGGCGAGCTGGCCGACGTCCTCGCGGGGATCCGCGCGGCCGGGGCGGCCGCCGGGGCCGACGCGGTCCAGGCCGCGGTGAAGCTCTCGGGGTACGAGTCGTACCTCCGCGCCGAGCGGGATCCCTCGGCCCAGGACCGCCTCGAGAACGTCGCCGAACTGGCGACGGCCGCCGCCGACTACGACCGCCGCCACCCGGAGGGCGGCCTCGCGGGGTTCCTCGAGGAGGTCGCGCTCGTCGCCGACGTGGACCGGATGGAGGAGGAGCCCGACCGGGTCACCTTCATGACCCTCCACTCGAGCAAGGGCCTCGAGTTCCCCCTCGTGGCGATCGTCGGGCTCGAGGAGGGGTTGCTGCCCCACTCGCTCGCCCAGGAGAAGCCGGACGACGTCGAGGAGGAGAGGCGGCTCCTCTACGTGGGGATGACCCGGGCGCGCGAGAGGCTGGTACTCGCCCGGGCGCGGAGCCGGAGCCCCTTCGGGGGCCCGCCCCGGCCGACCCTGGGCTCCCGGTTCCTGGCGGAGATCCCGCCCGAGGCCTTGGACCGCGCGGCGGCCCCCCCGGCGGCCGTCGCCGCCCCCGACGCCGGCGAGCCGGACGAGTTCGGCGGGGCCCCGCCGGACGCCTGGCGGTACGAGCCCGATCCCGACTCGGGCGCGAGCGACGAGGATGGCGCCCTGCGCGCGGGCGAACGGGTCGTCCACCCCCGGTTCGGAGCGGGGTCGGTGGTGGGGCTCTCCGGTCGGAGCCCGAACCGGCGCGTGACCGTCCGCTTCGATCGGGCCGGGACGCGGGAACTGGCGCTCGACCTCGCGCCGCTGCGGAGGTCCTCGCCGTGATGAAGGGGACCGCCGGCGGCGGGGCCCGGCTCCGGATCCGCGAGGACGGGGAGGAGCGGCTCGTCGCGCTCGAGGAGGACCTGACGACCGTCGGCCGGGCGGCGGACGCCACCGTCCGGATCGCCGCCCCCCTCGCCTCGCGGGTCCACTTCCAGATCGAGCGCGCGGGAGAGCGCTGGAAGCTCGTGGACCTCGAGAGCCAGAACGGGACGGTCGTGAACGGGGCCCGCGTGAACCAGAAGCTCCTCGAGCCCGGGGACCGGATCCGGATCGGGAGGACGGAGATCGTGTTCGAGACGGCCCCGGCGCGCGCCTCCGAGCCGCGGCTCGCCGCCGCGAGGAAGGGTCTCCGGCGCATCTCGGGAGGCCGGGCGCTCCGGCGGCGGATCGCGCCGCCCGCCGAGGCCCCGCCGGCCGCCGAGCCGGTCCCCGACGCCGACCCCGACCGTCTCGAGGGGGGCCTCGTCTCGGCGCTCGAGGCGATCCACCGGACCTACGGGGAGGAGGGCCTCGTCCAGGCCGACAAGATCTTCGGCGGGTTCATCGAGACGCGGGGGAGGGAGACCCTCCGCTCCCTCCAGGACCGCGCGGGGCGGCTCGAGAAGCTCCTGGAGATCGGGAAGGCCCTCAACTCCGAACTGAACCTGCGGAAGCTCCTCAACCTCATCATGGACACGGTCGTGGCCCTCACCCATGCCGAGCGCGGGTTCCTGATCCTCGGCGAGGGGGGAGCGATGAAGATCGAGATCGCGCGCAACTTCGACAAGGAGCCCGTGAAGAACCCGACCATCAAGATCAGCCGCTCCATCGCCGAGCAGGTGGCGCGGACGGGGGAGCCGGTGATCTCAAGCAATGCCCATGACGACCCGCGCTTCCGCGACTCGATGAGCGTCTCGGACCTCCGGCTCCGTTCGCTCCTCTGCGTCCCGTTCAAGATTCGCGAGAAGGTCGTCGGGCTCGTCTACATAGACAACCGCTTCGAGACGGGCGTCTTCACCGAGGACGACCGGCGCGTGCTGCAGGGCTTTTGCGACCAGGCGGCCATCGCGATCGAGAACGCGCGGCTCCACGAGGAGGCCCTCGAGAAGCGGCGCGCCCTCGAGGAGGAGAAGGAGAAGGTCGAGCAGCTCAACAAGAAGCTCGCCGAGAAGGTCGAGGTGCAGACCGTGGAGCTCCTCGACGCGCGGAAGGACCTCGCCGAGAGCCGCCGCCAACTGGAATTGAAATACAACTACGACAACATCATCGGGCGGTCGCCCAAGATGCAGCAGGTGTTCCTCCTGCTCGACCGGATCACCGACTCGGAGGTGCCGGTCCTGATCCAGGGCGAGTCGGGGACCGGGAAGGAGCTCGTCGCCCGGGCCATCCACTTCAACGGGCCGCGCAAGGACCGCCGGTTCGTCTCCGAGAACTGCGCGGCGATCCCCGAGACCCTCCTCGAGTCGGAGCTGTTCGGCCACGTGCGGGGCTCCTTCACGGGGGCCGTCGTGGACAAGAAGGGCCTCTTCGAGGTAGCGAACTGCGGGACGCTCTTCCTCGACGAGATCGGGGACATGCCGGTCGAGATGCAGAAGAAGCTCCTGCGCGCCCTCCAGGAGGGCGAGATCCGGCGGGTGGGCGGGAAGGACACGATCAAGGTGGACGTGCGGATCATCTCGGCGAGCAACAAGGACCTGAGGCAGCTCCTCTCGGAGAACCGATTCCGCGAGGACCTCTACTACCGGCTGAACGTCCTGACGGTGAACCTGCCGCCCCTGCGCGACCGCCGGGAGGACATCCCGCTCCTCGTGGAGCACTTCCTCGGGGTCCTGGCGGCCGAGACGCACACCCCGCAGAGGCGGCTCGACCCGCGCGCCTTGAACCTGGTCATGAACCACTCCTGGCCGGGCAACGTCCGGGAGCTCGAGAACGAGATCCGCCGCGCCGTCGCGCTCTCCGGCGACGTGATCCGACCGGACGAGCTCTCCGCGGAGGCGAGGGGGGAGTCCCGGCGGGACGCCACGCAGCGGTACCTCGAGCGGCCGCTCCGCGACCTGGTGAAGGAGGCGACCGACGACGTGGAGCGGGCGGCCATCCTCGCGGTCCTCCAGCACACGAACTGGAACAAGCAGTCGGCGGCCCAGATCCTCGGGATTTCGAGGCCGACCCTCGACTCGAAGATGGATGCGCTGGGGCTCCAGCGGTAGCCAACCGGAAGGCACCGCAGCCGTTACGGGATGAGGGGAGGGGCAAGCACTTGACGGCGAGAGGCCGGATCGCGGAACTCTTGGCGCCGGCAGCGCTTGCGATCTCCGGCCTCCTCGGCTGCACGGGCGACGCCCAGGAGCGTCTCGCGATCGCGGACGTCCACCCCAAGGTCGGGCCCCTGGCGGGGGGGACCGAGCTCACCGTGGAGGGCCGGGGCTTCGACGCGGACACGCTCGTGAACCTGCTCGAGCCGAGCGGCTCCCCTAGCGCGACCCGCTCCGCCGCGACGTCCGTCGTCATCGTCTCGTCCCGCGTCCTCCTCGCCAGGACCCCGGCTGGGAGCGGCGGCTACGCGGACGTCGAGGTCGTGCGCGGGCGCGACCGGGCGGTGCTCGCCGGGGCGTTCCGCTACGCCGCGCTCCCGCCCACGGTCACCGGGCTTAGCCCGAACACGGGCCCGGCGGCGGGCGGGACCCTCGTCACGATCTCGGGGACCGGGTTCCTGACGGGGATCACGGTGACGATCGGCGGGACGGCCGCGACGGGGGTCACCCGGGTGGACGCGAACACGCTGACCGCCACGACCCCGGCCGGGGCGGCCGGCTCGGCGAACGTGACGGTCACGAACCCCGACATCCAGTCGGCAACCCTCGCGGGCGGGTTCACCTACATCGCCCCTCCCACGGTCGCCGGCATCGTCCCGGCGTCCGGTCCGACTGTCGGGGGCAGCGCCGTGACGCTCTCGGGGACCGGGTTCCAGGGCGGGGCTACCGTGACCGTCGGCGGGATCCTGGCGACGGACGTGATCGTGGTCTCGGCGACGACGATCCTCGCGCGCACCCCCGCGTCGTCCCCGGCCGGGACGACCGGCGCGGCCTCGGTCACGGTGACGAACCCTGACGCCCAGTCCGGGAGCCTCGCGGGACCGAGCCCCTTCACCTACAACCCCACCCGTCTCTTCGTCGCCCACTCGACGAGCAACGACGTCGCGGTGCTGAACTTCACCGACTCGACCGGGGCGCTCGCGGCCGCCACGGGCTCTCCCTTCGGGGCGGGCACGGGCGCGAGCGGGACCTCGGCGCTCGCCTCCTACTTCGACCCCTCCGGTCCGGGGACGGTCCTCTACGCCGCCAACACCTCCTCGAACTCGATCACGGCCTACACGGTGAACGCGACGACCGGCGCCCTCACCATGATCGGGTCGGGTCCAACGATCCTGGCGTCGGGAGGGCTGGGGCCGTCGCTCCTGCGCGTCGTTGCGCTCACGACCGGGGGCCGGGTCCTCTACTCCCTGAACGTGGGTAACCCGCCCACGACGGCCCCGAGCGTTTCGATCCTCTCGATCAACGGGACGACGGGGGCGCTCACCGAGCTGGGCGGCACGCCGCCCCAGTCCCCGGTGTCGCTCGGGACGGGCACCTCCGGCCCGGCCGACTGGGTGATCTCGGGCGCGACCCTCTTCGTCTCCTGCTCGGGGAGCGACCAGATCTCGGCGCTGGGGATCGGGACGACGGGGGCCCTCACGCCGCTCACCGGCTCGCCCGTCTCGACCGGGAGCGGGAGCGGCCCGACGGTGCTCCACGTGCTCCACGGCGGGGCGTACCTCTACGCGAGCCACACGGCCGCCGGATCGCTCGGCGGCTACCAGATCGCCGTCAGCTCCCCTCTCATCGCACTCGCGGGGACCCCGATCTCGACGGGCTCGGGCTCCTCGCCGCTCGGAATCGCGACCAACTCCGGGGCGCTCTTCGTCGCCGGCTCGGGGACGGGGAACGTCGCCGTCTTCTCGGTCAGCACGAGCACGGGGGCGCTCGGCTCCGTGACCGGGTCCCCGTTCGCCGCGGGGACGACCCCGGTCGCGGCTGAGGTGCTGAACGGCCGGCTCTACGCCTTCAACACCGGGAGCCAGAACATCTCCGCGTGGGCGATCGGCACGACCGGCGGGCTCACGGTGCTGGCCACGACCCCCGCGCCGCCCTACTCGACGGGGGCGACGGGGCAGGCCCTCTGGCAGGTCGGCGCGTCCCGGCTCTTCGTCCTCGACGCGGGGGGGGCGGCCGTGATCCCGATGACGGTCACGCCTTCCACGGGCCTGCTCACGTCCGCGAGCGGGGCCGCGACGGGCGGGACGGCGGCGGCGGACCTCCTGGTGTCGCCATGACGCGTTCCTGGCTCCTGGTCCCGGGTTCCTGGCTCGCCGCGACGATCCTCGCCCCGGGACCGGCGGCGGCCCAGGAACCGGGGATCGCGCCGCACAGCGTGGACGGGCTCGAGGAGATGTCGAGGCCGCTCGTGCCGAAGCCGGCGACCCTCTTCGGGGTCCTCACGGGCGCCGGGACGGTCCCGGCCGATCCGGACTTCGATCCGGGCTGGGAGGCGCTCGTCCGGGGCGGGGTCGCGGTCACGGACGGCCTCTTCCTCTCGTTCGGGGGCTCGATCGGCTCGAACGAGGCGGAGCCGACGGGCGCGCTCTCGGGAGGCGAGTTCTACCAGGGGATGGGGCTCCTCGGCGTGGACTGGGTGCTGCCGCTCGAGAAGGAACGCTACGGGACGAGCCTCCGCCTCACCCTGGCTGCCGGCGTGGTCCGCGGCTGGATGCAACGGGACAAGGACGACCGGAAGGCGCTCCGCGAGAGCCAGCTCCGGGTGAAGCAGGGGCTCTGGGGCGGGGTGCTGCGGCCGGGGATCTCTCTCGACGTGCCGATCGGGCAGTGGAAGAAGTCCCGGTACTTCGTGACCTTCGGCGCCGAGTACGTGATCGGCTGGGGGGAGTCACGCACGACCGTCCGCGACAAGACGGGGGCGCAGCCAACCATCCGCGACCGCGACCGCGTGGGGCTCTCGAGCTTCCACGTCTTCCTCGGCCTCACGGCGCGGGCGTAGCTCGCGCTATTCGCGCGACGGCAGGAACCGAGCGCGACCAGCGCGAGCTAGTCCCGAGGACCTGACTCTCTGGGCGCGGGGGGTCGGAGATTGCCCGGAACGATACACTCACCGTCCCGGAGGAGACCCGCATGAAGAGTAGCCTCGTCATCTGGGCCGTCGTCGTTCCGTCGTTCGCTCTCGGCGCCGCCGAGGCCCAGGAGCCGGCCGACCCCTGGAGGCCGATCGGGGAGATCCTCGGGAAGCCCGGGGACCTCGCGAAGGACGGCTCCTACAAGGTGACCATCCTCCGGACCGACGTGGCGGTAAAGGGCCGGATGGGCCTCCCGATCCCGGCCGCGATGGGGCTGAACTCCTACGCGGCGTTCGTCGGCACGCCGGAGGACGCGACGGCGGTCGGGGACACGTGCTGCCTCGAGCACGAGATAGACCCGGTGCTGGACGCCCTGCGCGCGGGCGGGATCGAGGTCGTGGCGCTCCACAACCACATGACGATCGAGAGCCCGCGGCTCTTCTTCATGCACTTCCAGGGCCGGGGACCCGCGGCCGCTCTCGCGAGGACGATCCGGGCGTGCTGGAACCAGCTCGGGAAGCCGGCGCCGCCGCCGCCGGAGATCCCGGTAGGCGCCAAGGCCGTCGAGCCGGACTGGAAGGAGGTGGCGAAGATCCTTGGCCGCGAGGGGCCGCCGCCGAAGGATGGGGTGTACAAGGTGACTCTGCCGAGGACGGATCTGGAAGTACACCTGTCTGCCGCCCGATGTGAGTTCCCTCCCGATCCTGATCCTCGGAAGTCCTTGCCGGTCCATTTCCCGGGGGCGTCTCGGCCGCGCCTCTGGCCTGGCGTCGGTCTGGCCTGTTGGGCAGCGTTTTACGCGTGCCCGTGCGGTCGGACGATGGTCATGGGGGACACCTGTGTGACCCTCGAGAAGCTCTCGACAGTCCTCGACGCGCTGCGGTCCGGCGGCATCCACGTGACCGGGATCCACAACCACTTCCTTGGAGAGTCTCGACAGGTGATGTTCGTGCATTTCGAAGCCGAAGGTAGAGCCCCGGAGTTGGCGACGACCATCCGGGTGGCCTGGGAATTCTGTTGGGAACAGCCCGGAGGCCAGAACCCATGGCCGACGCCTCGTCGTGTGGACAGGGTCGAGGAGATGAAGATCGTGCGCGCCCGGGTTGCCCTCCTGCAGATCGTCTCGGTCCTGGGGCTCTTCCGAGCCGACGTGGGGCGCTCTCCTACCACCGGCGAAGGGCTCTCGGCACTCGTGACGCGTCCAGCCGATGTCCCGCGGCATAGGACGTGGAACGGCCCGTATCTGGAAGTTCTCCCAGCCGACCCCTGGGGGAACGCCTACCGCTACGTCTCGCCAGCGCCCGACGGGAAGGCATACGATCTCTGGTCCTCGGGACCTGACCGTGAGGATGGGACCCCCGATGACGTGAGAGCCGCAGGCGGGAAGTAGGCCCTCAGCGCCCCCCCGCCTCGATCTCCGCGAGCACCTCGCGCGCACCTCGGCGGACGGCGTCGTCCTTCGCCAGCTCGAGCGCGCGCCGGACGTGGGGCTCGAGGAAGCGGCCGTACCGGGCGAGCTTCTCCTCCGCCTTGCGGCGCGTCTCGGGCGCCTCCGAGCGGCGGTTGGCGAGAGCCCAGGCGACGGTCTCCTCGTCCTCGGGGGTCACGCACTCGAGACGGCCGACGAGCACCCGGACCAGGCTCCTCGGCGCGGGCTCTATCGAGATCGGGAGGATCGCGTCGGTGGCCTTCCGAGGCAGGACGTAGAGGGCCCGTAGCCCCTCCGTCCGGAAGTAGCTCCTCTCCCACGTGCGGACCATCGCCTCGGCCTCCTTCTCGAAGAGGCCCTCGGCCACGAGCGCTGCCCGGAGCTCCCCGCCGATCTGCTCGACCGCCCGGTCGAGCGCGGGGGAGGAGCATCAGCCGACACCCGCCATCCCGGACTTCTCGCCGCCGGCGGGGATCTCGCCGAGGCGGACCACCGAGGCGAGGTTCCCCCGCACGTTGAAGAGGAAGACGCTCCGGATGGGCTCGTCTCCCTCGTTCCGCAGGGTCACCTTCCCGTTGTGCTCGGTGGTGGCCCGGATCGGGAGCGGAAAGCTCCCGAGCCCCCGGTAGAAGAGGAACTTCTCCGTCTCGACCGGGCCCATCCGCGGCGCCTTCCGCGCGACCGTCCGGACGCAGTTCGAGTCGGGGAGCCGAGCGAACCGCCACGGGTCGTCGGCGGCGACCTGGGGGATCTCGGAAACCCCCTCGCCGCGCGGGAGGACGTCCACCTCCCACTCGAGGAAGCTCCTCTCGACCGAGGCCATGTCGAGCGGACCGCCGTCCCGGGACGCTTCGGGCGGGCCGAGGAGGTCGCTCACGGGGAACCACTGCGTCAGGAGCCCCCGCTCGAACGCCACGCGAACCCGCGCGCGCGTCGGTTTCGTCGCGTAGAAGTAGGTGACGGGCGTCTCCATCTTGCGTGTCACGCGCCAGACCGGAACCTCGAGCCCCTTGTACCCCCGGTCCCGGAGGGGGCACTCGCGGACCTCGCGGCGCGAGTAGACGAACGAGGGGAGCCCCTCCTCCTCGTGGTGGAGCCCCTCGAGGGTCCCGCCCGCGGATCCCTGCATCGAGGTGAACGTCCCCCACTCGTGGACGACGAGCCCATCGTCGACGGGGGGCGACTCCTGCGCGAGCAGAATCCCCGCGGACGCGAGCCCGACCCCGAGAGCGGACGCCAAGGCGAGACGACGTGCGTTCATGGTCCCCTCCTTGGGAGTCCTTACGACGGACCCGCGTGGGCGGTTGCAGCACTTATCATGAGGGCCATGGCGGAGCCGGGAGCCGATCCCGCGATCGCCGTACAGGAGGCGGGCCCGCGTCCAGGTTTCCTCTGGCGCGTCGCGGCCGGGATCCGCCGCCGCCGGATCGGTCTCCTTCTCGGGGCCGGCGTCTTCCTCGCGATACTCGGTTTCGTGCTCCCCGTGGCGCCGAAGTCGTTCCTGCTGAACGACCTCGGGACGACTTTGGCGACGCACTGGATCTGGCTCTCGCCCGGACGGGACCCGAGCGCGTTCCTCGCCGGGGTCGGTACTTGGGGGGCGATCCTGGGTCCGGTGATCGCGCTGACACTCGCTCTCCACGGCAGGCTCCGTATCGCCTGGGTGGGCGGGGCGGCCGGGTTCCTCTCGGCGTTGCTCGTCGCGGCCGGCCTCCTCGCGCGGGCGGCAGCGGCGAGCCCGGGCGCCATCGGCGTCGGGCTCTACCTCGTCGCAGCCGGGAACGTCCTCGCTCTCTCGACGTCTCCCCTGATCATGGGAGCGGAGGGGCGCCCGCCGGCTCGGCCGATCCTCCGAGCCGGCCTCCCGGCGATTCCGCTTCTCCTGATCGGCTGGTTCGGTTGGCGGCAGCCCGACCCGCTCGCCGCCTGGAACTTCGCGTCGGGGGAGGCCGCCGCCGCTTGGCGCTTCCCGGGGTGGGAGACCGTGGCGCGCCTGGCTCTGGCGCTCGAGCCGCGCTCGCGCTCGCGTATGCAGCTTCCGTGGGCGATCGCGTGGGAGCTAGGCCGCACTCGCGAGCGGAGGCACGGCGAGGCTCTCCTGCGGCTCGTCGAGAGGGACCCCGAGTACTGCTTCTCGACGGACACGCGCGGTATCGGCGACGCTCTCGAGTCGTGCAGGATTACGACCGAGGAGCTGCTCTCGCACCCCGACCTCGGCGTACGAGCGATCGCGATCTCCCACGCTCGATTCTGGCTCGGGGACGCGGATCGGGTGCGCGCGGAGAGGATGACTCTCCTTCGCCGGACTCCGACGGCCCTCCGCGGAGCGCCGCCCGCGATCCCACAAGAGATCCTCCACGAAGTCATGCGGGACCCCCACACTTGGGTCGGCGGCGACGCGGAGCTACTCATCGAGTTCGCGGACGAGATGGATCGCAGCTTCCCGTCGCCGGGGATGGCGTGGTCCCTCGAGGGTTGCGTCTACTGCCACAGGCTTGCGGCCTCCACTCTCCTTGATCTGATGGCGGACGAGCGTCGCGTTGCGCGCCTGCTCGCATGGCGGGGCTTCGTGGAGAAGGTCGAGAGAGGGCGACGAGCTGTTCAGCGCGGACCCGAGCGGGGCCCCGTGAATCCGCCTCTGTTCTACCCCACGGTGCCGGAGGCGCTCCGCGCTCCCCAGCTCGCCGCCTTCCGGGCTTGGGCCGACGCGAACGCGGACCTCCTTGCCGCCGGAAACGCCGGGCGGTGAGCGGCTACAATTCTCCGCCGGTGCCCGCGTCCGTGCTGATCCTGCGCCTCTCGGCGATCGGGGACGTGCTCCACACGCTGCCCGCGCTCGCGCACCTCCGGGCGGCGCTCCCGCACGCGCGGATCGGGTGGATGGTCGAGGACCGCGCGGCGCCGCTCCTCGAGGAACACCCGCACCTCGACGACCTCTTCGTCGTCCCGCGCCGGGCGATGGCAACCGCGGCGCGGGCGCTCCGGCTGGGCGAGGCGTGGGAGAGCCTCCGGGCCCTCGTGCGCGGCCTCCGCGCTCGCCGCTACGGGCTCGCGCTCGACTTCCAGGGGAACGCGAAGTCGGCGCTCGCGGGACTCCTCTCGGGGGCGCGCGAGAGGCTCGGGTTCGCGCGGGGCGACTGCGTGGAGGGGAGCCACCTCTTCACGACGCGCCGCCTCGGGCCTCAGCCCTCCGCCCAGCACCGCGTCGAGAAGTACCTCGCCCTCGCGCGCGCGGCGTCCGGCCGGGAGGCGCCCGCGGAGCCCGTCCTCCCGGTGGACCCGTGCGCCCGCGCCCGCGCCGCCGCCTGGTGGAGCGCGGGGGGGCCGAGGCCCCGCATCCTCCTCGCGCCGGGGACCAGCGAGAGGCGGGCCGACAAGCGTTGGCCCGCGGAGAGCTACGGGGCGCTCGCCGCGCTCCTGCGGGCGCGCCTCGGGGGCACGATGGGAGTCGCCTACGGCCCGGGCGAGGAGGCGCTCGCCTCCGCGGCGGGGGCCGCCGCCTCCCCGGCGCTGCTCCCGTTCGCTCCCCTCGACCTCCGCGAGCTGGTCGCGGTCCTCGCGGAGAGCGACCTGGTCGTCGCCCCCGACTCGGCCGCAATGCACGCCGCGGCGCTCCTCGGACGTCCGACGGTCGGGCTGTTCGGGCCGACCGATCCGGCTCTCTTCGCCCCGCGTGGCGCGAGGTGCGCCGTCGTCCGCGGCGCGGGGGCCACCACCGACACGATCCCCCCGCAGGCCGTCGCCGACGCCGCGCTCCGGATTCTCGCGCCGTGAAGTCGTCCATCGGCCCCTTCGACGTCCTCGAGAAGCTCGGCGGGGGCGGCATGGGGGTCGTCTACAGGGCTCGCCACCGCGAGTCGGGGCAGGTCGCGGCCGTGAAGGTCCTCGTCCAGGGCGCCCACGCCTCCGACGAGCAGCGGCGGCGGTTCGAGCGTGAGGCCGAGGCCATGCGCGCGTTCGACCATCCCTCGCTGGTCCGGCTCGTCGAGTCGGGTCGCGACGGCGACGACCCCTACGTGGCGATGGAGTTCGTCGAGGGCGTGGGGCTCGACCAGTGGATCGCTGCCGAGAAGCCCGCTCCGCGCCGAGCCGTGCAGATGCTCCGCAGGATCGCGGAAGCGCTGGCCCATGCCCACGGGAGGGGGATCCTCCACAGGGACCTGAAGCCGTCGAACGTGCTGGTGGGCAAGGACGACGTCCCGCACGTGACGGACTTCGGCCTCGCCCGCCCCGTGTCCCTCGACGACTCCTCCCTCACCCGCGCCGGGGAGATCCTCGGGACGCCGCAGTACATGTCCCCGGAGCAGGCGCGCGGGGACCGGGAGGCGCTCGACCCGCGGAGCGACCTCTACTCGCTCGGCGCGATCCTCTACCGGATGCTCACGGGGCGCAGCCCGTTCGAGGGCGCAACCGCGACCGCGGTCGTCTACCGGGTCCTGGTCGAGCCGGCCCGCAGCCCCCGGCGGCTGAACCCGGCCGTGGACCGGGGCCTCGAGACGATTTGCCTGAAGCTCCTCGAGAAGGCGCCGGCCGACCGCTATCCGGACGCGCGTGAGCTTGTCGCCGACCTGGACCGCTGGCTCGCCGGACAGCCGATCGCGGGTCGGCGGCCCGGTCGCCTCGCGCGGGCGGCCCGCTCACTCCGCGCGCGGCCGGGCCGTGCGGCGGCGACGGCGGGCGCGGCCGCCCTCGTCGCACTGGTGCCCGCGGGGATCGTCTGTCTGGGCGGGCCGGCGGCCCCCGCTCCCGACGTGCCCGCCGCCCGCGTTCGCGTCATCCGCGTGATTGACGGCGACACGATCGAGGTCGAGACGGCGGACGGCCGCGTGGCGGTCCAGCTCCTTGGCGTGGACGCTCCCGAGATCCGGCATCCGCGGAAGCCGAAGGAATCCTTCGGCGAGGAGAGCTTCGGCTATGTCCGCGCGCGCGTCGAGGGACGCGAGGTGGACGTGATCGGGGACCTCAAGACCCGGGACCGCTACGGCCGGGCGGTCGCGCACGTGCACGTGGACGGGACGGACCTCGGCGCGACCCTGATCGGGGCTGGCTACGCTCGGGTCTTCGCACGGCAGGAGTTCTCCCGGCGGGACGCCTACCTCCGCCTCGAGCGCGAGGCGCGGGAGGCCCGCCGGGGATTGTGGGGCACGGCCGCGTCGCCCCGGGCCCCCGACCCCGGAGCCGTCGGCCACAAGGGGACCCGGATGCTCCACACCCTCGACTGCCCCGCGATCCCGTCCCCCGAGAACCGGATCCCGTTCGAGAGCCGCGCGGCGGGCGAGGCGGCGGGCTACAGGGCCCACCGGGAGTGCCTGGGGGAGAGGAGGTAGGACGCGCGGGGACTCCCCCGCATCTACTTCCGGGCGGCCGGGAGGGCGGCCCAGGCCGCGGCGATGTTGTTCACGACCTGCGCGCGGCCCGGCCAGCCGGGCGGGGCGACTTCGAGGGCCTTCTCGAAGTCCGCGAGCGCCCCCGCGAGGTCCCCGAGGGCCCGCTTCGCGTCGCCCCGGTTGTTCCACGCCGCCGCGTACCGCGGGTCCAACTCGAGAGCGCGGTCGTAGTCCGCCACGGCGCCCGCGAGGTCCGCGCTGTCCCGCTTCGAGTTGCCGCGGTTGTACCACGCCAGCACGTTTCGCGGGTCCAACTCGAGAGCTCGGTCGAAGTCGGCCAGGGCCCCCGCGAGGTCGCCCTGCGCCCGCCGGGCGGCGCCGCGGTTGCCCCAGGCCACTGCGAGATCTGGATCCAACTCCACGCTGCGCTCGAAGTCGGCGAGGGCCCTCGCGTGATCGCCGAGGGCGTATCGGGCGTTGCCGCGGTTGTTCCAGCCGTCAACGAGTTGCGGGTCCAGCGCCAAGGCGCGGTCGCAATCGGCGATGGCCCCCGCGAGGTCCCCGAGGGCCCGCTTCGCGTTGGCGCGGCTCGACCAGCCGAGCGCGCATCGGGGATCCAACTCGAGGGCGCGGTCGTAGTCGGCGAGGGCCCCCGCGACGTCGCCCTGCATCGTCCGGGCGTTGCCGCGGTTGACCCAGGCCACCGCCAGCCGCGAGTCCAGCTCCAGCGCGCGATCGAAGTCGCCGAGGGCCCGGGCGTGGTCGCCAAGGAGATACCGGGCGTGGCCACGCTCGAGCCAAGCGATCGCCAGCCTCGGCACCCACTCGGTCGCCGCCGTGAAGTCCGCGACCGCGCGCCTCTGCTCTTCGTCTCCTCCACGCCCCTCGTGGTGCCGGAGGAGCCCGGCCACGAGCCGCGCCTCCGGAACTCCCTCGCACGAACCGAGCTCCCGCTCCCCGGCGTCCCAGTCCCGGCGCCGGTAGGCGAGGATGGCTCGAGCCGCCGCGCCCCTCCATCCCGTGAGCCGCTCCGCGGCCGCCGCGAGGTCGTCGGATGGGTCTCTGAGCCCCGCCACCTGCGCCTGCCGCCCGATCCAGCGCGCGAGACCCCGGCCGAAATGCGCCTCCACCCGCCCGGACTCCCGCTCGAGCACGCGCCCGTACTCCGCCTCCGCCTCGTGATAGAGGCCACCCTCCCGCAGGCAGTCGGCGCGCTCTAGCCGGGCCTCCTCGGCGGCCCCGGCCTCCAAGGCTGCGCGCAAGAGCGTTGCCGCCTCGGCGGGATCGGACCGGCGCTGCTCCCGGGCCCGGACGAGGAGGCTCTCGTACCGGCTGCTCTCGGACCTCCGCGGGGGTGCGGGCGGCGGGCTCGCCGAGGGCCAAGCCGCTGCCGCCGCGAGAGCCGTCACCACCGGGATGACCGCGATGGCCGCGGCGCGCCGGCGCACCCCCTGGAGTCTCGCGGAGGGCCGCCGGCCGCGCAGGACCCGGTCGAGGTCGTCCCGGAGAGCCACGGCCGCCCGGTACCGGTCCCGGGCGCGCTTCCCGAGGCACACCCGCACGACGTGGTCGAGGCCACCCGGAAGCTCCCCCCGGAGAGTCCGCAGTCTCGGCGGCTCCATGAGCAGGACCCCGCCGACCACGGCGGCGTCCGTTTCGCCCTCGAACGGCGGGCGGCCGCCCAGCATCTCGTACAGGACGCAGCCGATGCTCCAGAGGTCCGTCGCCGTTGTGAGCGAGGAGACCTCCCCGCGCGCCTGCTCGGGGGACATGTAGGCTGCGGTTCCGAGTGCCTGGCCCGTCTTCGTCAGCTTCGATCCGGTCGCCGCGAGCTTGGCCAGCCCGAAGTCGGTGAGGAACGCCGGGAGAGTCGCCTGCCCCCGCTCCAGGGAGCCCGATGGGGAACCCGGGGCGTCGTGGCCAGATCGCGCGTTGAGGGACAAGGGCCCGGGGAGGGAGGTCAGAACAGGCTCTCCGGCACGTAGAGCACGTCCCCGGCCTTGAGCAACGGGTCCGGCCTCTCGCCGCGCAGGATCTCGCCGAGGGCGATGGGGACGGCGACCGACTCGCCGCCCGCGAGGCGGCGCGTTACGACGGCCCGGTTCGGGGAGGCGAAGCGAGTGAGGCCGCGGGCCCTCGCGATCGCCTGGCTGGCCCGCATCCCCTCGGCGGGGATCGGGAAGACCCCCGCCTCGTTGACGCTCCCGAGCACCGTGATCGCGCCCCGGCCGGGAACGAGGAGCACGTCGCCCGTGCGGAGCGGGACGTCGGCCTCGACGCGCCCCTCGCGCTCGACGGCCGTGTAGGAAAGCCGGTAGAGCCTGCGGCGGGTGTCGGTCCCCGCCCGTATGAGGAGGACCCCCTCGCGGTCCGCGTCGGTCTCGAAGCCCCCCGCGTGCGAGAGCGCCTGGAGGAACGTGAGCCCGCCCGCCGCGGGGAAAGGGTAGGCGCCGGGGCGCTTGACCTGCCCCACGACGTAGGCCTCGCGGCGGACCGGGTCTGTGACGAGGATCGAGACGGGCGCCGAGACGAGATACCGCGACTCGTAGGCCTTCCGCAGCTCGTCCTGGACCTCGGCGACGGTCCTCCCCCGGAGGGTCACCTCGCCCACGAACGCGAGGGTCACCTTGCCGTCGGCCGGGATCCGGGCGCGGGCGGTCAGGTCGGGGTGGCCGTGGACGATGACCTCGACCATGTCCCCCGCCTCGAGACGCGGGGGACTCCCCGCGGGCTCGGCGGAGCGCAGCTCCATCGGGTCCGCGAACGGCATCGCCGCGACCGGGTCGTCGCCCGGGAGCGGCTGGGCGGGAGGGAGCGTCTCGGGCGCCGAGGCCGAGCACCCGAGGAGCGCGACGAGCAGGATCGGGGTCGCGCGATTCACGGCGAGGGATTCTAGCGTTATTCTGAACCCCCGTGGCTGCCTTCAAGCTCCGGCTGAACCTCCCCCACGCGGGGACCGTCGCGCTCCGCATCGAGCACTTCGTCCAGCGCGGCATGAGGAGCGGGAGCGACGCGGAGGCCGCGCTGCTCGCGGACGTGCACGCCCTCACGAACCTCCTCCTCCCGGTCCGTGACGCGGGCGAGAACCCCGAGGGCCCCGAAGGCGCCCGGATCGCGGGCGAGGCCGCCACGATCGCGCGGCGGATCGTGGACGCCATCGAGAAGCTCGCGATCGGCCACGACCGGCTCGGCCAGGCGGTGCGGAACCTGTTCGAGTGCCTGGAGCTCGGCGAGGAAGGGGCGAAGCTGTCGCTCCGGGCGGGCGAGAACCCCGAGTCCCTCCTGAGGCCCTGAGATGCTCCGCCTCGTCGTCGTCGCCGGGCCGGACCGCGGGCGGGCCTTCGACATCCCCGCCGAGGTGGGGGTCGTGAACGTGGGAAGGGCGCCCGGGAACACCGTCCGCCTCACCGACGAGGAGGTCTCGCGGCGCCACGTCTCGGCCCGGCGCGAGGGAGCCTCCTGGTTCGTGGTGGACGAGGGGAGCACGAACGGCACGAAGCTGAACGGGCTCCCGGTCCGCAAGCAGGAGCTGCGGCACGGGGACGAGATCGCGATCGGGGACACACGCCTCGCCGTGGAGCTTCCCGACGGCGCGGCTCGCACGGTCTCGACCACGGTCTCGGGCGATGAGCGCGCCCCTTCGATCAAGGCCCGTGTCACCGTCGGGGAGGCGACCTCCGACGCCCTCTCGACCGACCTCGCGGCGGCGCGGAAGGGGCTCCGGCTCCTGCGCGACCTCGGAGCGGCCGCTTCGCGGGCGACGTCGGTGGCCGACCTCGGCCGCGCGCTCGTCGAGACTCTCCTGCACGTCGAGCCGGCCGACCGCGCGGTGTTCCTCCTCCCGGAGGGAGAGGGCTTCCGGGTGGCGGCGGCGGCGGCCAAGCGAGGCGTGATCGCCGATCGTCCTGTCTCGCGCACCCTGCTGGAGCTCGCCAAGAAGGAGGGGGCGGCTCTCCTCTGCGCGGACACGCTCGCCGATCCGCGCGTGATGGAATCGGCGAGCGTCCAGGACCTCGGGATCCGGTCGGCGGTCTGCGTGCCGCTGCTCGCCTCGGGGCGGCTGCTCGGGCTCCTCCACCTCGAGTCGGTCGGGGGCGGCTCCAAGTCCGGCTGCTTCGGGGAGGAGCACCTGCGCCTGCTTGCGACGGCCGGGGACGCCCTCGCGCTCGCGCTCGAAAACCTCCGCATGCGCGAGGCGCTCCTCGCGCGCGAGCGCGTCGAGCAGGAGCTTCAGCTCGCGCGCGAGATCCAGGGAGCGTTCCTCCCCGAGGAGCTCCCGCGCGTGGCCGGGCTCTCCGCCGCGGCGCGCGCCGTCCCGGCTCGCGAGGTGGGTGGGGACTTCTACGGCCTCTGGCCCGCCGGGGAGGGTCGGGCCGTGGCGGTGCTCGGGGACGTCGCGGGGAAGGGGGTCCCCGCCGCGCTCCTCATGGCCCGCGCGCTCGCCGAGGCCCGGGCGGCGGCGGCGGCCGGGCTCGCGCCGGGGGCCGCGCTCACGGCGGTGAACCGGGCGCTCGCCTCGGATATCCCGATGGGGCTCTTCGTGACGGCCGTCGTGGCGCGGATCGAGTCGGCGAGCGGCCGGCTCGTCTACGCGAACGCGGGGCACCCGCTCCCGCTCGTCCGACGGCGCGACGGCAGCGTCGAGGAGCTGGGCGGGGCGCGCTCCCTCCCCCTCGGGCTCGACCCGGAAGCCGCCTATTCGGAGGCGGAGGCCCCGTTCGCAGCGGGAGACGTGCTCCTCCTGCTCACCGACGGGATCGGCGGGGACGGGGACGTGGACCCGGCCCTCGCCCTCGCCGCGGCGCCTCCCGATCCGAAGGCCGTCCTCGAGGCCGTGCTGCGCGGGGGCGGAGGAGAGACGCACCGGGACGATCGGACAGCGCTCGCGGTGCTCGCGGGCGCCGCGCAGTCGGCGGGCCCCGCGACCACCCGACGCGCGTGACCGGCTCCCGCGCGTTCCTGGCCGACTTCGGGCTGGCGAAGACGGTCGCCACCCATTCGAGACTCACCCGCAGCGGAGTGGCCCTGGGGACCCCGGCCTACATGTCTCCGGAGCAGGCACGAGGTGAGGTCTCGTCACTGACCCCCGCGACGGACGTCTGGAGCCTCGGGTGCGTCCTCTACGAGATCCTAGCGGGCAGGCCCTCCTGGGAGGCCAACACGACCCCTGGGATCATCGCGAAGGTCCTCCTCCAGGAGCCGCCCCCGCTACGCCGGCTGCGGCCGGAAGTCCCCTCCGGGCTCGAGCGGGCCGTGCGGCAGGCCCTGGCCAAGCGCGCGGCGCGGCGGTACGCCGACGGAGGAGTGCTGCGAGAGGAATTGGACCGCGTCTTGCGGGGGGAGCGTCCGCGTGCACGGGTCCCCGGGCGCCGGGGAACGCTCCTGGGGATCGCCGCGCTTCTCGGCTCGGCGGGGGGGGCGGCTCTCCTGGCGCGCGGCCTGCGTCCCGACCCTCCCGCCCCGATGCCGTCCGTGACGGGCCTACCGGCGACGGCGACTCTCGCCCAGAGGGCGAGAGCTCTGCGATCGTCCGATCCCCTGTCGGCGGCAGAGTGCCTTCGCCAGGCGCTCGCGCTCGACCCGGGACGGGACGACCTGCGGGTCGAGAGGGGCCTGCTGCTGTGGGCTTTGGGCAGGGGAGATGCCGCGCGCGAAGAGTGGGGCCTTGTCCCGCCGGGGTCGCGGGAGAGCGCGGCGGTGGCGCAGCTCTACCTGGGGCTGGAGCTCTTCTTCCGCTCGGTCGAGCACCGCGTGTGGTGGGATGTCGAGGCCCGCGCGCCGTTGGAGCGGTTACAGGCGGCGCCGGGGCCCCAGGGCAGGCTGGCACTCGGGGTGCTCCTGGCCGCCAAGCGCGAGTGGACCCGGGCCCGCGAAGCTCTCGCCGGGGTCGGCGGTTGGGAGGCCGACCTCCTCCGTGGCTACGTGGAGGGCACGGACCCGGAGGGCGACCGCCGGGCCGCCGTTCGTCACTACGACTCCGCCCTGGAGGCGGGGCTCCCCTTCCCCTGGGTATACGTGAACCGCTCGACCGCCCGGGAGTGCCTCGGGGACTTCGGGCGCGCGCTCGCCGACTCCGAGCGCGCGCTGGTCCTCGACGGGGGGCTGGCGGCCGCCTGGGGCAGTCGCGGGAACGCGAAGCGTGGGGCCGGGGATCTCGAGGGGGCCCAGGCGGACTACGTGCGGTCGCTCGGCTTGGACCCCGGGAACGCAACGACGTGGGGGAACCTCGGCCTGGTCCGACGGGAGCTCGGCGACGCCCCGGGGGCCGTCGTCGCCTGCGACGAGGCGCTCGCCCGCGACGCCACCGCATTGCAACCCCTCCTCAATCGGGCCCTCGCGAGGCAGGCCCTCGGGGACACCCGCGGGGCGATCGAGGACTACGGCCGGATCCTCGATCGGGATGACCGCAACGTCCACGCCTGGGCAAATCGAGGGGCCGAGAGGGCGAAGCTCGGGGACCTGGCGGGGGGGATCTCGGACCTGGACCGCGCGCTCGCCCTCGATCCCGGCTGCGCGGTGGCTTGGTCGAACCGAGGGATGGCGAAGCAGCAGTCCGGGGAGCTCGAGGCGGCCCTCGCGGACCTGGACCGCGCCGTCGCGCTGGAGCCCGACTACGCCTTCGGCTGGGCCAACCGGGGCGAGACGAGGGCGGCCCTGGGAGACTGGGCGGGCGCCGCGTCGGACCTGCAGCGGGCCCTCCAGGTCGCGCCGAACGGCTGGCCCCACCGGGCCCTGATCGAGCAGCGCCTCGCCTCGGTCCGGAAGATCCAGGAGAGGCGGGAGGCGCGTTGAGGGGCCTCGTCCTCGCCGCCGTGGGAACCGGGGCCCTGGCCGTCGCCGCGGCCCTCGCGTCACCGCCCCTCGTCGGCCTCTACCACGACGACGGGATCTACGTGGGGACCGCGATCTCGCTGGCCCGCGGCGACGGATACCGCCAGCCCCACCTCCCCGGGGCGCCGTACCAGTCCAAGTACCCGCCCCTCTACCCAGCGCTCCTGGTCGCCGTCGCATGGCTCGCCGGGGACGATCCCGAGACGGTCGGGGCCTTCCGCTGGCCGTCGGTCCTCGCGACCCTCGGGGCGCTCGCGCTGCTCCCCGGCCTCTTCCGCCGGTGGGGACTCGGGGAGAGAGCGGGCTGGGCGGCAGCCGCGATCACCGGCCTCTCGCCTCTCGTCCTCCAGCACGCTCTGTTCGCCATGTCCGAGGCGCCGTTCCTGCTGCTCACGGTGGCGACCCTGCGGCTCCTGCCCGGGCCCGGGGAGGCGGCCTCCGGGCGCCGGGTCGCCGGCGCCGCCGCCTGCGCCGCCGGCGCGATCCTCTGCCGCACGATCGGGGTGGCCCTCCTGCCCGCCCTGGCGCTGGCCGCCTGGCGCCGGGACCGGCGCGATCCGCGCTCCTGGATCCCGCTGGCGGCGGGGATCGCTGCCGCGGCGGCCTGGACCCTCGCCGCGGGCGCGATGCGCGCGGCCGAGGCGACGCGCGGCCACGGGCCGCTCTACGACTACTACCTCGGCTACGGCGCCTGGGTGCAGACGAGCCCGATCGTCGTCGCGGAGATCGCCTCCGCGAACGCCCTGGAGGTCTGGAGGGGAGCCGGGGACGCGCTCCTCGGCTGGCGGGAATTGCGGCCGGGACCCTGGGTCTGGTCCCCCCCGGCGCTCGTCGCGGGAGCGCTCGCCCTCGGCGGCTGGGGGCGGCTGCGCCGGGCGGCCCCCGAGGCGGCGACGTACCTGGGCGCCTCGCTCGCGCTGATCCTCCTCTGGCCGTTCGACGTGGCGCGCTTCCTCGTCCCCCTGACGCCGTTCTTCGTCGCGGGAGGCTTCGCTGCGGCGCCGCCGCTTCTCGGCCGTGTCCGCGCGCCGGCGTGGATCGGCCCCGCCCTCGCGGGGGCGTCGGCGCTCTCGTGCCTCGCCGTCGTCCTGGCGCGCTTCCCGACGGCCTCGAGGCTCCCGCTCCTCGACCACGCCATCGCCGTCGAGCCCTTCGCGAACTCCGCCCGTTGGCTCCGGGAGAACGCGGCTTCCGGGGACGTGGTCGTCTCGGACCACGACCCCTGGGTCTGGCTGGCCACGCGGCGTCACGCAATCCCCCCGGGCGTCTTCGACCCGCTCTGGATCTACGGGAAGAAGCCCGGGGAGGCCGAGTGGGAGGTCGCCTGGGAAGAGTCGCGCCGGCTCGGAGCGCGCTGGGTCCTCGCGACGGACGAGTGGGACCCCAACTTCTCGGGCCTCTGGAAGCCCCGTGTCCTCGGAGACCCCGACACCTTCCCGCCGGCCATACGGGCCGGTCCCGTCCACGTCTACCGAATCACGCAGCGATAGTCCAGACGGCCGACTCGCGGCCGCCGCCCGCGCCGCGTCGGACTGGCGGGTCGCTATACTGTCCCCTCGCATGCGGCGCCTCGTCGTCACCGGCGGCTGCGGCTTCATCGGCTCGCACCTCGTCCGGCACCTCCTCGCGGCCCATCCGCAGGCCGAGGTCGTGAACCTGGACCTCCTCACCTACGCGGGGAACCCCGAAAACCTCGCCGACTGCGCGGGAAACCCGCGCTACAAGTTCGTCCGCGGCGACGTGGCCGACCCGGCGGCGCTGGACCAGACGCTCGAGGGCGGCGCCGACGCGGTGCTGCACCTCGCGGCCGAGAGCCACGTGGACCGCTCGATCCACGACCCGGGGCCGTTCCTCAGGACCAACGTCCTGGGCACCGAGACCGTCCTCCGCGCCGTCCTACGCCACGCCGTCCCGAAGCTCGTCCTCGTCTCCACGGACGAGGTCTACGGGTCGGTGCCCGAACCCGCTCGCGCGGCGGAGGACGCGCCTCTCCGGCCCGGGAACCCCTACAGCGCGAGCAAGGCGGCCGGGGACCTCCTGGCGCTCGCCCACCGAAACACCCACGGCACCCCGGTGGTGATCACCCGTGGGTCCAACACCTACGGTCCCTTCCAGTTCCCCGAGAAGGTCCTCCCCCTCTTCCTCACGAACGCGGAGGCGGGCCAGTCCCTCCCGCTCTACGGCGACGGGGGGAACGTCCGGGACTGGATGCACGTCGAGGACCACGCCCGAGGCATCGCCGCGGCCCTCGAGCGCGGCCGCCCGGGCGAGGTCTACAACATCGGCGGCGGCAACGAGCGGACGAACCTCGAGATGACCCGGGCGATCCTCAGGCTCCTCGGGAAGCCGGAGTCGCTCGTCCGGCTCGTCCCGGACCGGCCCGGGCACGACCGGCGCTACGCGATGGACACCGCGAAGGCGCGGCGGGACCTCGGGTTCGAGCCCCGGGTCCCGTTCGAGAAGGGGCTCGAGGAGACGGCGCGCTGGTACCGTGAGAACAGGGCCTGGTGGGAGCGGGTGAAGACGGGGGCCTACCGGGACTACTACGAGAAGCAGTACGGGGATCGGCTGCGGGCGGCAGGCCCGACGGCGGCCCGGCGATGAGGACGCACGGGGGGCTCGCGATCGTCCTCCTCGCCGGCTGCTTCTCGGCGCGCCCCGAGGGCGAGCCCCTCGCGATCGTCCGGGACGTCGAGGCCCTCCAGGCGGTCGGACGGAAGGTGACGAGCGCGATCCAGAAGCACGACCCCGACCTCGCCCTCGAGGCCTTCGCGGCCGACTACCGCGAGGCGGGGGGCGGGGCGGACGAGGCGGTACTCGTCGGCGCCGCCCCGGGCGGGCTCGCGGTCACCGAGTACGGCGAGCGCCCCGGGCCGCAGGCCGGGCGAGCTTCGGTGGCGGCCCGGGTGGCCCGCTACTCGAGGGTGGACGGCACCCTGTTCAAGGTCCGGAAGGTCCTCGAGCGCTCCGAGGAACGAGTCCTCGCGACATGCGAGCAGAGGATCCGCGGGGTCCTCGCGGACGGGAGACGCGAGGAGGAGACCCGGTGGCTCCTGGTCGAGTTCCGCCGCGAGGCCGGGGCGTGGAAGATCGCCCGCGTCGCGGAGACGGGCCGCAACGCCGTCTGCGGCGGCGCCGACTCGGTCTTCGAGGACTGGACCGCAGGGAGCGGCATCTCCCAGGTCTACGTCGAGGGTTGCGACCGCCATGACGACGCGTTCTACCCCGGCGAGCACTCCGGAGGAGGGATCGCGGCCTCCGACGTGGACCGGGACGGGGACCCGGACCTCGTCTTCGCGGGAAGCGCGCGCCTGGCGCTGTGGCTCAACCGCGGGGACGGCCGGTTCGAGGACGCCACGGACCGCGCAGGATTCAAGGACGTCGGTCCCCTGCAGAGCCTCCGAGGAGTGCTCTGCGCCGACTTCGATGCCGACGGGTCGCGGGACCTCTTCCTCGCCGTCTACGGGGGCCCGAACCAGTTCTACCGGGGGAAGGGCGACGGCACCTTCACCGAGGCAACGGTCGCGGCCGGTCTCGCCGAGAGCGGGGTCTGGTCCACCTGCGCGGCGGCGGCCGACGTGGACGGGGACGGGGACCTGGACCTCTTCGTCGGCGGCTACGGCACCGTGCGGGAGCGTCCGGTGGACTTCATGGCCCGGAACGGGGAGGCCGACCGGCTGTTCCGGAACCGCGGCGACGGGACATTCGAGGACGTGACCGAGGCGGCCGGCGTGGGCCACACGGGCTACGCGCTCGCCGCGGCGTTCGCCGACGTGACGGGGGACGGAGCCCCGGACCTCTACGTGGCGAACGACTTCGCGTTCAACGCCCTCTACGTGAACCGAGGCGACGGGACGTTCGAGGACCGGACCAAGGCCTCGAAGACCAACGACGTCGGCATGGGGATGGGGGTCAGTTGGGCGGACTTCGACGCGGACGGAGACCTCGACCTCTACGTCTCCAACATGTTCAGCTCCGTGGGCCAGTGGATATTCGAGGATCCCGACTACCCGGTTCCGGGGCTGGTCGGTTGGCTCTTCCGGGGACGCGTGCTGGACATCCTCCGGAAGATGGCCGCCGGGAACTCGCTCCTCCGGAACAACGGGGACGGGACCTTCACCGACGTCGGCGCGGAGGCCGGGGCGTCGAACGGCGGCTGGGCCTGGTCCTCGAGCGCGCTCGACTACGACGGGGACGGCTGGACGGATATCTACGTCGTGAACGGGTTCGTGACGGGCGAGGACCCCGAGGACTTGTGAGTGCCCTTCTGGGCCGACGTGGTGCCACGTCGGCACGAGTACGCGGGCGGACAGAGGCAGTTCCGATTCGGGAAGAAGACCTTCAACGGCCGCGAGAGGAACTGCCTCTTCCGGAACCGGGGCGGGCTCAAGTTCGACGACGTCGCCTACGTCCTGGGGGTGGACGGGATCGAGGACGGCCGGGGAGGGATCGCCGCGGACCTCGACGGCGACCTCTGGCCCGAGATCGTGGTGAGCAACCACCGCGTGCCGTCGCGCCTCTGGCGCCACCGCGGGGTGCCCGGCGCGCGGCTCCTCGTGGTCCGGCCGCGGGCGTCGGCCCGCGGGAACCCCGAGGCCGTCGGGGCGATCGTCACCTGCGAGGGGCCGGGGGTGCCGACCCAGGCGAGGCCGATCACGGCGGGCACCGGCTACCTCTCGCAGGAGCCGCCCGAGGCCCGGTTCGGGCTCGGGGTGGCGAAGGAGGCCCGCGTGTCGGTCCTCTGGCCGGGCGGCAAGCGGACGACGGTCGGGCCACTCGCCGCGGGCGCCTGGGAGGTGACGGAGAACGGCGGGACGCGGCGGCTCCCCCGGTAGGAGACGGGCCGCATCGGTCACCCCGATCGCAGCTCGAGCGTCGCGAGGACCGGGCGGTGATCGGACGGCGGGACCGCGCCCCCGTGAGCCTGGAGGACGCTGGATCCGAGGACCCGCCAATGACGGGTGGCGAGGATGTAATCCACCCGCTGCCAGCGCTGCTCGGCCTGCAGCCAGCGGGCATCGTCCGCGGTGCGGGGGAGAGCGTCCTGGAGCGCCAGCGTCGGGTCTGACTCGAGGATGCGGATCGGACCGTCGCTCCAGGGCCCGTTGAGATCGCCGGCGACGATTGCCGGGAGCGGATCGGGGCGCTCCAGGAGGTGTCGGAGCAGGGTGCGCGCCGCCCTCTCGCGACCCGGGACGGACTCGTTGTCCCAGTGGCAATTGTAGAACTCGAATCGGCCTCGCGACTGCCGGTCCTCGAGCCGGACCCAGTTGCAGCGACGCGTCCCGACCCACCCCGAGTCCTCCGCGAACCAGAAGGCCCCACCCGCAACCCGGGAGAAGCGCTCCTTGTCGAAGAGGATCGGCACGAACTCTCCCCGGGGATCGCCCTCCCGGTGGATCTCCAGGCCGCCGAGCCCGCTCGCGAGGTCCGTCGCCTGCCGATAGGACGCCTCCTGCAGGCCGATGACATTCGGCCGGCGCTCTTGGAGGAGGCGCACCGCCTCCGGGCCCCGCTCGGACCACGGCCTGCACGGGGTGCCCGGGCACACCCTCGGGACCTCCTCCCATTGCACGTTGAATGTCAGTGCCGTGAGGACGAGGCGCGGTCGAGGCTCGGCGGGCGGCTCGGCCCGAGGTCCCTCGGTCGGGGCGCTCCCGCACGCCCCGACCAGGAGGACGAGCGGGAGCGATACCGCGGAGCCCCTCGACACCCCTGGGCCAACTCTCGATCGAGGAGGATTCTACAAGGGGCATCGTCCCTCGGCTCCGCGGTCGGCTATGCTCTCGGCCCGGGATGTTCCGGAACCCCGTCCTCCTCGCCGAGCTGCGCCGGGCCTACCGGAGCCCGCGGGTCTTCTTCTCCCGGGCGGCGTTCGCGGCGGCGCTTGTCGCCGTGCTCGCGATCGGGTTCCGGACCGGCGGCTCCCAGGCCCGGGGCCGGATGTTCTTCTACCTGGTGGTCCTGTCCGAGGCGGCTCTCGCCTACCTCACCGCTCCCGCCTTCTGCGCCGGGGCGCTCGCTTCCGAGCGACGCGGCGGGACCTTGGCGATCCTCCTCACGACCGGGCTCTCGCCGCGGGAGATCGTCTTCGGGAAGCTCCTCGGGCGGGGCGTCCTGGTGGCCCTCATGATCGCCGCAGCCGCGCCAGTGCTGGCCGCGACATGGCTCGGCGGGGGCGTCGCGCCGTTCGAAGTTGCGGCCACCTCGCTCCTGATCCTCTCCGGCGCCGTCCTGCTCACGGCGGTCTCCCTCTATGCGGCGGCCGTCGGGGCCACGTTCTTCGGGGCGCTGCTCGCCGCCTACCTCGGGTTCATCCTCCACGAGGTCGCGAGCGCGTGCTGCCTTCTCCCGCTCGGGAAGGCGGTGCAGGCCGCCTCCGACAACACCCTCCTCGCGGGCCCGGGAGACTTCTACGGGTCGCACGTGGTCTCTCTCGTGATGCTCTTCACGTCACCCCAGGAGTACGGGCCAGCCTCGCTCTTGGCGACGCTCGCCGTGGCGTTCGCCGTCTCGGCAGGGCTCGCCGCGCTCGCCGCCCGCCACCTCCAGGTGCTCGATCTCCCCCCGCCGCCGGCCGCCCCGACCGCGCCGTCCGGGCGGTCCGGGCGGCCCCGCCAGACCGGGCCCGGCCGCGCGCCCCTCTTCTGGCTCGAGGTGCGGAGCACTCCGAAGGAGTTCCTGATCGTCCCGTTCCTCCTCGCCCTCTACGGCGTGTTCGTGCTGCTCCTCCTCCTCCTTGGGAACCGCGAGGAGCTCGCCAAGCCCGAGGTGCAGGCGTGGACGCTCGGGGCGGCGATGGCGCTCCCCGTGGCGCTCCTCCTCATCTCGGGAGCCAACGCGTTCGCCCGCCCCCACGAGGACGGGACGGCCGCGCAGCTCCTCGTGACGCCGATGACGGGTCCGGATTTCGTCCTGGAGCAGGCGGCGGCCGCTGCGCGGATCCACTGGCCGTTCCTCGCGCTCCCGGGCGCGCTCCTCCTCGCCATGGCGGCGGTGGGGGGGCCGGCGCTCACGGTCCAGGGGTTCGGGCTGAGCCTGCTCGCGATCGTGGCGGCGTATGCGATGGCCTACGCGATCGGCGCGATCGCCGGGCTCCGGATGAAGCGCCGCGGCCCGGGGGTCTCGCTCGCGCTCTCCGTCGGCGTCGTCTACTGGCTCCTCTGCCAGCTCTTCGTGGCGTTCTCCGCCCTGGCGGAGAACCCGATCGCTCTCTGGATCGTGAGGGCGGCGAATCCCTTCTACCTCGTCTACGCCGCGCTGGCCGACGGAACCGGCACCGACGCCCTCGTGCTCGGACCCGTGCAGCTCTCGATCGCCGCCCTCCTCCTGACGGCCGTCGTCCGGGTCTTCCCGCGTCTCGCCGGACGCGTCGAGTAGAATCCCCGCCCGTGCCGGAGACCCGCGACAGCCGGCTCCTCAAGGGGCTCGACGCGGACGAACTCCGGTTCATCCGCCGGCTCCCGTGGGAGAAGATCGCGATCTGGGGGCTCTTCCTCCTCGCGCTGTACGCCCTCCGGTACTTCTTCGACATCATCTTCGTCACCTTCGTCCTCTCCTACATCGCCTACAACGTCGTCGAGTGGGTCTGCCGCAAGGTCGGGCGGGAGGACCCGTCGGGGGCGGTCTGGCGCCTCACCACGGTCGGCGTGTTCCTCCTCCTGGCCGGCGTGATCGTGGGCGCGGTCTGGGTCATCATCCCGAGAGTGGCCGCGCAGGGCCGCGAGCTCGCGGAGAAGATCGCCCCGGGGCTCTGGACCGCGCGCGGGGAGTCGGCCCACGAGGGGGGCGTGGGCGAGGGGTCGGCGCCCGAGCGGGTCCCGCCGGCCGAGGCCGGTAAGGGACCCGGAGGAGCGCCCGCCCCGAAGCCGGTGCTCGACCGCGCGAAGGTGGACCGCCTCTTCGAGAGCGTCCTCTCGGCGTCGCTCGTCCGGAAGTTCCGCGAGGACCCGGCGTACCGGGGGGGCTACGAGGGCGCCGTGGACCTCGTCACGAAGTGGGCGAACGAGAGCCTGCCCAGCGTCACAGCCCCCGTCGTGAAGGCGCTCCGCGGCATCCTCACGTTCGTCTTCCACTTCCTGCTCGCGTTCATCTTCGCGTTCCTGATCGTGGTGGGGCTCCCGCGCGTGGCGGAGATGGCTCGGAGCCTCGGCGAGAGCAACCTGAAGCGCTTCTACGACGAAATCGCGCCCGGCATGATCGCGTTCGGGAACGGCATGGGGAAGGCCTTCCAGGCCCAGACCCTCATCGCCCTCTGCAACACGGTCCTGACGTTCATCGGGCTGCAGGCGCTCGACATCCCGTCGTCGGTCGTGCTTTCCGTGATCGTCTTCGCCTGCTCCTTTATCCCGGTGGCGGGCGTCTTCATCTCGACCGTGCCGATCTGCCTCGTGGCGCTCGCGGAGCGGAACGCCCTCGTGATGCTCTATGCGATCGGCCTCATCACGGTCATCCACCTGATCGAGGCCTACGTCCTGAACCCGCGCATCATGGGCTCGGTCATGCACATCCACCCGCTGGTCGTGCTCGTGATCCTCTTCCTCGGCGAGCACCTCTTCGGGGTCTGGGGGCTCCTGCTCGGGGTCCCCACGTGCCACTACGTCTTCACCTACTTCATCCAGCGGGCGAGACCCGGCGCCCACGGGACCCCCGCGCCGGCGCCCGCGCTCGCGGCGCCCGCACCCCCGCGCCCATGACCCGAGCGACGGTCGCTACCGGTACGTGCTGAACCGGCTCGGCTCGACGTTGCTGCCGTAGACCCCTAGGCCCGACGAGCTGCCCGACGAGTAGGTCGAGCCGTAGGGGCCCGAGCATCCGCCGGAGTACGAGCCGCCGCCCCAGGCGAGGCTCCCGTTCCAGGAGTAGTGCCGTCCCGAGCCGGAGCCGCGGAGCTGCACCCCGTAGCCGGACCCGTATCCGTACCCGCGGTCGTAGCAGCGGTCGTAGGCGCCGTTCCCGTAGTACCCGGTCCCGTAGTAGGCGGGCCCTCCGTAGTAGTACCCGGGGCCCACGGGATGCGGGTAGGCCGACTCGGTGTAGGTGATGTTCGTGGGCCCCACGTAGTAGACCTCGCGCGTCGTCGCCGGCGTCGCCGGGTCGCGGACGTACCGGATCTCCCTCTCGACGGGGGCGCTCCGCCGGTAGTTCCCGTCCCATTCATCCACCGGGAAGTCGAAGCAGCCGGCGCCGAGCGCCCCGGCGACGACCGAGAGACCGAAGAGGCGGCTCCGGGTCATGGGTACGTGCCTCATCATTTGTCCGCTCCCGCGGGGGGGAGGACAACAGGAGAGGATACGCCGCGCCACGAGCGGCCACAAGGGGCGACGGTGGGCGCTTCCCCGACTTGCGGAACAGGAGCCGTCAGCCCCGCGAGTGCCGGGTCCGGTGGGCGCCGCGGGTCCTTATCTGAAGTGGCTGGCCTGTGTCCACCCCCTCACGTGTGTTCGCCGGTTTCTGGTCCCATCTTCAT
>JAKEIC010000310.1 GCA_022614695.1 Planctomycetales bacterium | reverse complement strand
TTCCCGGAGAGCGCCGCGATTTCTTCGGTCGTCATGCCGACCCCCCTCTCGTGGAGGAAGATCGGCAGATCAGCGCTGGACCTTTATCGGAGTAGGACTAGAGGGCGCCGGCCGCTCCCGCGCCTCGGCGCGAAAGCAGGTTCACAGGTGGCGCACGAGAGGGTTTAGCGCCCGCATCGCGGGCCAGATGCTCCGGATGCAGCCCGAGGTTGCCGGTCGGGGCGGAACGCGGAACATCCGCCGCGACTACTAGAGGGCCTCGCCTCGACCGCGCGACCGGGCGAGCGAGCGGCGCGCGAGGGCGCGTGCGTCGGCATCAAGCGTATCGCCGAGTCCCATCGTCACCCGCACTCGATCGGCGCTCACGCCCCTCGCCCTCCTCGCGCCTCGCCCCGTCAAGGCTACGGCCCCACGGCAGGCCGGACCTCCTTCACGAACAGGAAGAAAGCGTCGTCCGGATTGCCCTGCTCGTGCCCGGCTATCAGGAGCCACCCGTCAGCGCCGAGGGCGTTGAGCTGCGCCTCGGACAGGTGCTCGCGGATCTTCTTGTAGACGTACTTCGTCCCCGCCCCTGCCTCTTGCTTCGCCATGCTCACCTCCATCGCGCCGGCGCCGACGAGCGCGGCGTGGCTCTCCTCGGGAACGTGCTCCAGTCCGGCCAGCTCCGAGTGCAGGGCGACCTCGACCTCGTGCCAGGCGAGCCCGAGCATCAGGAACGCCGCAACAGGCCGGACAACCACCTTCACCAACTCACCCCTTGACGTTCGCGCCGACGAGGCGTAGAGAGCGCCCGTCCGTGCTGCCTTGCAAGCTGCCTAAGTGTCCGCGAAAGTGCGATTCTGAGCGACCGCAATCGCTCGCATCCGCGCGCGTCGCTCTCGCCGCAAAGCGTGGGTTTCCCATGGGTTTCCGGCTGTTACGACTGGTAGCGGAGGAGGGATTCGAACCCCCGACACACGGATTATGGATCCGTTGCTCTAACCAGCTGAGCTACTCCGCCCTGACGGTCAGCTCCCGCCGGTCCGTCGTGGAACCGGGCGGGGGAGGGTGTATCGTAGCGGCCCCATGACCGATCCTCCACCCGCCCCGCCGGCCCTCGCGAGCGCCCCGGTCGTCGGGTTCGGGGCGCTCGGGCTCTCGCCCCAGTCCCTCTCTGCCGTGGCGAGCGCCGGGTTCGCCGAGCCCACCCAGATCCAGGCCCTCGCGATCCCGCCCGCCCTCGCCGGCCGGGACGTGGTGGGCCAGGCCCGGACGGGGACCGGGAAGACTGCGGCCTTCGCGCTCCCGATCCTCGATCGCCTCGGGCCCCGGGGTCCCGTGCAGGGGCTCGTCATCACGCCGACGCGCGAGCTGGCCCTCCAGGTGGCCGGCGAGTTCCAGCGGTTCGGGCACGCGCGCGGCGCCCGGGTCGCGGCGGTCTACGGCGGGCAGCCCCTCGGCCCACAGGCGACGCAGCTCCATCGCGGGGCGGAGGTGGTCGTCGGGACCCCCGGCCGGCTCCTCGACCACCTCCGGCGCCGGACCCTCTCCCTCGCGGACCTCCGCGCCCTCGTCCTCGACGAGTGCGACCGGATGCTCGACCTCGGATTCCGCGAGGACATTGACGACATCGTGCGGCGGACGCCGGCGACGCGGCAGACGATGCTCTTCTCGGCCACGATCCCGCCCGAGGTCGTGCGGCTCGCCGCCCGCTACCTCCGGGACCCGGCGCGGATCTTCACGGCCCCCGAGAAGCTCACGGTGGACGAGGTCGAGCAGAGCTACGTGTCGGTCTCGTCAGAGCGGAAGCTTCCGCTCCTCCTCGAGCTCCTCCGACGGGAGCAGCCCCCCCTCACGCTCGTCTTCGCCCGCACGCGGGCCGCCGTGAAGAAGCTCGCCCCGCGGCTCTCCCACGCCGGCGTGGACGCCCGCGAGATCCACGGCGACCTGGACCAGAACCAGCGCGAGCGCGTCATGGAAGCCTTCCGGCGCGGGGAGTTCCGGGTCCTCGTCGCAACCGACGTCGCCTCGCGGGGGCTCGACATCTCAGGCATCAGCCACATCGTGAACTACGACCTCCCCGACGACCCGGAGGACTACGTCCACCGAATCGGCCGGACGGCTCGCATGGGAGCGGCGGGCCGCGCGATCGCCTTCGTCACGCGCGAGCAGGGGCCGCTCCTCACCGAGATCGAGAAGCTAATCAACCACATGATCCGCGAGGAGAGCCTCGAGGGATTCGAGGCGGGCGACGGCATCGGCCTGCCGGAGGCCCCGAAGCTCCCGCCCGCTCCCATCGGCTGGCGTCACGTGGCCGCTAAGCGGCGCGGCCGGCGGCGGAGGCGGTAAGAAGCTCCGCCCCGGGCGTCCTCCAGGCCCCGACGGCGAGGAGCGCGGTCCCGAGCGCGAAGGCGATCGCGGGCACGCCGGAGGGATGCCAGGACGCCGCGGCCGGGAAGAGCGCCTCGAGGACGAGGGCCGCGGGGAGCCCGGCCGCCCCGACGAGCAGGAGCCAGCTGGTCCACTCGCGGGACGTGGCCGGGAGCCGCACGCGGCCGATCACCGGCCCGAGGAGGACGTTCAGGAGGGGGAGCATCACGGCAGCCACGTGGGCGAGCCGCAGCAGCCTCCGCGGGAGGTCGTCATAGCGGTCGAGCGCCGGGGGGGGCTCGACCAGCGGCTCGAACGCGTAGAGCGACATGGCGAGCCCGCCCGCCAGCGAGAGCGCGAGAAGGGCGAGTCCCCCGCGCACGTTCCGCGCCCCGCTCATGCAGCCACCGCCACCGGCTCCATGCGCCGGGCGATCGCGTCCACGAGACTCTCGCGCGCGTCCATGGACTTCATGGCCCCCGCAAGGACGGCGTCCTGCACGGCAGGGTCGTCCAAGTGGGGGGCGATCGAGGCGACCATGAGGGACGAGTGCGACTCGTCGGTCGGGATGTGCTCGAGCAGGAAGACGATCTCCTCGTCCGTGAGCCCCGCGATCCGGCGGTAGCCGCGCACCAGCGGCTCGTAGAGGAAGGGGACCGGCCACTCCATCGCGAAGCCGACGGCGCCCGCGGCCTCCCAGAAGGTCGCGGGCCGGCACATCCCGAAGTGGACGCGCGAGTAGTCCTCCTGTTCGGGGAGCCGCGGCGTGGGGGGGGGGGGGGCGGCGGGGGGGGGGGGGG
>JAKEIC010000309.1 GCA_022614695.1 Planctomycetales bacterium | reverse complement strand
GGGAGCGACGAGGGGCGGCCCATCCTCGCCTCGATGCGCTACGGGCTCGGGCGCACGGTCTACATCGGGACCGACGAGACCTGGCGCTGGCGGCTGCTCCAGGGGGACCGGCTCTACTACCGCTTCTGGCAGAACCTGATCCGCTACGTGGGGCACAACCGGCTGCTCGGGGAGCAGAAGCGCTTCCACATCGCCCTCGACAAGACCGCCTACACGCTCGGGGAGCGGGTCGTGGTCCGGGCCCGCGTGTTCCAGGAGGACTTCCAGCCGCTGCGCGCCGAGGAGGTGGAGGCCCGGCTCGAGAAGCCCCGCTCGGGCGGGGCGAGCGAGCCGCTCCCGCTCCGCGCCGTGGACCGGGAGAGGCGGCCCGGCGTCTACGAGGGCTCGATCGTCGCCGGGACCCTCGGGCCCCACCAGGTCTGGTTCCCGCTCCGCGGAGCCCCCGGGGAGCAAAGGGAGGAGAGCCGCGCCGGGCTCGCGTCTTTCGAGGTGACCATCCCCCAGCGCGAGTTCGAGAAGCCCTCGATGGACCGGGACACCCTCGCGGCGATGGCCCGCGAGTCGGGGGGCGCCACCTGGGACCTCTGGCAGCTCCCCGAGATCCCGGCGAAGGTGAAGCGGCTGAGCCAGACCCTCTCGGGCGTGGAGTCGGTCCACCGCCTCTGGGACTCCTGGGGCGTGTTCGGGGCCCTCGTGGCGCTCCTTTGTCTCGAGTGGATCGCGCGGAAGTTGGCGCGGCTGCCGTGAAGCTGTTCACGGCTCACCATTCACCGTTCGCCGTCGCGGCGGCGCGCTCCGCGACGCCCCGGCGCCCCGTGCCCGTGCCCGTGCTCGTGCTCGTTCTCGTGCCCGTTCTCGGGCCCGGTTCCGGGCCCGCCCTCGCCGACGACCCTCCGCCGCTCGTCCTGCCCGAGCCCGGGCCGGCGGCGGAGAAGCTCGCGCGGGCGCGCCGCCTCGCGGCGGAGGGCGACTTCCCGGCCGCCGCGCGGGGCCTGCAGGAGGTCCTCGAGCGCCACGCGCGGTCCGTCGTCCCGGTGCTCGAGGACCCGGGGCTCCACGCCGCGGCCTCCGAGGTGGCTCTCCGGGAGCTCTCCGCGTGGCCGTCCGAGGGGATCGCGGCCTACCGCGCCCTGCACGACCCCGCGGCCGAGGACGCCCTCCGGCGGGGGGACCTCGAGGAGGTGGCCGCGCGCTACCCGGGGACCGCGGCCGCCGGCCGGGCGCTGCGGCTCCTCGCGGACCGCGCGCTCGAGGACGGCCGGGCCGGTGCCGCCTCCGACCTCTACGACCGGCTCCTCGCGCGGCTCTCGTGGCGGGCGCCCGACGCCGGGGACGGGGCGCTCCTCGCACCCGCCGCGGCGAGGGCGGTGCTCCTGCGCGCGGTCCGGGCCGCGGCCGAGGCGAGGCTTCCCGAGCGCGCCTCGGCGCTGGCGCGGCTCGCCGAGCGGCGCATCGAGTGGCGTCCGCTCGCGGGGGCGCTCCGGGCCGCGGCCGAGGCCGCGGCGCGGGCGGCGCGCGAGGGCCCGCCGCCGCGCGATTGGCCGCGCCTCGGCGGCGAACCGGGCCGGAACCTCCCCGCGGCCCCCGAACCACCGGCCGCCGCCCCCGGGAACTGGCGCGCCACGCTCCCGCCCCCGCCGGGGCTCGCCGGCGACTACTTCGACGGGGGCGCTTTCAGCGGGCGCGGGGAGGTCCTCCGCCGGCGCGCATGCCCGATCCACCCGGTCGTGGCCGACGGGACGGTCTACGTCACGGACGGGAGGACCGTGGACTCCTACGAGCTCTACACGGGGAAGGCCGCGCGGCGGCGCCTCCTCGACACCGGCGCGGCGCGGTTCCGGGGGGACCGGTTCGAGCCCACGCGGCTCCACGCCCTCGAGGTGGCCGGGCCGGACCTCGTCCTCGCGGTCGAGCTCCCGCCCTCGCCGGACGACACCCCCCACAACTTCGCGGGAGTCCTCATCAGCGAGCCGATCCCGAGGCGCAAGCTCGTGGCGCTCTCCCGCGAGACGGGCCGCGTCCGCTGGGAGGCGCTCGCGCGGGAAGACGGCCTCGGCCCCCTCGACTCGCTCTCGGCCGTCTCCGCGCCGCTCGTGGACGGGGACCGGGTCTACGTGGTCGGGCGCAAGGGCGAGGGGGGGCTCGCCCGGCTCTTCGCGATCGCGCTCGACCGGCGCACCGGCGCGCCGGTCTGGCACACGTACCTCTGCGCCGGGGGCGGCGAGCTCAACATGTTCGGGCGGCCCGTGCGCGAGACGGTCGTCTCTCCGCCCGCGCTCGCCGGAGGTCTGCTCGCGATCTGCACGAACCTCGGGGCGGTGGCGGTCGTCGAGGCCGACCGGGGCGGGCTCCGCTGGGTGCGGACCTACCCGGCCACTTCGCTCCCGGTGAACGAGGGCTTCCACGTCCGCAAGAGGCCCCCGACCTGGGAGACGAACCCCCCCGTCGTGGCGGGCGACCTCGTGCTCGCCGCCCCGACCGACTGCGAGCGGCTCCTCGCCCTCGACCGGCGCACGGGGGCCCTGCGGTGGACCCTCGAGCGGACGCGCGACCGCGGCGACTACCGCCATCTGCTCGGGGCGCGGGGCGGCCTCGCCATCGTCACGGGCCGGCGCGCCGCGGGGGTGAGGCTCGACTCTGGGGAGGTCGCGTGGGTTGCCCCGGACCTCTCCGAGCGGGAGCCCGACGACCCGCCCGGGCGCGGGCTCCTCACCCGGGGCTCCGTCTGGTGGCCGGGGTGCGCGGAGCTGCGGCGCCTCGACCTCGCGACCGGGGAGATCCTGGACCGGCGGCCATGGGACGAGATCGGGTCGTCTCCCGGGAACCTCGTCTCGGTGAACGGGGTCCTCCTCGTCGCGTCGGCCTCCGAGGGGCCGGGCCTCTGCGCGGTCATGGACCGGGACGAGGTCGTGGCGTCGCTCGAGGAGCGGGCGCGGACGTCCCCCGCGGACCCGGAACCTCTGCTGGCGGCGGCCGAGGTGCGGATGCAGGCGCGGGAGATGCCCGCGGCGCGCGCGACCCTCGAGCGGGCCGCCGCGAGGGCCGGGGCCCTGCCCCCCGGGCCGGCCCGGGCGGGGGCCCTGCTCCGCGTCCGCGGGGCGCTCCACGCCCTGGCGCTCCGCGAGTGCGACGCCGCGGCGCCGGTGGGGTCGCCCGGCGCGCTCGCGGCGCTCGCGCGCGCCCTCGAGTCGGCGCCCGACGACGCCGCGCGGGTCCGGACCCTCCGCCTCCTCGCCGAGCACCGGCTCGCCTCCGGCGACGCCGCCCGCTACCGGGCGACCCTCCGGGAGATCGCGGACCGCCACGCGGACGTCCCCCTCGCGTTCCGCGCCGGCGCGGTCGTCCCGGCCGGCTTCGAGGCGCTGTGGCTCCTCGCGCACCACCTCGAGGCGGAGGGGAGGGCGGAGGAGGTGGTCGAGGCCTGCCAGGAGATCCTCGCGCGCTTCCCCGACGCGCCGTCCCCGGAGGGGGACGCGGGCGCGACCGCCGCCGCGTGGGCGCGGGAGAAGGTCGCGGCGATCCTCGCGCGCGGGGGCCGGGGCCCCTACCGCCGCCACGACGAGGCGGCCCGGGCGCTCCTCGAAGGCACGCGCCCGGGGGAGGAGGAGGCGGTCTTCCGGACCCTGTTGGCCCGCTATCCGAACGCCGCCTGCCTGCCCGAGGGGGTGCTGCGCCTCGCGGACGCCCTGCGGGCCTCGGGGAGGGCGGAGGCCGCCGCGGACGCGCTGCGCGGGTTCCTCCGCGAGGCGGCGGGGGCGCCCCCGGTCCGGGCCGCGGCGGGCCTCCTCCTCGCGCGCTGCTACGAGGACTCCGGGAAGTGGGCGGCCGCCCGGGCCGTCCTCGAGAGGCTCGCCCGCGAGTCGGGGACGATCCGGATCCCCGGGGCGGACGGGGGAGCCCCGCGGGAGGCCGGCGAGATCGTGCGCGAGAGGCTCTCGCGCGCGGAGTACGCGGCAGCCGCGGCGCCCTCGCCGGACCCGGAGCTGCGGACGCCGCTCCGCGAGGCGTTCCGCCTCCGGCTCCCGGCCGGCGCCCGGCTCTACGAGGCGCGGCCCCGCCCGCCGCTCGGCGCGGAGCACCTCCTCCTCGTCTCGGTCCCCGGCGCCCTCGAGGGGCGCGACGGGCGGACTGGCGAGGGGCTCTGGCGCGCCCCGATCTCCGGGGGGCGCATCCTCGACGTCGCGGCGGGCGAGCGGCTCCTCCTCGTGACGACCCCGGGGCGGCTCACCGGGGTGCGTCCCGAGGACGGGAGGGTCTCCTGGACGCGCGAGCTCCCGCGGGACGCGAGGGTCGGCGCCGTCCGCGGGGCGGTCGTCGCCGCCGGTCCCGACCCCCGGGTGCGCGGATCGAGCCTCGTCGCGACCTACGAGGAGGCGACCGGCCAGCCGGTCTGGGACCCGCCCGTGCGCGTCCGAGGGGAGACGCTCCCATTCCCGATGGGGCGGGGAGACGCGCTCGTCCTGATGGCGATGACTTCCGACGAGGACCCGCCGCGGGCCTCGGGCTTCGTCCACGTGCTGGACCTCCTGACGGGGACGCTCCGGGCCTCGCACCCGGTGGAGAACTGCGGGATCGAGACGGACGTCGCTCCGCTCTTCATACCCCGCGCGCCGGGCGACCCCCGAGCGCCGAGCGACGCGGGCGTCGCCCTGCTGGTCGCGCCCGATCGGACGAGCGTCCGGGCGACCGACCCGGCGAGCGGAGGGGAGATCTGGAAGCGTGGTCTCCGGAACGGCCGGATCCTCCCTCCGATCGGGATCGGGGAGGAGACGCTCGTCCTCACGCTCGAGTCGGCGTCCCCGGCGACCGGGTCGGCCCTGGGTCTCCTGGGCCTGGCGGCGCGCACGGGGGCGGTCGCCTGGTCGCTCCCCGATTTCCGCGGGCTCGTCGGTCCGCCGGAGGTCGCCGGGGAGGACTTCTTCTGCCTCCGCGCCGACCCGGACGCGACGCCCGATCCGGAACTGCGGCTGGAGGCCTACAAGGCCGCCACGGCCGCGCTCCGCTGGCGCGGTTCGCTCGGCGACCCGCGCGCGGACGTCTCGCGGGTCTTCCCGTGCCGCCGCGCGATCGCGGTCCTCCTCACGCGCGCCCGCCGCGGGGGCCCCCTGACGGTCTCGCTCCTCGCCTTCGACCGCGCGACGGGCAAGAGGGCGCAGGAGCCCCTCGTCCCCGACCTCGAGTTCTCCGAGCCCCCGAAGGCGGTCCTGGTCCCCTCCGGCACGATCGTCCTCCAGTCGGGCGACACGATCGTGGGGTATCGGGGGGATTGAGGG
>JAKEIC010000308.1 GCA_022614695.1 Planctomycetales bacterium | reverse complement strand
GCACACGTGGCGGTAGATCCCCTCCTGCCCGGGCTTGTTGTAGTAGGGCATGATCAGGAGGATCCCGTCGGCGTCGGCCTCGACGGCGGCCTTCGTGAGCCCGACCGCCTCGACGGTCGAGTTCGAGCCGGTCCCCGCGATCACCGGGACGCGGTGGGCCGAGCACTCGGCGACCACCCGGACGACCTCCTCGTGCTCCTCGTGGGACAGGGTTGCCGACTCGCCGGTCGTCCCGCAGGGCACGACCCCCGCGGAGCAGCACTCCACGTGCAGCTCGACGAGCGCCTCGAGCGCGGCCGTGTCCAGCTTGCCGCCGCGGAACGGGGTGACGAGCGCGACGATGGAGCCGCCGATGTCCATCAGGGAGCTCTCACAGCTGCACGAGGGCCAGCATCTCCCTCACGGCGCGCTCCATCCCGACGAGGACGGCGCGGCCGACGATCGCATGGCCGATCGCGAGCTCCGCCACCTCGGGGATGCGGGCAACCGGGACGACGTTCCGGTAGTCGAGACCGTGGCCCGCGTGGACCTCGAGGCCGCTCCGGCCCGCCTCGTGCGCCGCGACGCGCAGACGCTCGAGCTTCTCCCCGCGCTCGTGGTCCCGCGCATTCGCGTACTCGCCCGTGTGCAGCTCGATGCATCCCGCGCCGGCCTCGCGGGCCGCCTCGATCTGCCCCGGCTCCGGGTCCACGAAGAGCGAGACCGGGATGCCCGCCTCGCGGAGCCGGACGATCCCGTCGGCGACGCGCGCGCGGTCCCGCCGCACGTCGAGCCCTCCCTCGGTCGTGAGCTCCTGGCGCCGCTCGGGGACGAGCGTCGCCAGGTCCGGCCGCACGTCGCACGCGATCGCGAGGACCTCGCCGGCGAGACCCATCTCGAGGTTGAGCGGGAGCGCGAGCATCTCGCGCAGGACCCGGACGTCGCGGTCCTGCACGTGGCGCCGGTCCTCGCGGAGGTGCACCGTGACGCCGTGGGCCCCGGCCAGCTCGACCAGCAGCGCCGCAGCGACCGGGTCGGGCGCGCGCCCCTTCCGCGCCTCGCGCACGGTGGCGACATGGTCCACGTTGACGGTGAGGCGGGGCATGCTAGGTGCTCTCGAGCCCGCGCATCTCGCGGCGCAGCGCCCGGATCTCCTCCCAGACCTCCGGGAGCCGCGCGAGGATGGCCTGGACCCGCTTCTCCTCGGCGAGCGGCCTCGCGGGGGCCCCCCACACCTCCGTGTCCGGCGGGAGGCTCCGGAACACGCGCGACCCCCCCCCGATCCGGCAGCGGTCCCCGATGGTCACGTTGTCGGTGATCCCCACGTCCTCGGCGATGACGACGTGCTTCCCGATCTCGGTCGTCCCCGCGATCTTGGCGTAGGCGACCAGGAGAGTGTGGTCCCCGACGACGACGTTGTGCGCGATGTGGGAGTGGTTGTCTATCTTCACGCCGTTCCCGATGCGGGTCGCGTCGAGGGTCGCGCGGTCCACGGTGACGTGGGCCCCGATGTCCACGTCGTCGCCGATCTCGACGGTCCCCAACTGGGGCACCTGATGGAGCCCGTCCGGGCGGAGGACGACCGTGAACCCGTCCGTCCCGATCGAGGTGCCGCAGTCCACGCGGACCCGATTCCCGATCCGGACGCCCTCGCGGATCGTCACGTGGGGCTGGACCTCGCAGTCGGAGCCGAGGGAGGCCCGGTCCCCGACCACTACGTGCGCGTGGAGCACGGTGCGGTCCCCGAGCGAGGCACCTTCGCCCACGACGCAGTAGGGTCCCACGGAGATCCCGTTCCCGAGGCGCGCGCCCGGCGCGACCACGGCCGTCGCGTGCACCCCCGGCGCGGGTCGCGGACGGCCCGCCGACTCGGCCTCGAGCACCTTCCCGAGGGCCAACACCGGGTCTTCGACCACGACCTGGGCGCGAGCCGCCGCCTCGATCTCGTACGGGACGAGTAGGACCCCCGCCCGGGACGCCCGGGCCCGCGGGATCGCGGCGTCGTCCCGGACGAACCCGAGGTCCCCCGCCCCGGCGACCTCGAGTCCCCGCACCCCCGTTACCTCGGTCTCCGGGTCCCCGACCACGCGCCCGCCGACGAGTCGCGCGATCTCGGCCGCCGTGCGACGCACGTCCCGGATTCTAGCGACCCGCGCGGGGATTGCGACGGCCGCTCCTATAATGAGGCCGTCGTGCCCACCGCGCAGGACAAGCTCTTCTGTCAGCTCGCGGTGAAGCTCGGGTTCCTCACGGTGCCCGCGGCGCAGGAGGCGCTCGGCGAGGCGGTCGTCGCCGAGCGCGACGGGCAGCCGCGCCCGATCACGGAGATCCTCCAGTTGGGCGGGCAGCTCACGCGAGACCAGATCCGCGAGGTCGCGAAGGCCGTGCGCGACTGGACGGCCAAGCACCCGGGCCCCGCGGGTTCGGAACCCCCGCCGCCCGACCCCGCGCTTGCGGCCACGCTCGCCGGGCCGGTTCCCGAACCGAGCGCGACGCCTCCCCCCTCGATGCCGGGGACCGTCGGGGCCGGCTCCACCCTCGGCAAGTACACCCTCGTCCGGAAACTCGGCCAGGGCGCGATGGGCGTCGTCTACGAGGCGACCCAAGCCGGCGTCTCGCGACGCGCCGCCGTGAAGGTCCTTGCCCACGGGCTCATCACGAACGAGCGCGTGGTCGCCCGGTTCCGCCGCGAGGCCGAGGCAGCGGCCCGGCTCACGCACCCGGGGATCGTCGCCATCTTCGGGATGGGGTCTCACGAGGGCGTCCACTACATCGCGATGGAGTACGTGGACGGAACCACGCTGGACGAGCTGCTCGAGAAGGAGAGGCTCACGCCGCAACGCGTGGCGGAGATCGTCGCCGCGGCCGCCGACGCGCTGCACTACGCGCACGAGAACGGCGTCATCCACCGCGACATCAAGCCCACGAACCTCATGATGGACAAGGAGAGACGGGTCCTCGTCGCCGACTTCGGGCTCGCCCGACCCGAGGGCGCCTCGCGGATCACGGGGGCCGGCCAGCTCCTCGGGACCCCGGCCTACATGGCCCCGGAGCAGGCGGCCGGCGAGCACGAGAGCGTGGACCGCCGGACCGACGTCTATTCCCTCGGCGCGACGCTCTACGAGATGCTCACGCTCCGGGCTCCGTTCGAGGGCAGGGGCGTCTTCGAGGTGCTGAAGAAGGTCCTCGACGAGGAGCCGCAGGACCCCTGCGCCGTCACGCCCACGGCGCCCCGACCCCTCGCAAACATCGCGCTCAAGGCGATGGCCAAGGTCGCCGACCACCGCTACGGGACGGCGGCCGACATGCGGGAGGACCTGAAGCGGTTCCTGCGGGGCGAGTCGCCGATCGCCTCGGGCCGCAGCCACGGCACCTACCGCGCGCCGGGCGGCGAGTCCATCTTCAGGCGGATCGCGGCGAGGCTCCGCGGGAAATGAGCCCCCGGATCTCCGCGCTCCCGAGCGCGAGCGCCGCCGCGAGGTAGGCTCCGATCCCGGCGCCGACCCCCGCCGCGCACTGGAGCGCCGGCCCTGTCCCGCCCGCGACGACGAGCGCCCCCCACGCGGCCGCAGCCGAGAGCGCGGTCGCCCCGAGCGCCTTCGCCACCGCCGGGAGGACACCGGCCCGCCACGGGACGGGCACGCGCCCGCGCAGGGCCCTCGCGAGCAGCGCCGCCTGCAGCGCGCAGGAGAGGGCGGTCGCGCAGGCGAGCCCCGCCTCCCGCATGGGCCAGACGAGCGCCAGGTTCAGGCCGAAGTTCGCCGCGACCGAGACGAGCGCGATCCGGACCGGGGTCCGCGTGTCGGCCCGGGCGTGATGGGCCCGCGCGAGGACGGGAGAGAGGGCGGCCGGGGCCACCGCCAGCGCGTACCAGAACGTCACGGCGGCGGTCCGGGCCGAGTCGGCGGGAGTGAAGAGCCCGCGCTCGAAGAGCAGCCGCACGGTCGGCTCCCGGACGACCGCCAGGCCGGCGGCCGCGGGGAAGGCGAGCGCCGCCACGAGGCGCAGCGCCCGGCCCACCCCGTCCCCGAGGGCCGCGGAGTCGCCCCGGGCCCCGAGGCGGGCCAGCTCGGGGAAGGCCGCAGTCGCGACGGCCACCGCGAGGACCCCGAGGGGCAGTTCGAAGAGCTGGTGGCCGTAGTAGAGCGCCGCGACCGGCCCGTCCCCGGGGATGCAGAGCTCCGCGATGAGGCGGTC
>JAKEIC010000029.1 GCA_022614695.1 Planctomycetales bacterium | reverse complement strand
GGCCACCCGGAGGCGCCCCTCGGACTCGCCGGCGACGCGCTTCACCGTATCCGCGACGGGCACCGCGGCGAGTGCGGCCCCGCTCCGCGCGGCGGCGGCGATCACGTCGCGGATGAGCCTCGGGCTCGCGAACGGCCTCGCCGCATCGTGAACGACCACCACCGTCGCCTCCGCCCGCAGGGCTTCGAGCCCGGCGCGCACCGAGTCTTGCCTCCGCTCGCCGCCCGCCACCACCCTAACGCCCTCGAAACCCGCGAGGGCGCGCGCCACGCGCGGCGGCAAGTGCCCCACCGAGCCGGGCGGAACCACGACGATCCGCTCGACCACTTCGGATATCCCGGCGAATGCGGACAACGTCCATGCGAGGATCGGCTTCCCACCCAGGTCCACGAACGCTTTCGGGACCCGGGCCCCCAACCTCACCCCCCGACCGGCCGCCGGGACGAGGACGCTCACCACGCGTTCCATGCCTCACCGACCGGCGACGGCCGGAAACCGAGGAAGGGCGCGGATCCTACCCGGACCCCTCCCGGGCGTCAACAGCACCCCCGTCGTTTGTCGTTTGTCGTCCAGAGGTTCGGCGGACGAGCCGAGGAGGCCTGACGTCATCGGCTCCCCGGGGCCCTGAGGCAGTGGCACAGAGCGACCGCCAGGGCGTCGGACGCGTCCTCGGGGGAGGGCTCCCGGGGGAGGCCGAGGAGGAAGGCCACCATCCGCGCGACGGAGGCCTTGCGGGCTCCGCCCCCTCCGGTGACGGCCCGCTTCACCTCGGTCGGGGCGTAGGAGAAGACCGGCAGCCGGGCCTCGCCGGCGCAGAGCAGGGCCACTCCCCTCCCCTCGCCGATCCGGAGCGCCGCGTGAGGGTTGATGCCCGAGAACGCATCCTCGATCGCCACCAGGTCGGGACCCGTTCGCGCGATCACCCTCGTGAGACCGGCGTGGATGCGCCGGAGCCTCTCGGGAAGCGGGGCGGTCGAGGCCGACGCGACCACGCCGAACGCCACGGCCCGGTAGGTGGACGCTCCCGCCTCGACGACCCCGAACCCGACCCGGATCGTGCCGGGGTCTATGCCGAGGACGCGCATCGGATGCGGTCCTACCCCCCGATCCCCGCCACCACCCCCGCCGCCAGCGCGATCTTGAACACGATGTCCACCAGGTCGCGCGTCAGGTCGTAGCCCGAGACGGTCTGGATGGCGGGGGGGACGACGATCACGTCCCCCGGGCCCACCTCGGGGCCGGGCCGCCCCTGGATCCAGCGGAAGCGGTCCCAATCCCAGCGCATCGCGCGGCCCTCGCGCGACCGGAGCGGCATCGCCGAGCCGTCGGGCTTCACGACGTGGATGGCGTCCTCGTCGGCGTCGTCCCTGAGCCCGCCCGCGCGGTCGAGGTAGAAGGAGACGCGCTTCCCGGGCTCGTAGATCACCGTGGCCGGGCTGTAGACGTAGCCCTGGACCGTGACCGAGGCGGGGACCGCCGGGATCCGGAGGCTGTCCCCGTCCTGCAGCTCGATATCGGCGATCGAGCGCTCGAACTCGGGCGATCCCGAGATGCGGATCGCGAGGCGCCCGACGACGGGAGTCTTCTCCAGCTCCTCGAGGAGGGACCGGCGCGCGCGGAGCGACTCCCGGATCTTCCCCGCCGCCTCCGCCGAGAGCGTCTCGAGCGGACCCTCGGCTTCGAGCCGCAGGAGCCTCTGCCGCTGGTCCGTGACGAAGCGCTTCATCGCGGCCTCCTGCACCTCCTGGACCGAGCGGCGCGTGAAGAAGGCGCCGTCGGGGAAAGCGCGGCGCCCGAGGCCGCCCGCGCGGACGATCAGGTCGGAGAGCCTCGCGCCCCGGGGGAGCGCGTAGTCGCCCGGGTGCAGCACCTCTCCCTCCACGCGGACGGTCACCCGGTAGTCGGTCACCTGCTTCACCTGCACGTGGTCGAAGTTCTCGAGCCGCGGGTCGTCCGGGGCGCGGCCGGCGAGCGCACGCCCGAGGTGGAACGGGATCACCTCCAGCCGGTAGCCCTCGGGCCGGGTCGCGTCGAACACGCGGCGCACGACCTCGGCCCGGTCCAGGAACGCGTTCGGCAGGATCCCGCCCGCCCGCAACACGAGGTCGCGCGCCGTGAGTCCCTCGGTCAGCTCGAAGGTCCCCGGCCGCTGGACGCCCCCCGAGACGACCACCGTCGGCGGAGGTCGCACATCGGTCTCGGCGAGCACCACCAGCTCGTCATAGGGGGCGAGCGTCAAGTCGGCGGCGGGGTCTCCCCGCAGCGCCCGGCCGAGGTTCACCGGGACGACCACCCGGGACGCGCGGGCCCGCTCCGACTCCTGGGCGTACGCGTAGTCGGTCCCCGGGGCGCGCGCGAGGCGCAGCAGCTCCGCGCGGTCGAGGTGGGCCGTCGGGGGAAGGGTCTCCCCGGCCCGGAAGACGAGGTCGGAGACCCGCATCCCCGGCACGAACTCGTAGGCCCCGGGCTTCCCGACCTCGCCCCGGATGGAGACCGGGAAAGGCGCCCGCACCTCGTGCTCGGCGAAGACCCGCAGCCGGTCGAGCGGCCGGAGCGGCAGGTCCTGCGACGCGTCCCCCGCGAGGAGCTTCCCGAGGTCGAGGACGAGCACCTCGCGCGCGGTCCGCACGGGGCCGGCGCCACGGGCTACGCCCAGGTCGCGCTCCTCCCCCGTCTCGCGCAGGATCTCGGCCCGCCCGAGATGCGTGCCCGGGAGAAGCCTCCCGCCGCGGTCGAGGAGCCCGCTCACGCGCATCCCCTCGACCCACTCGTAGTCCCCGGGGCGCTCGATGTTCCCCCGCAGCTCCACCCGGTTGCGGGGCGTGGGCTCGATCGCGAGCACCCGGACGAGGTCGCCGTCGGCCGCGGGCTCGCGCGCGAGCCTCTCGGCCTGGAGGTCTCGGATCACGCGGCGGGCCCCCTCGTCGGTCCTCTCGAGCTGCACCGCGCCCCGGAACCCGAGCGGCGTGTGGCCCCCCGCGAGCGCGAGGAGGTCGGCGACCGTCGCGCCCGGCCCGATCTCGTATCGGCCCGGCCGGAGCACCTCGCCCGTCACTCCCGCGGTCGGCCCGCGCCCCGGAACGAAGACCACGTCCCCCGGGTCCAGCCTCTCGTCGCCGTCCCGGATCCCCTCCGAGAGGAAGCGGTAGCCGTCGAAGGTGGCGCGGACCTCGGCGCCGCGCCGGAGCGTCACGCGGCGGAGGCTCCCCCGCTCGGTGGGCCCCCCCGCGGCGAACAGGGCATGGAGGACGCGGGCGCCGGCCGCGAGTCGGTGCTCCCCGGGGCGGGCGACGTCCCCGATCACGTAGACCGGGATCGTCCGGAGCGAGCCCATCGTCACGGCGACGGTCGCGTCGCGGTAGACGCGCCCGAACGCCTCGCGCAGCGCTTCCTCGACCTTCCCGAAGGGGAGCCCCCGGACCGAGAGGGGGCCGACCTTCGGGTAGGCGACACTCCCCTCGCGGTCCACGGTCTCCTCGAGCGAGACGAGACCCTCGGTCCGGGACCAGACCCGGACCGCGATCCGGTCGCCGGGGCCGACGACGTAGTCCGAGCCCACGGGGAGGTCGGAGGCGGGAGGGAAGTCCGCTGCGCGTGCGAAGAGGTCGTGGCCGAAGAGGGGGAGCTCCTCGAAGCGGCTCGGGCGGGCCGGGGGCGGATCCGGCCTCGCCGGCGCCGGGGGGGTCGCCGGGCGCTCGGCGGCGGGCTTCGCGGGCGCACCGGCGGGCTTCGCGGGCTCCGGCTCGGGCGGCTTCCGCGGCGCGGGGAACGCCGCGAGAACGCGGTCCCGGATCCGCGGGGGCAGCGCCTCGACCGCCTCCCGCTCCTCGGCCGTGAGCGAGGCCGCCGCCGGCTTCTCGCCGCGCAGCAGCGCCTCGATCTTCTGGCGGAGCGTGACGGGCAGGTCGCGGAGCGCCGACTCGACCTCCTCGCGCGCGAGCCCCCCCGGCGGCGCGGGGGCCTCCTGGGCAGCCGCGGCGGACGCCGCGGCTAGGGTCAGTGCGGCCGCCAGGAGTGTGGTGCGCCCAACCAGGGACCCGGGACCAGGGACCAGGGACATGGATCTCTCCCCTCTCAGAACCGGTACTCCACCCTCGCCTCGAGGAACGCCCCGTCGTCCTCCGTGCCCGGGACCCCGCCCACGCGCCGCACGTCCACGGCGTATCCCCCGAGGGTCACGCGCAGCCCCTCGGGTCCTTCCCACGTCGCCCCGCACCCCCACTCGATCGTCCGCTCGCCGGGGAACCCGGGACGGTTTCGCTTCCCCCGGATCTCGTGCGAGATCCACGCCCGCAGACGGATCTCGGGCCAGAACCAGGGCGCGATCGCGACCTCCGCGGAGAGGTCGTCGGCCCCGGGGCCGACGTGGTGGCCGATCCCGACCCCGCGGTAGGTCCAGCCGTCCGTGTAGAGACCGTGCTGGTAGGCCGAGCGGTGGGTCCTCGTCCACTCGCCGCGGATCTCGACCCCGCCCGCCGGGGGGAGGCCCGAGACATGGAGCCCGCCGCGTACGCTCCACTTGCTCGGGAGCCCGCCCGCCTCGTCCTCGCCGAAACCCTCCACGTATCCGGCGACGCCGATCCCCCACGGGAGGAGCACCCGCGCCCGGAGGTCGCCGCCGGCGAGCTGGTCCGAGAGGTCGCGGCTCGTCCCCTTGGGGTTGTCGTGCAGGCCGGTGAGCATGAGGCCGATGTTCACGGGCCGGTCCTCGCCCCCGAAGAGGAAGCCGCGCGTGAGCCCGCCCTCGAGGAACGGGAAGGGGCGCGCCGAGACGCGGATGCCGCCGAGGAGCGGCCTCTCGATGTCGCGGTCGCGCTCGAGCTGGCCGACGAAGACCTCCCAGGAGACGGGGCCGAGGGCCGAGAAGACCCACGGCAGGAGGTGCGCCCCCGCCGTGCGGAGCGAGATCATGCGGACCGGCGCCGCGTTCGGCGTGAAGACGAGCCCGTCGCCGCCGGCGGGGGCGGCCGGGCCCCAGTCGGGCTGGAGCTGACCCACCGTGAGGTCGAGGCCGAGGAGCGAGAGCCGGGCGTAGCCCGTGACGAGGCGCCCGCGCGCCTTCGGTCCGTCGTCCCCCTCGTACTCGTCGAGGTAGTAGCGCCCCTCGGGCTCGAGGGCGCCGGAGAGGATCCCGTAGGCGGCATGGGCCTCGAGGCGCGCGAACACCTGCGTGTCGGTGACGAAGATCCGCCCCTGCTCGCGGTCGGGCAGGCGCGGCCCCGAGAGCGAGGCGACGCGCCACGACGCGGACTCGAGGGGCTTCCCGTAGCTCTCGACGGCGTCGCGCTCGGCGCCCTTCTCGGCGTCCACTTCGACCTGGAACCACTCGACGGCCCGGGAGAGTCGGGCCCGGAGCGCCGATCCGACCTGCCGGAACTCCGAGTTGTCGAGCGCCTCGAGGAGGAGCCGCCCCACCTCGGCCCGCGAAAGAGGGCGCTGCGAGGAGATCCGGCTCTCGACGAGCCCGGAGGCGTCGAGGCTCTCGAGCAGGTCGTAGACGGGATGGCCGATGGGGACGTCCGGCGAGGACTGGGCGGAAGCGACGCGTGCGAGCCCCGCCGTGGAGACGAGGAGGGCGAGGACCGCCGTCGAGAGTGCGCTCCGCGCGGGCAAGGGGCGGGGATTCTATGCGGGCCGCGCGGGCCGACCAAGCCGGGGGGGCGCGGAGGGTGCATGTCTGGTCTTGCGGCCGCCCGCCCCTCTCCGACGCGTCGGGGCGGGACCGCCGCGCCCTCCGACATCGCCCCCCGTAGCACGTGCTACGGGGCGACGTCTCCGGGCACGGCGCTCCCGCCGTTTCTCCGACGCGACGGAGAGGGACGGAAATGAGGAGGAAGGGGGGCGTTCCGGGGAGTGGGTGGAAGGGAAGAGGGGAGAGGGAGCGAGGGAAGACGGAGGGCGGGACGCCCGGACTCTCCTCCCACCGCCCCCCGCCTCCCGTGAACGCCCACCGTTCCCCGTCCCCCCCTCGCCTCCTTCCTCCGAGCCACTCGCGCCCCCCCTTCGGGTGAGGGGCGCGAGTGGCCCCTCGGAAGGAGGCTTCGATGGATCAGAACCTCGGATTCAGGCACGAGCGGCTCGAGGTGTACCGGGTCGCGCTCGCGTTCCTCGGCGACGTGGCCGAGCTGCTGGCGGGCCTGCCTCGCGGAGAGTCGGCGATCGCCGACCAGCTCAAGAGGGCGGGGGACAGCGTCCTGCTCAACCTCTGCGAGGGAGCGGGCCGGCCCCGGGGGCGGGAGAAGGCGCACCTCTACGAGATCGCTCGGGGGAGCGGCACGGAGTGCGCCGCGATACTCGACGTGCTTCGCGTGAGGCGCCTCGCGGCGCCGGCCCGGTTGGCTCCGGCGCGGGCCCGCCTCCACCAGGTCGTCTGCATGCTGACGGCGCTCGCGCGTCGGGCGCGGGGCGAGGGGGAGGGAGGTGGCGTGGCGACGTAGCCCCGGCCGGGGGCCCGTCCTGCCTGGGCCAGGCAGGACGGGAGCCCTGCCGCGGGTCGCGCGGGCGAGGTACGATCCGGCCAGGTTTCGTGCTGCTCGGCTGTCCGGTCTGCGCGTTCGAGTTTGTCCCCGCGCCGGCGGCGGGCGATCCGACGATCTGGTGCCCCCGCTGCGGGTGCGAGTGCGGGACCGGGCCGGCACCGGCGGCCGCGCCCGCTCCGGCGCCGGCGCCCGCCGACGCGGAGCCGCCGGAGCTCTCGCGGCTCGCGGTGGCGTCGCTCTGGTGCGGGGGCGCCGGCTTCATGGTCTGGGTGATCGGCCTCGGCTATGCCGAGTCGTTCGTCGCCACCGTCTTCGGCGGACCGAAACGGAACGGGGTGTCCGGGACGTTTGCTCTCGGATTCACGCTGGTGCTCCAGGCCGGGGTCCCGATCCTATTCTGCTTCGTGGCGGTCGCGCTCGCCAACATCGCCCAGGGCCGGATCGAGCGGAGCGGCGGGGCGCTCCGAGGCCTCACGGCGGCGAACTGCGGGCGCTTCCTCGGGATCGTCTGCATCTGGCCCGCACTCTCGTCTGTCTTCTTCACGACGTCCTCCTCAAGTCGAGTCCAGTCCTACATGGAGGGGAAGCCCCTGCCCTACCTCGTGGCGGAACTCGGGAGCGGGTCCGCGGAGGTGAGGGCGGCCGCGGCCTCCGCATTGAGCGACCTGGGCGCCGGAGCCGCGGCGGCGCTTCCCGAGCTCATCCGAGCCGCGAAGGACCCGGACTCCCAGGTACGGGAGGCCGTGGCCGAGGCCCTCGGCGACATCGGGAGTCCTCCCGCGGTGCCTGCGCTCACCGAGCTTCTGGCGGACCCAGAAGAGGACGTCCGCGGGGATGCCGCGTGGGCCCTGGGGCAGATCGGTGCCCCTTCCGCTCCGGCTGCAAAGCAGATCGCCTCGCTCCTCCAGGATTCCGATCACTTCGTCCGGTGGCGAGCGGCTGTGGCGCTGGATCAGATCGGACCCGGGGCCGCCGTGGCGGCACCGTTCCTAGTTGAGACGGCCCTCCACGACCCGGACGGCGACGTCCGGGGACGGGCCGGAGAGGCTCTCCGATCCGTGGGGCTCGCCGCCGTGAAGGCCGCCCTCGTCGAGCGGATCCACGTAGGGAACTACGCCGAGCGCCTGCGGGCGGTGGATCTCCTCCTGCGTCTCGATCCGAGACCCGCAGATCAGGAAGCGCTCGTCCGGGCCCTTCGGAAGCTCCTCCAGAGCCCCGAGGCGGTGGCCCGGATGCGCGCGGTCACGGTCCTCCGCGACGTCGGGCGCTCCTTCGCCGCCGTCGCGTTGCCCGACCTCGAGGGGCTGCTCCAGGACCCCG
>JAKEIC010000307.1 GCA_022614695.1 Planctomycetales bacterium | reverse complement strand
GGGTCTTCGGCTCGGCGTTCGGGGCGATCACGCTCGCCCACGAGGTCGCCCGCGCCCTCGGCTGCCGCGCGGGATTCACCGAGCCGGACCCGGCGGCCCCCGGCGGGCTCGTCCTCAAGCGGTTCTCGCCGGCGGCGGGCGAGTCGGCGCTCGTCGTCGAGGACGTCGTGACGACCGGGGGGTCCTCGCAGAAGACGATCGCCGTCCTCGAGGGGGCTGGCGTGCGGGTCCTCGCCCGCGTCTTCGCCCTCGTGGACCGCTCGGGCGGCGGAGCCCTCGCGCCCCGGGCGATCGTCGCGGCGGCCCGGGTCACTCCGCGGAACTGGAAGCCCGAGGAGTGCCCCCTCTGCCGGCAGGGCTCCGAGGCCGTGCGCCCGAAGGCGAACTGGGCGCGGCTGACGGGGAAGGCGTAGCTCCCGGCCAGCGCCGCGGGCCTACCAGGTCCTCGACGCCGCCGCGAGCGCCTCGGGCGCCGGCTCGACGAGACCCGTCCCGCGCGCGAACTCGCCCGGGCCCTTGACCCGCTGGACGAGGCGCGTCACCCCGACGAAGAACCGGAGCCAGAGCGTCCACCAGCGCACGTTCCAGCCCGGGCGGAAGACGTTCCCGGCGAGGACGCTCACGATCGTGCGCTCGATGGCCCAGATCGGGCACCGGGTGTAGAAGGTCTGGAGGAACGCGGGGTCGTAGAACCCGTGGACGAAGTGGATGTAGCGGCGGACCCCGCGCCGATAGGTCTCCTCGTATCCCCGGAAGTCGGACCGGTCCACGCGCCCCTTCCTTGCGAGGCACCCCGCGATCGTCTCGGCCGCGAGCTCGCCCGAGGTCGTCGCGAGGAGGACCCCGGTCGAGAAGACCGGGTCGAGGAAGCAGGCCGCGTCCCCGACGAGCACGAACCCGTCGCCCGAGATCGTCCCGGTCTTGTAGGAGTAGTCGCCGATGGCGTAGACGTCGGTCGACCGGCGCGCCGCCCGCAGGCGGCCCTTCACCTCGGGGGTCGCCTCGACGAGCGAGTCGTAGAGGTCGGCGAGGCTCGTCCCGCCTCGGGACTGGAAGCGGGCCGAAGGCATCACGATCCCCACCGAGACCGCCCCGTCGGAGAACGGGATCATCCACCACCAGCCGCCCGCCGTCGTCACGATGACGATGTCGCCCGGGTCCCCGCCCTCGGGGCCGACGGACGACTCGTAGGCGCTCCAGTGGGCGAAGACCCCGCACCGGTCGAGGAGGGGGTCCCGGTGGCGGCCGCCGACGCGCTTGCTCAGCAGCGCGTCGCGGCCCGTCGCGTCCACGACGGCCTTGGCCGCGACGTCGCGCGTCGCCGTCCCGCCCTTCGTCCGGACCCGCACCCCCACGGCGCGCCCGCCGGCGTCGAAGAGCACCTCCTTCACCTCGGTCTCCTCGAACACGGCCGTTCCGCAGGATCGCGAGTGGTCGAGCAGGAGCTTGTCGTAGTCGGCGCGCTTCACCTGGAAGGCGATCGGGTGGCCTGGGGCGATCCCGTCGGCGAACTTCACGATCCGCTTGTGGTCGGTCCCCTGGTGGTAGAACCGCGCGCCGGGCTTGACCGTCGGCCGCGCCGCCCGGAGCTTCTCGAGGACGCCGATCCTCTCGAGGATGGGCAGGCTGAACGGCAGCAGGGACTCCCCGATGTGGAACCGGGGGAACCTCTCCCGCTCGAAGAGGGCGACCCGGAGCCCCCTGCGGGCGAGGACGGTCGCGACGGTCGAGCCGCCGGGACCTCCGCCACAGACGACGACGTCGGCTTCGGAGGGGATGTCGGTCACGGAGAGCGCGGAGAAGCTAATCCGCGCGGGCCGTGCGCGTCAATCGTCCCCGCCCGGCTCCCCAGGGTCCGGCGCCTCGGGACGGTCGAGCCGCACCAGGCGGTTCTCGTAGGGGTGGCGGAACCGGCCCCGCGCGCGGACCCACTTCTCGAGCGCGTCGCGCAGGCTCCCCCCCGAGTCCTTCCGGTCGCGGCCGCCGAGGAATCCCCTCTGGCCGTCCCCGCCCCCCGCGAGGAACGAGATGGTGCCGACGACGACCCGGGCCTCGTTCCGGAGCGGCTTCCCGGCCACGGTCACCTCGCGCACCCGCGCCCCGTTCTCCGCCCGCGGGTCGTAGGTGGCGCGGATCCCCGAGACCTCGAGCCAGAGGCGGGGCTCCGAGAGGGCGCGCTCGAGAACGCCCCGCAGCTCCGAACCCGCGAGGGAGAGGGTCACGAGCGTGTTCTCGAAGGGCGCGATCTCGTGGATCGTCCGGCGGGTGACCGCCCCGCGCCGGAGGGCGCCCCGGAGGCCCGTCCGGTTCACGAGGGCCGCCTCCGCGCCCGTCGCCTCGCGGATGACGTCGGCCACCCAGCTCCCGAGCGGGGACGAGACTCCGGCGAACCGGCGCGCGTCGCGCGAGAGACCCTCGATCGCCTCGCCGAGCTTCTCCCGCATCGCGGCCGAGACGGCGGACGTGCTCTCGGCGACGATGCGCGCCACCTCGGGGTCCGCGCCGGTGGCGGCCTCGTCCAGCTCCACGAGGCGGGCGCGGCAGGAGCGGACGCGGCCGGTCCGGCGCTCGACCTCGAGGTCCGCCCGGCCGATCTGGGTCCCGAGCCCCGCCGTCTGGAGGATCCAGGGGCCCTCGGGCACGGGTCGCTCGCCCTCCGGCAGCGGCGTGTGCGAGTGGCCGCCGACGATGAGGCCCGCCTCGGGGCAGGCGGCCGCCAGCGCCCGGTCCTCCTCGACCCCCAGGTGCGTGAGCAGGAGGGTCATCCGCGCCCCCTCCTCGCGCGCCCGGCCGAGGGCCTCGCGGGCCGACTCCGCCGCCGGGCGCAGCTCGAGCCCCGCGAGCGCGCCCGGCGCCGCGCCGAGCCTCTCGGTGAGGAGCCCGACGACGCCCACCCGAACCCCTGCGCGATCGAGCAGGAGATGGCTCCGGACTCCGGCCATCGGCCCCCGGGTCGCCGGGTCGCGCAGGTTCGCGCAGAGCACCGGAAAGGGGGCTCGGGCGACGAGCGACTCCGCGACCGCCCGGCCGTGGTCGAACTCGTGGTTCCCGAGAGCCCCGGCATCCAGGCGCAGGAGCCCCAGGAGGTCCACGACGACGGCTCCCTTCTCGAGCGCCCCCTCGGGGGTGCCCTGGAACCAGTCGCCCGCGTCGAGGACGAGGACCCCGGCGCCGGTCGCCTCGGCTTCCCGGCGGGCCTCTGCGAGCACCGCGGCCGCGGCGGCGAGGCCGCCGGTCCGCCGTCCTCCCTCGCCCCGGACCTGGACGTGGCCGTGCCAGTCGTTCGTGTGGAGGACGGTGATCCGGGCGACGCCCTCGGGCGGCGCGGCGGCGCCGCCCGCCCTGCGGGCATCCTGGGCCGCCGCCGCGGCGGACCCGCCGCCGCGGCCGCAGGCCATCGCCGCGAGGAGGAGGAGAAGGAGGGCCCGACGCGGCGACGCCCCTCGACAAGCTCGGGGCACGGCGGCGACGCCCTTCGGCAGGCTCAGGGCACGGCGGCGACACGGCGAAGGAGGCACCCCTCGGCAGGCTTGGGGCATGGGGGCGACACTCTACCGCTCCCCGATCGCGCCGCGTAGGATGGGAGGCGAAACGGCTGTCACCGATGCGCACCTGGATCTGGCGGGTGGTCTTCGTGGCGGGGTGCGGGAGCGCCCCGGCCGCGCCGGGCCCCGACACCCCCCGCGCGCCGGACGGGACCCCGCTCACCGCGACGTTCTCCATCGTGGCCAGGGACCCCGGGAACGGGGACCTCGGCGTCGCCGTCGCGTCGCGGGTCCTCGGGGTCGGGTCCGTCGTCCCCTGGGCGGAGGCGGGGGTGGGGGCGGTGGCCACGCAGGCCTGGGCCAACACCACATTCGGCCCCGAAGGCCTGCGGCGGCTCCGGGCGGGGGAGTCCCCCGACACGGCGGTCCCGGCGATGCTCGACGCCGATCCCGCCGCCGAGCAGCGCCAGCTCGCGGTCGTGGACGCGAAGGGGCGGGTCGCCGCCCACACCGGGAAGCGGTGCCTCGCGTGGGCCGGACGGCGCGGGGGCGAGGGCTACTCCTGCCAGGGGAACATCCTCGCGGACGAGGGGGTTGTCGCGGCGATGGCCGAGGCGTTCGAGAAGGCGGAGGGGGAACTCGCCGACCGCCTGCTCGCGGCGCTCGGGGCGGGCGAGGCGGCGGGAGGAGACCGGCGCGGGAAGCAGTCCGCGGCGCTCCTCGTCGTCCGGGAGCGCGGCGGCTACGGCGGGATGAACGACCGCTACGTGGACCTCCGGGTCGAGGACCACGCCGAGCCCGTCGCGGAGCTCCGGCGGCTCCACGAGCTGCACCGGGCCTTCTACCGGCGGCCGGCAGCGCCTCCCCGGCGCTCGCGCGAGGGGGAGGGGAAGGCCCCGGGGAAGGAGGGGGACTTCTGAGCGCCGGTCCCGAGAACGCAGGGCGGGGTCCCTTCGCCCCGCTGGCCATCGGCCTCCAGCTCACGGGCTTCGCCCTGTGCCCCGTGGCGCTCGCCTACGGCTTCGCCGGCTCCGGACCCGCCGAGTGGGGGCTGCTCACCCTCGCGGCGGCGGTCTTCTTCGCCGGGTGGGCCCTCCGGGAGCGGGGGACGGGGCCGCGATGACGAACCTGCGCCCCTTCAAGGCCCGCGGCCGCACGTTCCGCATCGTGGAGACGACGGACGCCCGCCGCCGCGACGTGAAGAACCGCACGCTCACGCTCCAGGACCAGGCCGACGGGCGCGTCTACTGCTTCTACCAGGCGGCCGACTTCTCGCGGAAGGTCGCCGCGCTCCCGCTGTGCGTCCGGATCTACACGACGGCCCGGGAGATCCTCGAGGCGATGCTCCGGTCGGCGATCGGGGACGACGAGATCGAGCAGGCCTTCGACTTCGGGGCGGCCGCACCGGCCGAGGCCGGCCCCGCGCCGGAGGTGCTCCACCTCTCCACCCTCCGCATGCCGCCCCCGCCGGCCTCGGGCGAGGACGGGGTCTTCAAGTACCGCTTCGACGGCGACGTCCTCGTCGTCACGGTCCTCTCGAAGGAGTTCAAGCTGAACGAGGCGCGCCGCTACGCGGAGCTGGTCTTCGAGCGGCTGAAGAAGCGGACCTCGCGGCTGGTCGTGGACCTCGCCGAGGTGACTTTCATGAACTCCTCGGGCATCAGCGTGCTCGCCCGCTCGAGCGCCGAGTTCCACCTGAAGCTCGCGCGACTCTCGGACCACGTCCGGAACGTGATGGACGTGATGGGGCTGCTCGCCGTGATCCCGGTCTATGAGACCCCCGAGGAGGCCGTCACGGCGTTCGGGCCCCCCGAGCCGTCGGCGCGGAATTGAACCCGGGCGCGCCGGGATCCGTTGGTGGGGGGGTGGGGACCCGCCTCCGCCGGCTCGCCGCGCTCCTCACCGTGGGCGCGCTCGGCGGGATCGCCTGCGCGGGGCCCCGCCAGGTCCCCCGGGCCCCGGCGGCCCCTCCCGGGCCGCCCGTGTCGGAGGGGCCGGCCGTCCCGGAGCCGTGGCCGGACCCGATCCTCCCCGCGGACGCCGCCGACGAGCCGGAGCCCCCGCCGCCCGAGAAGATCCCGATGAGGGCCGTGCCGGCCGCCGAGCTCCCTCCCCCCTCCGGGACCGGGGACCCGTTCCTCGAGAGCGCCACGGCCGCGTTCCCCCCGGCGTCGGGCGCGGCCGGCCTGGCGGCCGTGAAGGAGGCAGCCGGCGGCCTCCTCGCCCGCGACCCGCGGACCGGCGAGCCGGACGCGTCGGCCCGCGCCCGCGCGGTCGCGGCGCTCGCGACCCTCGAGACCGCCGTCGCCCTCCACCTCCCGAGGGTCCTCCGGGAGTCGCAGGCCGAGGCGGTCACGGCCATCGAGGGCGCCCTCGCCGACGCGCGCGCAGCCCTCGTCGCGGCGGGCCAGGACCCGGACCGCGTCGTCTGGAAGCCCTCCGACGACCAGTACCACGGGACGCTCTCCGCCCTGGCCCGGACGCTCGTCGTCGGGACGGCGGAGGAGAGGGCCCGCGCCCGGGCCTCGCTCGGGGGGCTCCCCCCGCGCGCCACCTGGGTCCTCCTCCGGAAGGTCTCGGACCAGATCCTCCTCGAGCCGGCGCGCGAGGCGATCCAGGCGGCGCAGTCGGCGATCTACCGCTCGGGCGACCTCCGCCGGATCGCCTCGTGGCTCGCCACGCGGCTCGGCCGGACGCTCCGGGTGGACCGGGACGTCTTCGCCTCGCCGCGGCCGCTCGAGGACCGGCGGCTCGTGGACCCGCACCTCGCGCTCGACTGGGTGGCGACCGAGCAGCTCTGCGACTATCTCGAGGGCGACGAGGGAATCGTCCTCTGGCGTCGCGTGAGGCTCGGGGGGGCCGACGGCCCGCAGGAGATCCGCGCGGAGATCGCGCTCCCGGCCGGGCTCGACGTGGCGTCCGCCTACCGCGCCCTCGCGGCCGCGGGCAGCCTGCGGGTGGCCCTCGGCGAGGGAGTGGACGGCGCGGCGACGCTCCCGGCCCCGGTCGCCCTCCGGGAGCTCACCTGGGAGGACGCCCTCCGCTCCTTCGCCCGCCACCTCCACCACGCAGTCCGCCCCGACGGGTCCGGGGGATGGACGATCGTGAAGGGGTGGTGAGTCGGTACCGGGGAGAACCGATCTTGCCCCGGCCCGGAAGTTGCCCCCGGAGGCATAGACGGTCAGTACCCCGTTTCTATAGCCCGCGCGAGTCGCGTGGGGCCTTGGCCACGCGAATCGCGGGGGCTATAGCGCCTTGATCGCGTCGTAGACCTGCGCGATCACGTCCTCGGGCGTGGAGGTGCCGGCGGTCACGCCCACGTGGCGTTTCCCGGCGAACCACTCGGGCTTGAGCTCCTCCGGCCTCTCGATGTGGTGGACCCGCACCCCCAGCTCCTCGCAGGCCTTCTTCAGCTTCTTCGTGTTGCTCGAGTTGTAGCCCCCGACCACGACCATGAGGTCCACCTCGCCGGCGAGCTTCTCGACGGCGACCTGGCGATCCTTCGTCGGCTTGCAGACCGTGTCCACGAACTCGACCTGCATCGCGGGGAAGCGCCGCCGGATCTCGGCGAGCACCTTCTCGACGAACCGCACCTGCTGGGTCGTCTGGCAGACGATCCCGATCTTCGATCGGCCGCGGAGCTTCTCGACCTCCTCCAGCTCGCCGATGATCGTGTACTCCCGGAGGTCCCCGACGATCCCGCGCACCTCGACGTGGCCGGCCTGGCCGATCACCACGGGGTGGAATCCCCCC
>JAKEIC010000306.1 GCA_022614695.1 Planctomycetales bacterium | reverse complement strand
CGCCTCGCCCGAGATCATGGAGACCGACATCGTGGACCCGATCGAGGACGCGATGATGAGCGTCGAGGGCGTCCGCGAGATCTCGGCCTCGTGCCGCCAGGGCCGGGCGAGCGTGAACGTCGAATTCGACCTCGAGCGGGACATAGACCTAGCGATCCAGGACGTCCAGGCGAAGCTCGGCCAGGCCCAGAGGATCCTCCCGCGCGACATGGACCCGCCGGTCGTCTCGAAGACGAACCCCGAAGACCAGCCCATCATGTACGTCTCGCTCTCGGGGCCGCGACCGGTCCAGGAGCTCTCCCAGTTCGCGCGCGACCGGGTGAAAGACCGGCTCCAGACGGTCCCCGGCGCCGGGGAGATCTCGCTCGGCGGGTTCCTCGAGCGCAACATGCGCATCTGGCTCAAGCTTGAGGAGCTCGAAGCGCGCGAGCTGGCGGTGGACGACGTCCTCGCGGCCCTGCGGCGCGAGCACATCGAGGTGCCGGCGGGACGGATCGAGACCGGCGAGCGGGAGCTGAACGTCCGGACCATGGGCGAGGCGCTCTCCGAGAGCGAGTTCCGCGGGATCGTCGTGGCGGTCCGCAACGGCGCCCCGGTCCGCCTCGAGCAGGTCGCGGTCGTCGAGGACGGGACCGAGGACCGCCGCCGCGTCGCGCGCGCGATGGGCGAGCCCGCCGTCGGGCTCGGGATCCGCAAGCAGCGGGGCGCCAACGCCGTCCAGGTCGCGCGCGGGATCCGCGCCCGGATGGAGGAGATCCAAGGCATGCTCCCCCCCGACCTCTCGCTCGGGGTGAACTTCGACAGCACGCGGTTCATCGAGGAGTCGGCGCGCGAGATCCAGCGGACGCTCGGGCTCGCGGTGGTCCTCACCTCCCTCGTCTGCCTGGTCTTCCTCGGCTCGTGGTCCTCGACGTTCAACATCCTCCTCTCGATCCCCACCTCGATCGTGGGGACCTTCATCGTGATCTACTTCCTCGGTTTCACGCTCAACACGTTCACTCTCCTCTCCCTGACGCTCGCGATCGGCATCGTCGTGGACGACGCGATCATGGTGCTCGAGAACATCTTCCGGCACCGGGAGCTCGGCGAAGCCCGGGTCCCCGCGGCGAGCCGCGGCGCCCGCGAGATCACCTTCGCCGCGATCGCGGCGACGTTCTCGATCCTCGCGATCTTCCTCCCGATCGCGTTCATGCAGGGCATGCTCGGGAAGTTCCTCTACCAGTTCGGGGTGACGATGTCGGTTGCGGTCCTGCTCTCGCTCCTCGAGGCGCTGACGCTCACCCCGATGCGCTGCTCGCAGATGCTCGGGTCGGGGGTGCGGGGCTCGGCCCTCGGCCGGGGGCTGGAGCGGGCATTCCGCGGCCTCGCCTCGGCGTACGGGGGTGTCCTGGGCGCGGTCCTGAGGGCGTGGTGGCCGGTCCGGGTCGGCGTCGTCGTCCTCGCGGTCGGGCTCTTCGGATGGTCGCTCGCGGTCGGGGCCGGACTCCGCCAGGAGATCGTCCCGTCCCAGGACCAGTCGCGCTTCATGGTCCGGATGCAGACGCCGTCCGGCTCGTCCCTCGACTTCACGGACGGCAAGCTCCGGGAGGCCGAGAAGTTCCTGGCGTCCCGCCCGGAGGTGGACCGCTACTTCGGGTTCGTGGGAGGCTTCGGGGGCGGCGAGGTGGACACCGGGATGCTCTTCGTCACGCTCAAGCCGCCGGGGGAACGGGGACCGAGGCACATGTCGCAGGCGGAGGTGATGGGCGCCGTGCGGGGCCGGTTCAACACGATCCCCGATCTCAACGCGCGCGTGATTGACCTCTCCATGTCCGGGATCGCCGGGCGCGGCGGGATCCTGCCGATCCAGTTCGTCGTGACCGGACCCGACTGGCCGACGCTCGCGGACCTGACCGAGAAGATCGTCAAGCGCATGGGGGAGACGGACCTGTTCCAGGACGAGAAGAGCGACTACCTCGCGGGGCAGACCGAGGTCCAGATCTTCCCCGACCGGCAGCGGGCCGCCGACCGGGGCGTCTCGATGGAGACGATCGGGACGACGGTGAACGCGCTCATCGGCGGCGTCCGGACGGGGAAGTTCAAGTCGGGCGGCCACCGCTACGACGTGCGCGTGCGGCTGATCTCGGACCAGCGTTCGCGGCCCGAGGACGTGAAGCGCCTCTTCGTCCGGAGCCGCCAGGGAGACCTCGTCCGACTCTCGGACCTCGTCCGCACGGAGGAGAGGCCGACGGTGCAGGCCATCACGCGCCGGAACCGGGTCCGGGCCATCACGGTCCAGTCGGGGCTCAAGCCGGGCGTCTCCCAGAAGGACGCGATGGATGTCGTGCGCGGGATCGCGGCCGAAACCCTGCCCCCCGGCTATGCGAGCGACTTCAGCGGCGCGTCAAAGCTCTTCACGGAGGCGGGCCAGGGATTCGTGCTCGCCGTGGGCCTGGGGGTGATCATCGCCTACATGATCTTGGCGTCGCAGTTCAACAGCTACGTCCACCCGTTCCTCGTCCTCCTCGCGATGCCCCTCAGCGTCACCGGGGCGATCCTCGCGCTCCGCCTCGCCGACATCTCGCTGAACCTCTACAGCGCGATCGGGTTCGTCCTGCTGATGGGCATCGTCAAGAAGAACGGGATCCTGCTCGTGGACTTCACGAACCAGAGGCGACGGGAGGGGCTCCCGGTCCGCGAGGCACTGCTAGACGCCTGCCCGATCCGGCTGCGCCCGATCCTCATGACCTCCTCCTCGACCGTCGCGGCGGCGATCCCGGCGGCGTTCTGGTCCGGAGCCGGCTCCGAGACCCTGCGCCCCATGGCGCTCGTCGTGATCGGGGGCGTCGTCCTCTCGACCCTGCTCACGCTGCTCGTCGTCCCCTGCGCCTACTCGCTCCTCCCGGGCCGGGTGCGGAGGATCGAGGCCACGCCCGATCTCGTCCGGGATGAGGCCATGGCCGGGGCGGTCCGCTGAGCCGGGACCTGATGGAACCCTCTACAGGCCGTCAGGGGCCATGAGCCCCCCGACTCGCTAGCCCGTCACCAGCGCGATCCCGCCGTGGTCGGCGGCGAGGGCGCGCAGGAACTCGCGCGTCTCCTCGAGGCGCGCGCCGACGCCCACGATCAGGAGGCGCGCGCTCCCCCCGGCGTTGGCGCGCCGGGCCGCGTCGCGCGTCTCGTCCCGCCAGCCGGCGATCTCGGACGCCGGGTCGCGCGGCTCGCGCAGCCCGCCCGGGCGCGGAGGCTCCACCGGCACGCCGTCGGTGTAGAGGACCACCTCGCCCGGGGCGTGCGCGAAGGCGGCGGCGAGCGCGGCGCCGATCCGCGAGACCCCGCGGGGGCCGCCCTTCTCCGAGAGCCTCGCGAGCCACTTCCGCGCGTCCACGAAGCGCTCCCGGCCGGCGAACCCCGGCTCCTCGGGCCACTCGACGATGTCGCGGTCCTCGGGCCCCGCCACGCCGAACGCGACGATCCGCGCCCGCAGGTCCCCGGCGTAGCCCTCGAGCGTGCCCTCGACCTCCGCGAGGGCCGTCGCGAACCGGGTCGGCCCCCCCGCGCGGTCGCGGACGAGCATCGAGAGCGAGGCGTCGAGGACGAAGACGACGCGGCGCTCGCCGGGAGCCTGGGCGATCGAGAGGGCGGCCGCCGCCCCCGTGAGGAGGACCGCGCCGGCCGCCAGCGCGAACCGCCCGCGCATCGCTAGCGCGTCGCCCGCAGGAGGGCGATCAGCTTCAGGATCTCCGCGTGGACCTCGGGGGTCTGCTTCACGAGGAGGAGCCCGCCGATCACCGTGACGCTCGCGCCGCCCTCCCAGGCCCCCCCGCCGGTCATGGTCTTGATCGTCTCGACGATCTCGTCGGTGGTCGGGGGCGGGGAGGCGGACTCCTGGTCCGCGAAGATGACCCCCGAGTCGCCCGCCGCATCGCTGCTCGACTTGAGCTCGATCCGCGGCCCCGGGAAGTCCTGGATCTTCATCGAGAGGTCCCGGACGTCGTAGAGCCGGAGGATCATCTCGCCCTTGAGCTTCTCGCCCTTGGCGACCAGGAAGACCCCGTTCTTCCAGCGCATCCCGAGGTTCACGAACTCGAGGACGAGGCTGAACGCGCTCCGCAGGCTCACGTCGGTCACCTGGAGGGTGACGCGCTGCTCGTTCGCCTCCTGGGCCACCTCGGGGTCGAGGACGATGTTCAGGCCCGAGACCTGGCGCAGGTACTTGAGCACGTCCTTCAGGGGCGCGTCCTCGAAGTCGAGGGAGACGTTCATGGTGTCGAGCTTCGCGTGGGCCTGCTTCTCCCGCGCATCGGAGGTCGAGGCCCGCTCGGGGACGCGGACGATCTCCTGAGCCGCCGCCGACCCGGCCACGAGTCCTGCGGCGGCTACGGTGACGGCGAGGATCCGGTTCATGGGGTTGCCTTTCCCAGTCATCCCGCGGCGGCGAGGGGGAGAGGTCCGCCGCGGGATCACTATAGCAGAGCCTTCGTCCTCTTCCACGACGCAGCCCAGGGGCCGGTTCCCCGGAACGACGCGCGCGCTGACAGGCCCGTTACAAACCCCGGGTCGCCGGGGTTTGTGCGATGTCCTTCCGGAAGTACATCCCCGTGAACGAGAGCTTCCCGAGCCCCTCGTAGGCTCGCCGGCGCGCCTCGCCGACGCTCGCGCCCCGGGCCATGACCGCGAGGACGCGGCCCCCGGAGGTCAACACCCGGCCGTCGCGGAGAGCGGTGCCCGCCTGGAAGACGAGCACGTCGGGCGGCGACTCGGCCCGTTCGAGGCCCGAGATCGGGTCGCCGGTCCGGGGCTTCCCGGGGTATCCCGCGGCCGCGACGACGACCGCCACCGCGGGCCGGGGGTCCTCCGAGGCCTTCACCCGCTCGAGGTGCCCGGTCGCGGCCGCGTGGAGGGCGACGAGCAGGTCTCCCCCGAAGCGCGGGAGGAGGACCTGGGTCTCGGGGTCCCCGAACCGGACGTTCCACTCGAGGACCTTCGGGCCCGAGCGCGTCAGCATGAGCCCCGCGTAGAGGACGCCGCGGAACGGGATCCCCTCCTCGCGGAGCGCGTGCAGGAGCGGGACGAAGATGTCCCTCTCCACCTCGGCGCGCAGCGCCTCGGAGACGCCCGGTGCCGGCGAGACCGCGCCCATGCCGCCGGTGTTGGGCCCCGTGTCCCGGTCCCCGATCCTCTTGTGGTCGCGCGCCGTGGGGAGGAAGAGGAGCGAGTTCCCGTCGGTGAGGGCCTGGATGGAGACCTCCTCGCCCGCGAGGAAGTCCTCGACCAGGACCCGCCGGCCCGCCTCGCCGAAGCGGCCCTCGACCAGGGCCTCATCCACGGCCGCGATCGCCTCCTCGGCCGTCTGGCAGACGGTCACCCCCTTGCCCGCGCAGAGGCCGTCGGCCTTGACGACGAGGGGCGCCGTCGCCCCCGCGAGCGTCGCCCGCGCCGCGACCGCGTCCTCGAAGACCTGCGCGCGGCCCGTGGGGATCTGGTGCCGCCGCATCAGCTCCTTGGCGAAGATCTTGGAAGCCTCGAGCCGGGCTCCCGCCGCGGGAGGGCCGAAGCAGGGGATCCGCGCCTCGGCCAGCCGGTCGGCGAGGCCCTTGGCGAGAGGCGCCTCGGGCCCGACCACGACCAGGTCCGCCTTCTCGGAGGCGGCGGCCCGCGCGAGCCCGTCCACGTCCTCGGCGGAGACGTCGAGGCACCGGGCGAGCGCGGCGATCCCCGGGTTCCCGGGGGCGGCGAGGAGGGCGTCGCAGCGGGGGGAGTTGCGGATCGCCCACGCCAGGGCGTGTTCCCGGCCTCCGCTCCCGACGAGGAGGACCTTCACGTGGAGATCTTACTCGCCCCGGAGGACGAGGCTATACTCCGCCCTTCGGTCCGTCTCAGGGCCAGGAGGTCACCATGCCGCGTCCCCGACCGCGCTCCCGGGACCAGGACTACGAGGAAGACTACGACGATCGGCCGAGGTACCAGGGGCGGAGCAGCTCGAACCAGATGTTCCTCTGGGTCGGTTCCGGGGGGGTGCTGATCCTCATCATCGCGGCTCTCGCGATCCTCGTCCCCATGCAGGAGAAGAAGAAGGCGGACCGCGCGAAAGCCGCCGAGCGCGATCGGCTGGAGGCGCAGGAGGAGAGCGACCGCAAGCTCGCGGAGATGGAGGCGAAGTCCAGGGCCAAGCTCGAGCGCGAGATGCCCTGGAAGAAGGCCCTCGAGAAGATCCTCCCGACGATGAAGCGCCACCTGAACACCGACAACAAGATGAAGCGCTACTTCGGAGTCTACGGGTTCGAGGACAAGAAGAACCCGATGGCCCCGGTCTACCGGTTCACCATGAGGCCCCCCTTCTTCGACGAGGACCGGGAATCGCAGGAGAAGATCCTCCTCGACATCATCATCTACCTCGATGAGCTCGAGAAGACCTACTTCACGGTCCGGGAGGGAACGATCAAGTTCAACTTCTTCAAGTCCGACGCGCCCGAGGAGGAGGAAGAGGAGACGAAGCCGGAGACGAAGGAGGCCAAGTCGGCCGTCTCGAAGAAGCCCAAGCATCTCATCGCCGAGGCCGAGGGCCGCAACATCAGTTGGAAATAGCGCCCCCGGCGCTATTTCGAGGCGGCCGCCCGGAACTCCGCGTCCACCGCGTCGAGGCCCTTCCCGAGGAGTTGCTGGAAGGCCGTCTCGGGGTCGAGGGCGTTGAGCGCGGGCACGAGCTTCCAGAACTTCTCGGGGTAGGTCCCGGCGAGGTAGCGGACGATCGCCACGGCCTTGGGCTGGAACGCGCCGCCGAGCGACTCGAGCGTCGCCTGCTTCACGAGCTCCGAGAGCGGAGGGTCCTGGCCGGCCTTGACGATGTTCGTGAAGTCCGCGCCCCACTTTTCGCGCGTCTCGAAGGGCGGGCGCTTGTCGTCGGGGACGCACCAGGTCTCGGACTTCGGGAGCACGGCCCCGTCCACGCCGCAGGCGTAGCCCTCGTCCAGCCACGCGGGGAGCTTCTGCCAGCCCTGCTTCGCGATCTGGTGGAGGAGGACGTGCGCGAGCCCGTGCGCGACGAGCCCGCCGTTCGTCCCCTCGGCCACGCCCTCCCCTTCGCGCCGCTCGACGAAGATGAACGGGTTCTTCCCGGTGTTCGTCCAGGCCCCCGTCGAGCGGATGGTGTTCAGGGACTCGTCCGAGTCGGCCCCCCCGGGCCGGCAGACACGCTGGAGGAAGGTCTCCATCAGGTCGCCCTTGGGGAGGCTGTAGACGCCGATCCGCTCGCCCGTGAACGGTCCGCTGCGCTCCGAGGGGGGCAGGGTCGCGCGCACGACCTCCTCGACCTTCACGACCAGGGCCGCGAGGTCCTTCGCCTCCTCGGCCGAGACCGCGCTCGCCACGACGCAGGCGGCCGTCGCGCGCTTGTCGAAGATGGCGCCGAGCGCGGCCTCGGAGTCGAGGCGTTCGGTCGAGACCCGGCCGGCCACGCGCTCGTCGGCGCGGGCCTTCGCCTCCTCGGGGGTCACCCACTCGTCCCCGACCTTGACGAGCCCCTTCTCCTTCATCTCGAGCTCGCGCTTCTCCTCGGGGCTCACCCATCGGTCCCCGTGGCGCACGAGCCCGCGCGCCGTCGCCTCCGCCTCGGTGAGCTTCGAGCGCTCCTCGCGCTCGAGCTTCTCCTTCTCGGCCGGCGTGACCCACTTCGTCCCGTGCCGCACGAACCCGAGCTTCCCGCGCGCCTCCTCGTGGTCGGGGGCGAGCTTCAGGACCTCCTTCCACTCGGTCTTCCCGTCCTCCGGGAGCCCGTTCTGCTCGCACCACCGCGCGAGGTCCGCGCGCGCGGCGGGGTCCTTCTTGCCGATGAGGGCCTTGCGCTTCTCCTCGTAGACCTCCCAATTGCACTTCCCCGGCTCGACGCGGAAGACGGTGTGCTTCGGGACCTTCTGCACCCCGGTCCGGAGCTTCAGGTAGTAGAACTGCGCGTCCTGCTGGACGATCTTCCCCTCGATCTTCCCGCCCGAGACGAGGTGGAGGATGTCGGCCCGGGCGGGGGACGGGGCGAGGGCCAGGCCCGCGAGCCCCGCGAGCCCCGCCATCCTCCAGCGAAGGCAACGGACGGCGCGCACGCGCGGATGCTAGCCCGCCGGGTCGCAGGGCTTCAAGGGATTGCCTCCCCCTCGCTCGCGGGGCTACCATCGCCCGACGGGGGTCCCGGAGGCGGCTCATGAAGGTCGTCATCCTCTCGCAGCGCGACAGCCTCCACTCGACCCGGCGGCTCGTCGAGGCGACCCGCGCCGCGGGCGCGAGCCCGCGGGTGATCGACCCGCTCGAGTGCACGCTCGTCGTCGAGCGCCGCCGGCCCGAGATCTACTTGAAGGGGAAGCGCCTCCGGCAGGTGGACGTGGTGCTGCCGCGGATCGGCGCGTCGGTCACGGAGTACGGGGCGGCCGTGGTCTACACGTTCGAGATGATGGGGATCCCCGTCGTGAACACGGCCGCCTCGATCCTGCGGTCGCGCGACAAGTTCCGCGCCCTGCAGATGCTCGCGGGGCAGGGAGTGCCCATCCCGCGCACGGTCCTCGCCCGCAAGCCGGGCGACTTCCGGCAGCTCGTGGATCTCCTCGGCGGTATGCCGGTGATCCTCAAGCTCCTCCAGGGGACCCAGGGGATCGGCGTCATGCTCGCCACCGAGGTGCGGTCGGCCGAGAGCATCCTCGAGACCGTCTGGGAGATGGGCCGGAACCTGCTGATCCAGAAATTCATCGGCGAGAGCAAGGGGCGCGACGTGCGGGTCTTCGTCGTCGGCGGCCGCGTGGTCGGCGCCATGCGGAGGCAGGCGAAGGAGGGGGAGTTCCGGAGCAACATCCACCGGGGGGCCGAGGGGGTGAAGATCGAGCTGGACGACGCCTACAAGTACACGGCGCTCCGGGCCGCGCGCGTGCTGGGCCTCCAGGTGGCGGGCGTGGACCTCCTCGAGTCGGCCGACGGTCCGCTCGTGATGGAGGTGAACTCGAGTCCGGGGCTCCAGGGGATCGAGAAGGCCCTCGACGAGGACGTGGCGGCCCGGATCATCGAGTACGCCCTCGACTACGCGGCGCAGACGGGGCCGGGCGGGCCGGTGGTGCGGAAGCCGAAGCGGCGGAAGGTGGCCGTCCGCGCCGTCCACGTGGGGGGAGGCCTCCCCGCGCCCGCGCCCTCGGAGGACGGACCCGCGCCGACGGTCGGCTAGTCCGACGAAGGTCCGGACTGCGAGCCGTTCCCGCCCGAGCCCTCGGCCGAGGGCTGGACCAGCGCCGATTCCTCGTCCTCGAAGAGCGGGAAGGCCTTCCCGAGGCCGAGGACCTCGAGCGCGCGCTTGGTCTCGGGGCGGGCCGAGACGAGGACGACCCGGTAGTCGTGGGCGAGCCGGACGAACGCCCCGACCGCGCTCGAGAGCAGGTTCAGGACGTGGGTGAGGTTCACCAGGACGAGCCCGCCGCGGGCGAGCCGCCCCTCGACGGCCTCGACGATCTCGGTCGCGACGTTCTCGCGGATCACGCCGACGCGGATCCGCACCACGAGAGCGCCGCCGCGCGGAAGGAGGCTGAACGACTCCCCGGCCATCGGAGGGGAGACGGTAGCAGCTTCCCGGGTCGAGTCAAGGGGAGGTCTCGGGGACCGGGGCGACGACCACCTCCAGGCCGACGGCCGGGGTGCGGATGCCGAAGGCGTCGAGCACCTCGGGGTGGACCTCGCCGATCCAGCCGCGAGGGGCCCCGCGGAACTGGACCTTGGCCGCGCGCCCGGGGATGAAGGTGCCGTGGTCCTGCGGCGCGAGGGAGACCTCCCAATCGAGGTACGTGCCGAGCGCCTCGAGGAGGGCGTGCAGGTCGCTGAACGAGACGTCGGGCGAGGCCCAGAGCGCGGCGGCGTGGACCAGGGTGCGGCTGCCCACGTCCGCGTCCGCGTGGGGCGATTGGACCTCTCCCACCTCGAAGGCGCGATGGGGATAGGTCGCGCGCGGGCTCGCCCCCTCGAGCCGGAGGAGACCCGGGAGGAGCGCGTCGCGGAGCACGCCGTGCAGCTCGGAGGTCGGGTTGGCGATCGTGACGGGCTCGACGCCGCCCCGGCGTACGCGGTCCCGGAGGGTCGCGCGGTCGGTGAGCACGTTCCCGATCGTCTCCTCGAACCCGCAGCCGATCAGGTGGTCGCGGACCCGGTCGGCGACCGACGTCACCTCGTGGACCGCGCCCACCGTGAAGTCGGCCGGCATCTCGGGGGCGAAGGAGCCGTAGCCGCGCGCCATCGCGTAGTCCTCGATCGCGTCCACCGGGTGCATGTAGTCGTCCCGCCAGGGCGGCGGGACGACCCGGAGCTTCCCGCGCCCCTCGCCCGAGACCTCGCAGCCGTAGGCGACGAGCCTGGCGCGGAGGTCCGCCGCCCCGGCCGCCTCCCCGAGGAGCCGGGACGCCTCCGCCAGGTCCACGACGACCCCCTCCGAGACCGGACGCGGGGTCGCGACCTCGCGGCCCCAGGGGGTCTCCCACGGGTAGGTCACGCGCACGCGCTCGCAGCGGAATCCGCGGTCGGCGAGGTTCGCCGCGAAGATGTTCGAGAGTAGGACCGTCCCGCGCAGATCCGTGCCTGTCACCTCGACGAGCAGGTCGGAGTCGCCGGGCTTCACCTCGCCGAGGGCCCGGCTGTTGATGATCGGGGGGAACGAGAGGATCTCGCCGCGGGAGTCCCGGAAGATCGGCACGAGCGGACGCCCCTCGAGGATCGGCCGGTAGGCCTGGCCCTTGGGGTGCTTCTCGAGGATCTCGCGGAGGGTGAGGGGCTGCTCGAACCCGAGCGGGACGAACCGGGCCTCGTCGGGCGAGACCGCCGCGTAGTCGAGGGGCCAGCGGAGCTTCCCGGCCGCGTAGAGCCCCACCGAGGCGAACCGGCGGCGCCGCCCGTAGTTCTCGGCGAGCTTCTCCTGGGTCTCGATGAGGGCGAGCAGCATCGGCTCCGTGATCGCGACGCCCCGGGCGCGGACGGCCGCGATGTACGGTCGGACCTCGCGGAGCCGGGCGTCCACGCGGATCTCGAGCCGGGGCGAGGTGCGGCCGGCGAAGACCGGATACCCCTGGCGCTTGCCCGCCGCGCCCTCGAGCAGAGACCGCACCTGCCGCGCGATCCCCTCGGCCGACCAGAGGTCGGGGCGGTTCGTGTCGTTCAGCTCCACGCGCCAGGCGCCGGTCGTCTCGTCCCGGCCCTTCAGCTCCCCCTTCGCCGCGGCGAGGCGGGCCTCCCACTCGGACTCCGGGAGCGCCCGTCCGAGCAGCGCGTCGAGGTCGCCGGGGGCGATCGAGATCGTCGGCATCTAGTGCCTCTCCGCTCGGACCTTCATCTCCCGGAGCTTCGCAAGGTCCGCCGTGAACAGGTCCCGGATGTCGTCCACGCCGAGCGCCACCATCGCCATCCGGTCCACTCCGAGTCCCCAGGCGATGACGGGCACGTCCACCCCGAGGGGCTTCGTCAGCTCCGGCCGGAAGATCCCCGCCCCGCCGAGCTCCATCCAGCCGAGCGTCGGGTGGCGCATGTGGACCTCGACCGAGGGCTCGGTGAAGGGGAAGTAGGCGGGCACGAAGCGGCACTCGGTCGCGCGCGCGATCTCGTAGCCGAAGAGGCGCAGGAGCCCGAGGAGGCTCCGGAAGTTGATCGTCTTCCCGAGCACGATCCCCTCGATCTGGAAGAAGTCGGCGGCGTGCGAGGCGTCCACGACGTCGGGCCGGAAGCAGCGCGCGACGGCGAAGTACTTTCCGGGCACCTTCGGCGCGCTCGCGAGCGTCCGCGCCGAGAGGACGGTCCCGTGGCTGCGGAGGATCGTCTGGCGGCTCCGGTCGGCGTCGAATTCGTAGCGCCAGCCCGTCGAGCCGGTCCCGCCCCCGTCCCGGTGGGCGGTCGCCACGCGGGCCGCGACCGCGGCCGGGAGAGCGCGGGCGCGGGGCGGGTCCTTCACGAGGTAGATGTCGTGGATCTCGCGGGCCGAGTGGAACTGCGGCATGTAGAGCGCGTCCATGTTCCAGAACTCGGTCTCGACCAGGCTCCCGACCATCTCGACGAACCCCATCGCCGTGAGCTTCCGCTTCACCGAGTCGAGGTACTCGCGGTAGGGGTGGCGGCGCCCGATCGGCGGGGCGGCGGGGCGGAGCGCGAGGTTCCAGCGCCGGAACTCCTTCCCCCGCCAGGTCCCGTCCCGGAGCATCTCGGGGGTGAGGGGGCCGACCGACCCGGCCATCGCCTTCTCTGCCGTCCTCTCGAAGGACTCATGGGAGGCGTCGAACTCGACCAGCAGCCGGATCCGATACCGCTTCTGGGAGCGGATTCGGAGGGGGTCGGAACCCGAGCCGCGCGTCCGCGAGTTCTCGCGGATCACCGCCCAATCGCGCTCGTCGAACCCGCCGACCCAGTCGCCACCCGGTGAGCCCAAGTTCTTCAGGATCGTCGCGAGGCGTCGGACGTCCTCGGGGAGTTCCGGCTTCTCGAGGTGAACCTCCGGGCCCCGAACCGAGATGACCCCCGCTCGCTTCAAGGTCCCGATGGCGTTCCCGGCGCGCCCGTCGTCGAAGTCCTTGTGCTCCCGGATCTCGGCGATCGTGCGCGGCGATCGCTCCTGGAGGAGCCTGAGGAGCCTCTCCTCGGGGAGGCCGTTGAGGCGGAACAGATTCCCCAGATCCGTCAGCTCCGGCGCCTCGCGAGCCTCGACCTCCTCCCTTCGCAGCAGCTGCGCCCCCCCGATCCGGGTGTGCTCGAGCGTGCTCAGGGCGCGGTTCAGGGCCGATCGCCTGGCCTCCTCGCCCCGGATGTCGGCCGGGAGGATGCCGAGCAGACCCTCGTCCATCGTCGATCTCTCGGGTTGACCGGCGAGATGGGTCACGATCAGCCACTCGATGAGCGGCGCCGCCTCCCGGAACGCGGAGACATCCGCATGTGTGGCGATGAGGATCTCGCCGGCCATGGAGGGGCGGGATTATACGGTCGCCGTGGACCGGCGGTCCTCGTCTGGTAGCATTCCCCTCCTCGTCCGGGCGCCCGTGGCCCGCGCGAAGGAGGAACCGTGAAGCTCTCCCACCTCGTGGTCGCGCTCGCTCTCGTGGCGGCGTCGGCCAGCCCCGCCCTCGCGCAGGCCGGCAAGGCAGGGAAGTCCGGGTCGGGCAAGGCCGGGAAGGCTGCGCCGGCGCCCGCTCCCGCACCCGCTCCGGCTCCGGCCCCGGCCCCCGCGCCGGTCGTCCACGAGAAGATCCAGTGGATCGAGAACTGGGAAGACGCCGCCAAGGCCGCGAAGGCGAAGGGCGACTCGGTCGTCTTCGTCTACGTCCACCGCACCGCGCCCCCCTGACCGCCGTGCCAGCAGATGGAGCGCGGCGCGCTCCAGGACAAGTCGCTCGGCGAGATCTCCTCGAAGTACGTCGCCTGCCGGATCACCGGCGGCACGGAGAGCCCGACGCCCGGCCACGAGAAGTTCATGGAGAAGTACGGGGTCCAGGGCTACCCGACGCTGCTCTTCCTCTCGGCGGACGGCGGCCTCGTGACGAGCGAGGTGGGCCGGTCGCCGGGCGAGATCGTCGCCACCGCCGCCGAGGCTTCGCGCAAGGAGAGGGACTTCCAGGGATTCGTGAAGGCGGTGGCGAAGTACGACGACCCGGCTCTCTGGACGAATCTCACGCAGGAGTACCTCGACCGGAGGCAGTTCGCGCAGGCCCTCCCGCTCCTCAGGAAGGCGGCGGAGAAGGAAGGCACGGCCGCGCGCTGGATGGCGCTCGCGGCGGCGGAGTCGCAGTCCGGGGACCCTGCGGCGGCGCTCGCCACCTACGACCGTTGCCTCGGCACGCTCGGCTCGGCCGGGCCCGACGCGATCGCGTGCCGGATCGCCCGCGCCCGCTGCCAGGCCGGGTCGGGGGACGGGGCGGGCGCGCAGGCGGCGCTCGTCGAGCTCGTGAACAAGGCCAAGGAGGCGGGGGACGAGGCGGGCCGGAAGGCCTACGCGGGGGCCGCGGCGGAGATGCTGCTCTCGCAGGCCGGGGAGCTTTGGAACCGCGGCGACCAGGCCGGGGCGACGAAGATCCTCGAGCAGCTCGCCTCGGACTACAAGGACACGCCGCAGGGCGAGCACGCGGCGAGGATCCTGCCGCAGATCAAGGGCGGCTAGCGGCCCGCCGTCGCGGAGGGGTCGGCGTCCGGCCGGACGCGCACGCGGATTTTCCGGACCCGAAGCCGCTCGCCGCGTCCCACGTGGAGCGCGAACCCGCCGGCGGGCTGCTCGGCCGTCTTTGTCTGCTCCCCCGGACCGCAGCGGACCGTGATCGAGGCCCCGCGGACGCGGACCGTCAGCTCGGTCCACCGCGCGGCCGTCGCCTCGAGCGGGAAGAAGGTCCCGCAGAACGTCCCGTCGTCGGCGAGCCGCGCCCGCGCGCAGAGGAAGGCCCCGCCCTCGACCTGGACCTCGAGCGAGAGGTCGTAGTCCTTCCAGCCCTCGGCCGGGCCGAGGTAGGCGAGCGCGACCGGGTCCTTGCGTGCGTCGAGGACGAGCCCGCCGTCCTCTTCCCGTAGGTGATCCGGCGGCGCGGCGGGAAGCATCCAGGCCCGGTCGCCCGGCGCGAGCTTGGACTCGAGGAGGGTCGTCCACGCGGGCGCGGAGGCGTCGGCTCCCGCCTCGCGGGCGCGATCGAGGAGCCCCTCGACCTCGGCCGCCCGCGCGGGGACGAGGGCGGCGCGGGACTGGACGGCCTCGAGCGCCGCGATCGCCTCGCCGTGGCGGCCCTCGGCGGAGAGCCTCGCCGCCGAGGCCGCCGCCCGGTCCACGTCCTCGGCCACGCGGTCCTCGACGGCCTTGATCTCGGCCGCGAGGGGGAGGCGCTCGGCGGGCGGGAGCGCGGCGAGCGTGGCGCGGGCCTCGGAGAGCGCCCTCGGAAGCGTCTCGTCGGTCGCCGCGCGGAGCGCCCGGACCGCGTCCCCCACGACGCGGCGCGCGACCGACGAGGCCGCCGCCTCGGCCTTCCCCTTCTCGTGCGCCGCCCGCGCCTCGGCCGCCATCTTCCCGGCCACGCGGCGCTCGATCCACTTGAAGAGGTCCCGCCGGTTCCCCGTGGTGAAGGTCCACGCGATCGTCCGGGGTTCCCCGTCCACCTCCACCGAGAACTCGGCCCGGTGGAGCGCCCCGTGCTTCACCGGCCCCTTCGGGGTGAGCGCGAGGGAGTTCTGCTGGAGGAGCGCCCCCGCCACCGTCGGCTCCTCGGGCGACGTGAAGAAGCACGGGACGACCTCGAGGCCGACGGTCAGCCGCCCCGAGGCCTTGGTGAGCTTCTTCCGCGCGTGGAACGTGACCGTCACCGGGTAGCCCGCCTGGTCCGAGCGCGGGTAGGGAGTCGGGTTCGGGATCTCGTTGCTCATCTGGGTAGGAATCCCGACCGCGTCTTCAGGAGGCCAGAGGATGACGCGGTCGGGATTCCTGGAGACGTCTTGCTTGCGGCGCGAGTCGAGGGCGGCGACGGTCATGTTCTTCCCCGCGTACCAGGCGACGCCGGCCTTGTCCCCGATCGGCGTGATGATCGGGATCCTGTGGAGGAACGAGTCCATCCACAGGTCCACCGAGACCTCGGGCGAGCTGTAGGCGAGCACCGACGCCTGCCCCGCCTCGTGTCCCTCCTTCGAGTAGAGCGGCAGCCGCGGGTCCTCGTCGTGCCCGTTCTGGTTGTTCCGGTCGAGGTAGAGGGCGTGCTTCATGCAGGAGGCCGAGAGCTCCGAGTCGAGGACGAACGGCTCCAGGTCCACCCCGCGCCGGTGGAGGTTCGAGTGCGCGAGCATCCGAGACTCCTCGGCGGACTGCGCGGCGGCCGCGCCTGAGAGCGCGAAGAGGAGCCCCAGCGTTCCCCCACCTCGGGCCTGCCACCCCCGGCTCATGCGGGTCCGAGTGTACCACGCCCGCGCCCGAGGCGCGGGAGCCGCTACTTCACGGGGGCGGCCCCGGCGTCCCCCTTTGGCAGGCTCACCCGCCCCACGAACTTCGCGATCTCCTCGGTGAGGGGGTCGCCCGGGCGGCCGACGGCGAAGATCTCGTCAATGTGCCCGCGCTCCGGGATCTCGACGAGCTTCGAGTCGCTGCCCGCCTTCTCGAGCGCGGCGTGGAGGAGGCGCGCCTGCGCGGGGAGGCCGAGGAAGTCGCGCTCGGCGAAGAGGACGAGGAACGGCGGGTGGTCCCCCTTCACGTGGGTGAGCGGGGAGGCCTTCTTCCGGACCTCGGGATCGGTCCCGAAGACGGCCGGGAAGTCGCCCCAGGACTCCCCCTCCGGCCGGATCACGTAGACGCCCGAGATCGCGGCGACCCCGCGGATCGCCTTCGGCTCGAGCCCGTGCGCGGCGAGGTAGGTCGGGTCGAGCGTCACGAGCGTGACGAGGTGCCCTCCCGCCGAGTGGCCCGAGAGGACGAGCCTCTTCGGGTCCCCGCCGTGCTCGGCCGCGTGCGCGACGAGCCAGGCGATCGCGCGGGCGACGTCGCGCGCGTGCTCGGGGTGCTTCACCGACGGCGAGAGGCGGTAGCTCGCGAGCGCCGTGAGGATCCCCCGCGAGGCGAAGGCGCGCCCCACGTTCGGGTGGAACTTCTTGTCGCCGATGGACCAGGCCCCGCCGTGGATGAAGAGGAGGACCGGCGCCCCCGTCTTCCCCTCCGGGACGTACAGGTCGAGGAGGTGCTTCTCCGGATCGGCCCCCTCCCCCTCGACGTAGCGGATGTCCCGGACGACCTTCACCGCCTGCGCGGCCGGCGCGGGCGCGGCCTCGGCGGGCTTCCCGGCCTCCCCGGGGGCCTTCTTCTCGTCCTTCGGGGCGTCCTGGGCCGGCGCGGCGGCGGCCGCGAGGGCCGGGCCGGCGACGAGGAGCGCCCCGAGGAGCTTCCTCACCTCCGCGCCCCCGCTCCGGCCCGGGGCCGACGCCCCGCGCGACCCTGGCCCCGCCCCGCCTCCGCCACCATCTCGCCCAGCCGGTCGAGCCCCTTCCGCACGGCGTCGATCGGCGCGCCGTAGCTGAACCGGAGGTACTGCCGGAGCCGCGACGTGCCGGGCCGGCGCTTCCCCGGGTTCACGTCGAAGAAGACGCCGGGCACCGTCATCACCTTCCTCTCGAGCGCCGCGCGGAAGAAGGAGAACCCGTCATCGAGGGGCGGCGGGAGGTCCTCGACCGAGGCCCAGGCGTAGAACGTCCCCTCCGGCTCGCGGGGCATGCGGAGGCCCATCCCCCGCAGCCTCTCCACGGTCAGGTCGCGCTTCGGCCGGAACGCCGCCCTCGTGGCGTCGGTCTCCCGCCGGGCCCGCACCGGCTCGACGAGCGGGATCACGGCCTTCTGCAGCCACCGGGGGGGGCCGCCGTCCACCGCGCTTCCCGACCGGGTGAGCGTCTCGATGACCTTCCGGGGCCCGAGGGTCCAGCCGATCCTCCAGCCGGGGTAGCGGTAGCCCTTCGTGAGCCCGTCCACGATCACCGCCCCGTCCTCGTCCACGTCCTCGACGTGGGCGGCCGCCGAGACCGGCGCGGCGCCGTCCCAGACGTAGTGGGAGTAGAACTCGTCGAGGAGGAGCGTCACGCCACGCTCGCGGGCGAGGCCGACCCAGGCCGCCAGCTCCCGGTCCCGGACGACGCGGCCCGTCGGGTTGCAGGGGTTCGAGACGAGCAGCGCCCCGAGCCCCCGCGCCTCCACCTCGCGGGCGAGGGCGGCCGGCTCGATCGCGAACCCGTCCTCCGCCGCGAGCGGGATGTGGACCGGGGAGACCCGCGGGACGCCCGTCAGGTAGTCCTCGTAGGCGGGGTAGTCGGGCGTGAAGTACCCGAGGTTCGGCTCCCCGAGGGCCCAGACCGCCCGCAGGAGCCCGAGCCGCCCGCCCGCCGAGATCGCCACGTTCTCGGGGGCGTACCGGGACCGCTTCCCCTTCCGGAACCAGGCGTTGTAGAGGTCGGCGACGGCCTCGCGCAGCTCGCGTATCCCGGCGACGGGGCCGTAGGCGTGGTCCCGGGGCTCGATCTCCACCCGGGAGACGCGGGGGGGAGCCCCCGGGAGCGGCCCCACCTCGGGCATCCCCTGGCCCAGGTTCACCCAGTCGGGGTTTTCCGAGTGGTAGCCGAGCTTCTCGGCCTCCGCCACGACGTAGATCACCCCCATGAACGGGACGTCCCGGAAGGGGGGCTCGGCAGGCACGGGGCCGGGATTCTACCCCCTCCAGGCGGGGCGCGGATCGGCCGATAATCACGGGGATGCTGTCCGCCCTCCGGCCCGCGGCACTCGCCGCCCTCCTGGGCCTCACCGGCGCCTCCCCCGGCCTCGCCGACCGGCCGCGGGACCTCGGCGAGGCGGTCGAGCGGGCGCTCGTCTCGGACGGGCTCCGGGGGGCGATCGTCGGGGTCGCGGTCCGCGAGGTGGCCTCCGGCCGGCTCCTGTACGCGAACGGCGCGGGGCGGCCGCTCCTCCCGGCGAGCAACCAGAAGGTCGCGACCGCCGCGGCGGCCCTCCTGGCGCTCGGCCCCGACTGGACCTGGGAGACGACCCTCCTGCGCCAGGGGGACGTCGAGTCCGACGGGACCCTCGCGGGGGCGCTCCTCGTCCGGGGCTCGGGGGACCCGACGATCTCGGCCCGATTCGGAGGCGGCCGCGCCGCGGCGACCCTCGAGCGCTGGGCCGAGGCGGTCCGCGCGGCCGGGGTCCGGCGGGTGTCCGGGGAGATCCTGTGCGACGACTCCGCCTTCGACGCCGTCCGGGTTCACCCGAGCTGGCCCGAGGACCAGCTCACGAACTGGTACTGCGCCGAGATCTCGGCCCTCACTCTCAACGACGCGTGCGTGGACGCGACGGTCGAGCCCGCCGCTCTCGGGGCGCCGCCGGTCGTGCGCCTCGACCCCGAGACCGCGTTCGTCTCGCTCCGGAACGAGGCGACGACGACCCGCAAGGGCAACGAGTTTGGGTTCCAGAGGAAACCCGGGACGAACGAGATCCGGCTCACGGGGAGGGTCTCCGCGGGGACCGGGATGGAGCCGGCGAGCGTCACGATCGCGGACCCGGCCCTCTTCTTCGGGACCGTGCTGCGCGAGTGTCTCGGCCGGGCCGGGGTGAAGGTCGAGGGTCCGGCGCGCCGGGCGACGGCCGCGGAGGCGGCGCGCCCCGGCGTGCCGCTCGCCGTCCACAGGACCCCTCTCCGCGTCGCCCTGCCCGTCTGCCTGCAGCGGAGCCAGAACCTGTACGCCGAGCACCTGCTCAAGACGCTCGGACGCGCGACCCGCCGGGAGGGTTCGTTCGCGGCGGGGGCCGCGGCGGTCGTCGAGGCGCTCACGGGGGCGGGACTGGAGGACGGCTCCCTCCGCCCCGCCGACGGCTCGGGGCTCTCGCGGGAGAACCGCGCCTCGGCCGACGCGCTGGCCCGGATCCTCGCGCACGCGGCCCGGAGCCCGCACGGGGACCTCTTCCGCGACTGCCTCGCGGCGCCCGGCGAGGAGGGGACCCTCAAGAAGCGCCTCCTCGAGGAGCCCGCCCGGGGCCGGGTCCGCGCCAAGACGGGCTACCTGAACGGCGTGTCGGCACTCTCGGGCTATGCCGACTCGCCCGGCGGCCGCCGGCTCGCCTTCTCCGTGGTGGTGAACGGCTTCCGGGGCGCCTCGGCGCCGGCCAAGTCCCTCGAAGACGCCGTCGCCCGGGCCTGCGCGGACCTGGCGGCTCCGCGCTAGCCTCTACGCCTGCCAGTCGGTGCCGGCCGAGACCGGGGTCGCGGCGGAGGCAGGGGCTTCGGTCGCCTTCGCCGGCCGCCGGGCCTTCGCCGGCCGGCCGGGCTTCCGGCCGCGCTTGGCGGGCCGGCCCCTCTTCGCGGGGCGCCCCCCGCGCCCCTTCGTCCCGATCGTGTCGTTCGGATTGCGGCGGAGGTCGGTGGATTTCCCCACCATGAGGCGGATCACCTGGGGGAGGTTCCGGCTCTTGTAGCCGGCCTTCCCGGCGAGCTTCGTGAGCCGGGCGACCGAGAGCGCCTTCCGCGCGACCTTCGCGCGGATGAAGTCGGTGAGGCCGGTCTTGCGGGGACCCGTGCGGCGAGCCTCCCGGCCCGCGGGCCGTCCCGGGCGGCGACCGGCCTGTCGCGATGGGCGGCCCGGGCGGCCGCCGCGCCCCCGCGGCCGCCCCGGCCCTCGCGTCCCGCGGAGCGACGCGATCTCGTCGTCGATCGCCGCGGCGTCCGCGAGAAGGCCCTCCCGCTTGCCCTCGAGCGCCTCGATCCGTGATTGCACGGCCTCGACCTGCGACTCGAGGTCCTTCAAGGTGATGCGTCGGGGCATGGGAACCTCCGTGGGGCCGCGCATCCTACGGGGCGATCTCCCAATGTCAAGCGTGACATTGGGATTCCGGGGGGATTTCAATTGGGACCCGCCCGGGAATTCGGTGGGTTTCCCGTTACGTCGGCCGGAGGATCCTCACCTCTATCTCGGTCGCCTCCTCGATCGGCACGAGGTTCCCCCACACCTCGTCCACGAGCGGGTCGGGATCGGTGCCGACGGCGGGGTCCTCGTCCTCGAGCCGGCCGGCGTCCTCGATGACCGCCCCGGCGAGCTGGAGGTAGAGGCGCCGGCACTTCCCGTCGTCGTAGACGGCGAGCCCGTAGGTCTTGTCCTCGGGCCGGTGGATCCTCGCGACGACGCGGGCGTTCGCCTCGTCGGAGAGCTGCTCGAGGACGGCCGGGTCCCCCGCGATCGCGCCGCGGGGATCCTCGATCATGGTCCAGACCCCCTGACTCCAGAGGGCCACGGCGATGTTCTTGGACTTCTCGGTGACGAGGACGTCGAAGCTCTGCAGGAGCGCGTCGAGCGCCTGGTCCAGGAACCGGTGGCGCTCCGCCGAACCCGCGACGACGGTCCGCGTCGCCACGAGGAGCGCGGCCAGGACGGCGTCGCGCTCGCCCCAGACCGCCACGGTCGAGTGGGCCTGCGTCATCTCGTACCTCCCGCCATGCCCCGGGATCCCCGGGCCGCCGACCGCGCCCCGGCCCCGAACCCGAGCGCCGCGAGGGCCCCGAGGATGACGAGGAGAGCGATCGAGCGCCACTCCGACGCCCCAATCTCGGCGATCCGGGCGTGGTCCCCGGCGATGGACCGGACGGCAGCGTCCGCCCACCCCCGGTCGGGCGAGCCGGCCGGAGCCTGGGTCGCGATCTGGCGGAAGATCTCGAGAGCCTCGCGCTCCCGTCCCTCCTCTCGCCGAGCGAACGCGACGAACCGGCGGGCCATCCGCTCCGTCTCGGGCGGGAGCCCGATCTTCACGGCCGCCTCGAGCTCCTCCGCGCCGGCCGGGTCCCCGTACTCCACGAGGAGCTGCCCCAGCCGGAGGCGCGCGCCGGCATCCTCCGGGTGGGCCCTCGCGGCCTGCCGCGCCCCCTCCACCTCCTCCCGGACGTCCGGCGGCGCCGCCTGAGGCCCGGGGAGGAACGCGGCCGCGGCGAGCAGCAGGCCCGAGATCATCGGGCCTTCTCGATCAGGAGGCGCCTCGACGCCGCGAGGTCCCGGTCCGTGAGCACCTCGACGGGGGCCCGGTCGTCCGTGAGGACCTCCCCGCCCTCGGGCACCGGCCCGAAGCCGTATGCGAGCTGGCGCGAGCACCGGAGGAGCTGGTCCGCCTCCCCTCTCTCCGCCGCGTCCCGTGCGGCGGCTTGCGCCGCCGCGGCGACCACGAGGAGCGCGCGGCGGTCGAGCGGCGCCGGCCCGCCGGGGTTCGCGTCGCGCCGCGCGAGCATCATCACGTTCCCCGTGTAGGGGAGCTTCGCCGACCAGACCGATTCGCCGAAGACCCGCCGCAGCGTCGCCCCCACCGCCCGCGGCAGCCCCGCGTCCGGCCGCGCCGGGAAGACGTTCG
>JAKEIC010000305.1 GCA_022614695.1 Planctomycetales bacterium | reverse complement strand
GGGGAACTCCGGACGACGCGCGAGAGCCTCGTTCAGGTCGCGCAGCCCGCCCTCGTGGTCTCCCTGCTCGTCCCGGACGGAGCCCAGGCTCAAGAGGATCTCCGGGGAACCGGGCAGGAGGGCGAGCCCCGCCTCGAAGTCCTCCCGCGCGCCGCGGAGGTCTCCGGCCTCCCAGCACCGCCGCCCCCGGAAGGCGTGGAGCCAGGCCCGAGGGGGACCCTCCGCGAGCGCCTCCCCGTACCACCGGATCGAGGCGGCCTTGTCCCCCGACGGGTCGAGGTTCTCCGTGCGCGCCCGGGCGAAGGCCGCGTCCCAGCCCTCGAGACCCTCCAATTCCGACCGGGCCGCGGCCCAGGCGCGCGCGTCGCCGGCCCGGAGGGCCCGGACGATGCGTGCTTCCCGGCCCCCGCCGTCCGTGCGGAAGGGACGCGGGGAGATGTCCTCCCCCCCGGGCGGCCGGAGGACCGCCTCGAGGACGGCCGACAGCCGCGCGGAAGGGCCCTGAGGCGAGTCCTCGGGGATTCGCCCCCACTCGTCGTGGGCCTCGCGCGTCCGTCCCAGGACCCACAGGAGCGTGCCTCTCTCGAGCCGCCAATCGTGGCGATCCGGTTCCGCGGCGAGGGCATCCCCCAGGAGTCGCACCGCCTCCTCGGGCGCCGTGACCCGGAGCCCGATCGCCTGCCTCGCCAGGGCCTCGGCTCGGGAGGAGGCGGCCGCGGGGGGTGGGGAGGGGGGCGCCGTAGCCTCCGGCCGGATGAGCCACGCCGCCCACGTCAGGACGGCGAGCGCGGCGCCTGTCGCGAGGAGGCGCCGCCGCCGGGACCCGGGCGGGCGCGCCCGCGGCCTCTCGCCCCGAAGCAGGCGCTCGAGGTCCTCCCGGAGAGCCCCCGCTTCACGGTACCGCTCCGCGGGGCGCTTGGCGAGGGCCGCGGCGACGACACGCTCCAGGCCGCGCGGAATGTCCGGCCGGGCCGTCCGGAGCCGCGCGGGAGCGCGGAGCAGGACGCCCCCGATCACCGCGGCCGTGCTCTCCCCCTCGAAGGGCTGCCGCGAAGCCAGCATCTCGTAGAGGACGACTCCCAGGCTCCAGAGGTCCGTCGCGGGCGTGAGAGCAGAGACCTGTCCCCGCGCCTGCTCGGGCGACATGTACGCCGGGGTCCCGAGCGCCTCGCCGGTGCGGGTGAGCTTGCTCCCCGTCGCGACGGACTTGGCAAGGCCGAAGTCGGTGAGGAAGCAGCCCACGGTTCAGCGCAAACTGTCTACGTCTCCCTCGTCGGCGCGTGCTGGCGGTGGCGCAGGCGCAGGCCTCCCAGCGCGAGCGCCCCGGCGGTGATCCCCGCGAGTGCGACCCAGGCCGACGCGGGAGAGGCGACGGTCTCCGGAAGGATCGGGAAGGCGTCGAGGAGATTCCGGAACGAGCCCATGGGGAGGAGGGCCGACGACGCCCAGTGCGCGAGGGCGATCCGGCGGGCGAGGAGCGGCGTCTGGGCCAGGAGGAAGTCGAATAGGAGGCCGTAGAGGAGGCCGAGGATGAGCGCTCGCGACGTGAGGACGCCAAGGAGCCCAAAGACGGCCAGGTAGGCGGCCGCCGCGGCGGGGAGCGCCACGAGGAGCGGAGCGAGGACGCCCCCGACCCCCGCGCCCAGGATCCCGAACGCCAGCGCGGTCGCGAGGGCGCTCGCAAGGGCGAACCCCGACACGGCGACCCAGGCCGCGAGCCATTTCGCCCCGAGAATCCCGGCGCGGGGGACAGGACGGGTTAGGAGGTACGGGAGAGTCCCCCCCTCCGACTCGTCCGGGAGGAGCGACGAGCCCACGTAGAGCGCCGCGACCGGGACCAGGGCCCGGAGGTGCGCGATGTAGAGGAACCCCGCCACCCAGAGCGTGCGCTCCTCTCCCGAGAGCTCCGCCGCGCGGATCGCGTCGAGGAGCAGGGCCGCCGCGGGCGGGAGGACCGAGAGCAGCACGAGCACGACGAGGCGCCGGGGGGCCGCGAGCGCCGACGCCTCGAGGAGCGCGACGCCCGCCAGCGCGAGCACGGGCGACCGCTCCGCCGGGGCGTCGGCGCCAGGACTCATGGGTGTGATGGGGGAGACGGGGGTGATGGCGGGGCCCTCGCTCATCGCACGAGGTAGGCGAAGACCGACGCCAGGTCCACGTCCTCGGACCGGACCTCGGTGACCGAAACCCCCGTCTCCGCGACGAGCCGGGGCAGCGCCCCGAAGATCGTCCCGGGCTTGCGGGTCCTCGCCTCGATGCCGTCCGGGAGGATCTCGAGCCCCTGGAGGTCCGCCGCCGAGAAGAGGGCCCGCGCGAGGTCCCGGGGCCGGTCGCAGAGCACCCGGATCCGGTGCGGGATGTCCTCCATGAGGGCCCGCAGCTCCCCGACCTCGCCGACCGCGAGGAGCCGCCCCCCGAGGAGGACGACGACGCGACTCGTGAGGGCTTCGACCTCGTGGAGAACGTGGCTCGAGACGAGGACCGAGCCGCCCCCCGCCGCGTAGGCCCGGATCCCGTCCTGGAGGTCCTTCCGCACGACCGGGTCCGTCCCGGTGAGCGGCTCGTCCAGCACGAGCAGGTCGGGGCCGTGCGCCAGCGCCTGCGCCAGCTTCACGCGCTGTCGCATCCCCTTGCTGAAGGTGCGGACCGGACGGCCGGCGGCGGCCGAGAGCCCGACCCGGGCGAGCGCCTCGTCGGCCCGCCGCCGCGCCTCCGCGCCGCCGAACCCGTGGACTCGCACGAGGAGGGTCACGAGCCGCGTCGCCGTGAGCCCTTCGTAGAGCCCGTCCTCGTCGGGGCAGTACCCGAGCCGGGAGAGGACCCGCCGATTCGCGAAGGGGTCCCCGCCGAGGACGCGCACCTCGCCTCGGCTCGGACGGAGCTGGCCGGTCACGCAGCGGATGAAGGTGGTCTTACCGGCCCCGTTCGGGCCGAGGAGCCCCGTGATCCCGGGGGGGACCTCGAGGGTCACGTCCGCGAGGCCGACGACCGGCCCGTACCAGCGCGTGAGGCCCCGGCATTCGATCACGGCTGGCACGGCTGGCACGGCGGGCACAGCGGGCACGGCGGGCGAGGCCGCGCTCATTGCGCCCCCTCCGGCCGCACGCGCGCCCGCAGGACCGCGAGCGAGAGGAGCCCGAGCGCGATGAGCGCCACGCAGGCGAGCGCGGGCGAGTGCGACGGCGAGAGCTGCTCGAGGAGCTGCCGGGGGGCCTTCGGGAGCGGGATCCCGGCGGTCGCGTCGGCCACCCCGAGGATCCCGTGCGCCGCGGCCGTGAGGTTGTCCGAGAGGGAGAGCACCCCGCTCCAGTGAGGGGCGTTCCAGTCGCGGGGCGTGATCGCGTCGGGGCCGCCCGTCCGCCCCTCCGCGACGACCCGCACGACGATCGAGACGAACCGGACGGCCGTCGAGAGGATCTCCGAGCCGATCCAGAGGACGATCCAGAGGAAGGCCACGAGCCGGCTACTGGTCCCGAGCGACGAGAGGGCGAGGGCGGGGAGACCGACGCCGACGCCCCAGAGGAGCCAGACGAGGACGAGCCGCGGCAGGAGGTGCGCCGTCTGGAGGATCGCCTCGCCCGAGGGCGAGACGAGGACCCCGAGGACGTAGAGGAGCGTCGCGGGGGCGAGCGTGATCAGGCCGATGTAGGCGGCCACGGTGGCGCCCTTGCCGGCGATGTACTCGCTCCACCCGACCGGTCGGGCGAAGTAGATCTCGTGGGCGTGGTGGCGCCGGTCGGCGGCGACGAGCCCGGGCTCACGATCGCGCCAGGTTTCATTAGTCGCCAAGCGCACGTTGGCCACCGCTTGGCCGCTTGGCGTGAACCGAACCTCGGGTTCGGC
>JAKEIC010000304.1 GCA_022614695.1 Planctomycetales bacterium | reverse complement strand
GGGGGCGGGGGCGGGACGCAGGCTTGGGGGGGCAGGGACCGGCTTCGGCACGGCAGCGGGCGGGGCCCGGCCGAGAGGGATCTGGGCGGTCGGCGGGGTGGCGGCGTCGAGGGGGGGACGGGCAGGGGCTGGCGCGGGCCTTGCGGGACCGGGAACGGGAACCGGAGGGGGCGCGGGAGGGCGCGGGGCGGCGGCGGGCGCGGGGACCGTGCGCGTGGCGGCGGGGGCCAGCGGGACCTTCGGGGGCGGGGGACCGGTCGCGGTGCCGACCAGGACGAACCGGTAGATCGTCGTCCCGATCGAGATCTTGTCCCCGTCACGGAGCGCCATCGGGCCCGCGAGCTTCTTCCCGTTCAGGTAGGTGCCGTTCGACGACTGGAGGTCCTCGACGAACCAGTCGGCGCCCTGCGGCTGCAGTCGCGTGTGCCGGCGCGAGGCCTTGTTGTCGTTCACCTGGATGTCGTTCTGGGGGAGCCGCCCGAGGACGACGGGGGCTGAGGCAAGGGGGTACTCGGCCCCCTGGAACTGCCCGGATTCGGCGACGAGCTTCGGCATGACGCGCCTCTGGCGCGTCATAGAATAGCGGCCGTGGCATCGGAGGCGAAGGGCGGGACCGGGCTCCGCACGGGGGAGCTGGCGGCAATCGTGCTCGCGGCGCTCGCCGGCGGGCTGGCGGTCGGGAACTGGCTCCGCCCCGCGCCGGCCCCGGCTCCCGCGGCGCCGGCCGTGGCGGCGTCGCCCGCCGCGGCGCTCCTCCCGCCGGGCCTCACGGCCGACCCGCCGCCGGGGGCGCCGCCCCCAGGAGACTTGCTCAGCGACATCCTCAAGCGGCTCGAGGAGATCGAACAGAGGCTCGGCAGGCTGGAACAAGCGAAGGCCGGAGATCGCCGGAAGGTCGAAGCGCCCGACGCCGGTCCCGCCGCCCGGGATGCCGTGCGCGAGGTCGAGATTCCGTTCGACCAGCGAGACGAGGCGCGCGAGGCGCTGCGCCAGATGATCGAGGAACGGATCGCGCAGAAGAGAATCGCCGAGTACGGAAGGACCCGGCCCGAATTCGAGCAGGCTCTGAGGCTGGAGATTGCAACCCTGACGGCCGAGGAGGATGTCCAGTGGGCCGCGTTTCACGCCGCCTACCGCCCACTCATCCGATGGGCCGAGCAGTTCGGGACGGCATGGGAGGATCGTTGCCGTCCCGACCCGGACATGCGGCGCGAGTTCATCTCGCTGCTCGTACGCCACAGCGCCTCCTACTGTGTCGCACGGGGACGACAAGACCTCGAGCATGAGCGACGCCATCCCGGCGATCCCGAAGCCAAAGAACTCCCGGGCCCTCCCGATCCCGACCCGCAGTACGAGGCCGCGTGCGAGAAGATCTATCGGGAGCTGCTCGACCCCCTTCGCCGCGCCCTCAAGGAGTTCCTGGATCGGAAGGTCCCACCCGAAGTGCGCGACACTTTCCTGATCAGCGCTCCGGAGCTCCGAGATGGATAGCGGCGGGGGATCCGTCCCGTCCCCTGCATGCCCGCCCTCGGGAGGTTCGCTCAACCTCGCGACGCGCCCCCCACCGAGATAGGCTTCCATCTCCGTGCTCGCCGCCGCCCTCGCGCTCCTCCTCCAGGTCCCCGGCGTGCAGGCGCCGCCGCGGATGCCGGCGCAGGAGCCGGACGACTGGAACCTGGGGCTCCTCGGCGCGACGGGGAACCCGCTCCCGGACGGGAAGGGGATCCGTGTGGCGGGGGTCTTCCCCGACGGCCCCGCGGCGGCCGGGGGGCTCCAGCGCGGAGACGAGATCGTCGCGCTCGCGGGGCAGCCGTTCCCGAGGAGGGCCGACCCGGTCTACTACCTCGTGGACGCGATCGAAGCGGTGACGGGGCTGAAGTCGCCGGTTCTCCCGGTGACCGTGATGCGCGGCGGGAAGCCCGAGACGCTCAAGGTCCCGTTCCCAGCGCTGGGGAAGCACGCGGCGACGTGCCCGCACAAGTGCGAGCGTTGCGAGAGGATGGTCGCGCAGTCGCTCGACTGGATCGTCTCCCAGCAGCAGCCCGACGGGTCGTTCGCCTCGAACCTCGGCGGGAAGAACGGCCACGTGGCCGTGACCTCGCTCTCCGGCCTGGCCCTCCTCGCCGGCGGCAGCACCCCCTCCGACGGACCCCACGCCTCCGCCCTCCGGCGCGCCGTCCGCTACGTGATCCAGACCGCGGGCGACGAGGGCACCGTCCCGAAGGGGACCGGCGGCGCGAACTGGAGCCAGGTGAACTGGTCCCTCGGCTACGGGGGCGCCTTCCTCGGCCTCGTCCACCGCCGCGCGCCCGACGCGGAGGTGAAGGCGAAGCTCGCCGCGGTCGCGCAGGCGATCGTCCGGAACCAGGAGGCGAGCGGGGGGTGGGCGCACGGGCCGGGGGGGCCGAACGCGCTCAACTACGTCGAGCTCGAGATCATGTCGAACTGGTGCCTCCTCGCGCTCGGTCTCGCGCGGCAGGCCGGCGTCGAGGTGCCGCAGGCCCCGATAGACCGGGCCGTCGCCTACATCGAGGCCTGCTCGAGCGGCGGAGGGGTCGGCTACAGCACTCGCCAGGGCCAGAAGGGCATGGGGGACCCCGGCCGGACCGCCGGCGCGGCCGTCGCCTTCGAGGCGCTGTACCTCGAGCGCCACCCGATGCACGAGAGGATGGTCAAGTTCGCCGCACGCGGTTTCGGTGACCTCTACAAGGGGCATGTCTCGCCCGTCATGCACTATCTCGCGGGGGGCATGATGGCCCACGCGGCCGGCGCGAAGACCTGGGCCGCGTTCCAGGAGCCGTTCCGCCGGGAGTTCCTCGCCGCCCGGCGCCCCGACGGCTCGTTCTCCGCCCGTCCGACGGCCGAGACCCAGAAGCTCCACTCGAACAACGACCGCCAGGTCGGCTTCGCCTGGACGACGGCGAGCTACCTCGCGATCCAGCTCCTGGCCCGCGGCCACGTCGGCTGGTAGCTCACGCCCGCCCGGCCCCCGCGGTCGTTGCATCCTCCGTGCTCGTGCCGCCTTCGGCGGCGGGGGTACGCGCCGGAGGCGTGGTTACGCCAGCGGCCCTCGGCTCACCTCGGGTGGGGGGAGGCTCCGCGGACTCCGCCTCCCCCCAGTTGCTCGCTGACGCTCGCCCCCCCTCGTCGCCCTCCGGGCTCCTGTTCCTTCCCAACGCGCATCGGGTCCCCGTTCGCACCTCGCTCCGCGTCGCCGCCGTGCCCTGAGCCTGCCGAAGGGTGTCGCCGTGTCGCCGCGTCGAGGATGGCCACGCGCCGCTCCGCCCTCTCCATCGCCGCGTCGAGCAGCGGACCCATCTCCCACGCCTCCATCGCCTCGATCTCGGGAAGCGTCGCCCGCGTCTGCGGGTGGTCGGCGACGAGGAAGCTGCAGCAGTCCGGGTAGGGCCGGATCGAGACGTCGTAGGTCCCGATCCTCCGCGCCTCGGCCACGATCTCGCTCTTGTCGCTCCCGGCGAGCGGCGCGAAGACGGGCGGGCGCGCGGCAGCGTAGAGGACGCCGATGTTCTCGAGGGTCTGCGAGGCGACCTGCCCGAGGGAGTCGCCCGTGACGAGCCCGCCGGCGCGCTCGCGGTCCCGGATCCTGTCCGCGAGCCGGAACATGACGCGCCGGTAGACCAGCATCCGGCACTTGTCCGGCACCCGCGCGACGATCGCCCGTTGGAGGTCCCCGAACGGGACGATCCAGTACGGGACCCGGCCCTGGGCGCGCGCAAGCGCCGCGCAGAGGTCCTCGATCTTCGAGACGACCTCGCGCGAGGCGACCGTGTCGTTCCAGAAGTGGGCGACGACGATCTCGGCCCCGCGCCGCATCATCCGGTGCGCGGCGACGGGGGAGTCGAGCCCGCCCGAGACGAGCGCGACGAGCCGACCCGAGACGCCGACGGGGAGCCCGCCCGGCCCCTCGACCCGCCGCGTGAAGACGAAGGCCGCCTTCTCGCCGATCTCGATCGAGTAGGTGGAGCCGGCGCCCGAGAGGTCCACGGGCCGCCCCGTCGCCTTCTGGACGGCGGCGCCGACGACGCGGTTCACGTCGGCCGACTTCGCGGGGAAGAGCTTGTTCGAGCGCCGGGTGTCTATGCGGAAGGGCCGGGCGGACGCGGCCGAGTCGGCGGCGGCCACCTCGACCGTGCGCGCCGTGATCGCCTCGACCGTGAGGTCCACCAGGTCGGCGGCCGCGGCCCAGACGACTCCCGGGATCGCCGAGACGCGCGCGAGCGCCTCGTCCTCGACGGCCGAGTCGGGCAGGTCCACGACGATCCGCCCCGACCCTCGCCGGACCGAGCCGGCCCCGCAGCCCCGCAGCCCCGCCACGAGGTTCTCCCGCAGCCGCCTCTCGAAGAGGGGTCGGTTCTTCCCCTTCACGCCGATCTCGCCGTAGTGGACGACGCAGACGCGGGCCACGGAGGGGATTCTACTTCCCGCCCTTCGGATCGGTCGCCACCGGCGTGAGCAGTCCGATCCGCCACGGGAACGCCCCGTACCCCTTCCCGGCCTTCTCGCTCTCGAGCATCCCCTGGAAGAGGAACCGGAGCCGGCCCGGGTCCACGGTCATCGTCTCGTCGTTCCCGTCGCGGAGGAGTTCCCCATGGCTCACGTTGTCGGTCCAGGGCTCGACCCCCGGCGCGGGCCGGATGTTCTTCCAGCCGGCGAACGGCCTCTCGGCCGTGTCGGCGACCGGGGTCCACTCGCCGTCGAGGCGGTCGGCGAGGTAGGCCTTGTAGTAGCGTTGACCGTTCTCCTCGACGATCGTCAGGTACTGGTCGCGCCCCTTCAGCCGATAGGTGTGGCTCGCCTCGAAGAGCGCTGCCCGGAGCGCCACGGCGCAGTGGCCGAAGCCCTCGGGGAACCGGGCGAGGTCGGTCCAGAGCCGCCACATCCGGCCGTCGAGGCTCGTGAAGAAGAGATAGGCGCGCGCCGCGTCGCAGACGATCCAGTAGTCGAGCCCCCCGACCTCGCGCGGATCGTCGGGGCCGCCGTCGAGGATGGGGCGCGCCTTCGTCCACGAACCCGGGTCGGCGATGTCCGCGGTCGTCGAATAGGCCACCCACATCTTCTTCGAGCCGTGGACCCCGAGTTGGTAGACGAGGTACCACTTCGCGTGCGGCCTGAAGTAGAAGACCTGCGGCGCGCCGAAGTACTGGCTCTCGGAGACGGCGAGGAGAGTCCGCCGCGACGCGTTCGCTTCCTCCCACCTCTCGAACGAGACGTGCTCGATGGCCGTCCTCCCGGGGAGCTTCACCGTCATGAAGACGTGCCAGCGCCCCTCGTGGAAGACCACGGTGGGGTCCTTCTGCGCGCGGCTGCGGTCCTTCTCCCGCGGCTCGGGCGAGAGGAGCGGCGGGCCGTACTCCCAGAGGGCGGGGACGCGGAACTGCTCGGGCCCGGCGCCGGGCGCAGCCCCGGCCCCGAGCCCGAGCAGCCCGAGCACCGCCGCCCGTGCGCGCGTGGTCACGCCTTTGGGGATGCCGAGCTCAGTGCGGCCACATACCGCATCCTCAGGTCGTGCAGCAGCTCGTCGAGCGCCGACTCCTCCTCGGCCGAGAGGTTCCCCTTCGTCCTCTCGCGGAGGATCCGCAGCAGCTCGATCGTGAACTTGGCGTGGTCCAGGTCCACCCGGACCTCGTGGCCGGGCGGGGGCTTCAGGGCCCCCATCCCGAGGAGGGCCTGGGTCGCGAGACCGGCCACGAGGGCGTCGAAGCTCGGCTCGGGGAGACGACGTTCCTCGGCACCGCCCATCAGTTCCGGATCGCCTCCGTCGGGGACTGGGCCGCCGAGGCCTGGCGGGCCGTCGCCACCTCCCGGTGCTGCTGCTCGACCGCGGCGCCCACGAAGTCGCGGAAGAGCGGGTGCGGGGCCGTCGGCTTGCTCTGGTACTCGGGGTGGAACTGCACGGCCACGAACCAGGGGTGGTCGGCGAGCTCCACGATCTCCACGAGGTCCAGCTCCGGGTTCACGCCCGAGAAGATCATGCCGCGCTCGGCGAGCGCCGCCCGATAGCGGTTGTTCAACTCGAAGCGGTGCCGGTGGCGCTCGCGCACCTCGGGAACCCCGTAGGCGCGCGCGGCCTTCGTGCCCGGCGTGAGCCGGCAGGCGTAGGCCCCGAGCCGCATCGTGCCCCCCTTCGCCGTGACCTCCTTCTGGGCGTCCATGAGCGTGATGACCGGGTGCGGCGTCCCGGGCGCGAACTCTGTCGAGTGGGCGCCGGAGAGCCCGCACGCGTTCCTCGCCATCTCGATCGTCGCGATCTGCATGCCGAGGCAGAGCCCGTAGTACGGGACCTTCCTCTCGCGGGCGTAGCGGGCCGCCGTGACCTTCCCCTCGATCCCGCGGTCGCCGAACCCGCCCGGGACGAGGATGCCCGCCGCCCCCCGGAGGTGCGCCTCGGGCCCGTCGCGCTCGATGGCCTCCGACGAGACCTTCCGGATCTTCACCCGGACCCCGTGCGCGATCCCCCCGTGGGCGAGCGACTCGTAGATGCTCTTGTAGGCGTCGTGGAGCGCGATGTATTTCCCGACGACCGCGATCTCGACCGTCTCGCGGGGGGAGCGCAGGATCTCGAGGATCCGCGTCCACTCGTCGAGGTTCCTCTCGTGCGCCGTCGTGAGCCCGAGCATCTTCACGAGCAGGTCGTCGAGCCCCTGCCGCGCGAGCACGAGCGGCACCTCGTAGATCGAGACCTCGACGTCGCGCTCCTCGATCACCGCGTCGCGGGGGACGTTGCAGAACATCGAGAGCTTCCCGCGGATCCCCTCGTCCATCGGGACCTCGGTGCGGCAGATGAGCACGTCGGGCTGGATGCCGATCTCGCGGAGCTGCGCGACGCTGTGCTGGGAGGGCTTCGTCTTCACCTCGCCCGCCGCGCGCAGGAACGGGAGGAGCGTCAGGTGCACGTAGGCGACCCGCCCACGCCCCACCTCGAGCCCCCACTGCCGGATCGCCTCGAGGAACGGGAGCGACTCGATGTCGCCCACCGTCCCCCCGACCTCGGTGATCACGACGTCGGCGTCGTCGGTGGCGACGACCCGCAGCGCCTCCTTGATCTCGTTCGTGACGTGCGGGATCACCTGGATCGTCCCCCCGAGGTAGTCGCCGCGGCGCTCCTTCTCGAGGATGGTCCGGTAGATCCGCCCCGCGGTGAAGTTCGAGTTCCGGTCCACGACGCCCTTCGTGAACCGCTCGTAGTGACCGAGGTCCAGGTCGGTCTCGGCGCCGTCGGGCGTCACGTAGACCTCCCCGTGCTGGAACGGGTTCATCGTGCCTGCGTCCACGTTCAGGTAGGGGTCGAGCTTCTGGAGCCTCACCCGCACCCCTCGGCTCTCGAGGAGGAGCCCGATCGAGGCGGCCGTGAGGCCCTTCCCGAGCGAGGAGACGACCCCGCCCGTCACGAAGATGTGCCGGCTCATCGGCCTCCTGTTCCGGCCCGTGTACGCTCTCGCTGCACGAACCGATTGTAGTCCTCGGGAGTGTCTATTCCCCCTCCCGGATGCGCGGTCTCCCCGACGCGGATCCGGAGCCCGTTCGCGAGGGCCCGCAGCTGCTCGAGGCTCTCGGCGATCTCGAGCGGCGCCGGCGGCCACGCGACGAAGCGGAAGAGCGCCTCGCGGCGGAACCCGTAGATCCCGACGTGCCGGCGGGGGACCGCGGCGCCGTCCCCCGTCCTCCGGGGGAACGGGATCGGGGCCCGCGAGAAGTAGAGCGCGAACCCGGCCGCGTCGGTCACGACCTTCACGACGGAGGGGTTCTGCATGTCGGAGGGGTCCGAGAGGGGCGCCGCCACCGTGGACATCTCCACGTCGGGCTCCCGGAGGAGCTTCACGACCTCGTCCACGACCGTCCCGGGCAGCTCCGGCTCGTCCCCCTGGAAGTTCACGACGAGGGGCTCCGCCGAGAGGCGCGCCACCTCGGCCACGCGGTCGGTCCCGGAGCGGTGGGTCTTCGCCGTGAGGATCGCCTCGGCCCCGAACGACTCGGCCGCGTCGAGGATCTTGGGGTCGTCGGTGGCGAGCACGACGCGCGCCCCGCAGCGGCACTCGCGGGCCCGATCCCAGACGTGCTGGACGAGGTACTTGCCCGTCTCGCGCAGCAGCGGCTTCCCCGGGAGCCGTTCCGCGCCGAGGCGCGCCGGGATCACCACGAGGACGTCGGCGGACGATTTCGCGCGGGCCTTCACCGTCCCCCCGCTCCGAAGGGGCTCTCCCCGGGCGTCCCCTCGGCCACGTGGAACTGGGTCCGCTCCTGGTGGATCTCGATCAGCTCGCGCTTCATCCGGGAGAACGCCGCGGCCCGGACCCGGTCGCCGCGCGGCTCGGCGAGCACCCAGCGCTCGTCGCCCCGGTCCACGACGAGGATCCCGGGCGCGCCGGAGCGGAGGACGGACTCGGGATCGCCCCCGCGCTGCGCCATCTCCCGGAACCCGTGCTCGTCGAGCCTCTCGAGCAGGTCCTGCATGAGCCCGTCGGGGATCACCTTGAGGTTCCGGTCGGCGGCGTCCGCCGGTAGGCCCCCTTCCTTCACGTAGCGGGCGCTCCCGCGGTTCACGAAGGAGAGGGTCACCCCCTCGTACTTCCGTCCCCCCAGCTCGGGGAGGGCTCCCTTGCCCCCGGTGGAGTGGTAGACGACCCGCACGTCGCCGAGGGGGACCGGAGTGCCGCACGCGGAGAGGAGGAGTGCGGTTGCGGTCACGGGACCGAGCAGCTTCATGCCAACCCCCTCGTCTCGAGCGTGTCCACGGCCGTCCGGAGCGCCGCCTCGTCCCAGCGCGGGTCCACCCGCAGCGTCCGGACGGCGCCGCGGGGCGCGTCGGAGGCGACGGCTCGCCAGTCCACGAGGCCTGTCCCGGGGGGGAGGAAGCACTCCGAGCCCGCGCGGTCCGAGAGGGCCAGCCCGAGGCAATGCGGGGCGAGCGCCCCGAGCCACGTGGAGGCCGCGGGACCGCCCCGCCCCGCGAGCGCCTCGGCCGCGTCGAGGTCGTGCCAGTAGCCGAGCCGGGCCGCCCGGACGTCCCCGAGCACGAGCCCCACCTCGTCGCGGTGGGGGAGCTCGAGCATGTCGGCGGCCCCCGAGAGCGCGAGGGCGATCTCGGGCCGCGCGCGGACCACCGAGTGAAGCGTGCGGCAGAAGGCGTCGAGCGCGCCCGTCGCGGCCTTCCCGCGCGCCGCAGACGCCTCCGCCCGGACCTTCGCGAGGCCGGCCGGGTCCCCCGCCGCCTCCGCCTGCGCGAGCCTCCGGACGAGGTCGTCGCGGCCCGGCACCGCGACGTCGGCCGCGGGGACCACGAGGAGCGGGATCCCCGCCTCGAGCGCCGCCGCAGCCCGGGCGACGAGCGCCGCGATCGCCCGCTCGCGGGCGGGGGCGTCCAGGCTCGCCGCGAGCTGGCGCACGGGGTCGGGGAGGGTCCCGGCGTAGGCCCGCGGGAGCGGTCCCGCGGCGACGGCCCGGACCCCGGTCTTCCGCGGGAGCCCGCGCGGGGGCAGCATCTCGCCCGCCGGACCCGGGAGGAGGCACTCGAACGACTCGAACCCGAGGCGCGCGGCCGAGGCGAGGGCTTCGTCCCAGGACCGGGCTCGACCCGCGAGCCAGAGGGACGAGAGCGCGAGCGCCGGAGGCTTTCTCACTCCGGGCCGGGAATCCTAGCGACTGCGGGGTAGGATGTCGAGGGATGATCGTCCCGCAGTTCTGGGCCGAGGGACGGGCGGAGCATCGGGAGGGGCGGCGGCAGACCACGGTCCGGCGCTTCGGCTGGTCCGACGCGAGCCTGGCCGACGCGGAGGCCAAGGCCTCCGTGCGCGCGGAGGAGGCGCTCAAGAGGATCCTCGCGGGCGAGAGACTCCCGCGGAAGGAGCGCAAGCGCCCCTACAACGTCGGCGAGGGCGTGCCGATCCGAGAGGAGATCGTGGAGAGGCTCGGGGACGCCCTCGTCACCCGGAATTCTTACGGCGCGCGGTGCCTGAACACCCCGAACGTGCTCTTCGCGGACATTGACTTCCCGACGGGGCCGGGCGGACGCCTCTACCTGCTCCTCTTCGCGAGCTACCTCCTCGCCGCCGGGGCGACTGGGTGGTTCACGCGCTCGATCGGGGCCGGATTCGCCGTCGTGTTGGTCGCACTCTTCACCGTGCGCGGGCTGGCGCACAGCTTCCACCGGATGTATCAGCGCACTCACGGTGGACCGGAGCTCGTTGCGCAGGGTCGCATCGCGGCCTTCCTCGACCGGAACCGGGACTGGGCCTTCCGCCTCTACCGCACGCCCGCGGGCCTGCGGCTCCTGGCGACCCACAGGACATTCCGCCCGGACGATCCCGAGGTCCGGGAGTGCTTCCAGGCGCTCGGCGTGGACCGGCTCTACGCCGCGATGTGCCTGAACCAGCAGTGCTTCCGCGCGCGCGTGAGCGCCAATCCCTGGCGGATCGGGCTCGCCGATCACCTGCGGCCGCGGCCGGGGGTCTGGCCGGTCGCGCCGGAGCGCATGGCCGAGCGCCGCGCGTGGGTCGAGAAGTACGAGGCCGCCGCCCGAGGCCACGCCGCGTGCCGGTTCGTCGAGGCGCTCGGGAGCGGGGTCACCCACCCCGACGCGAGACGGGTCCAAGAGTGGCACGACCAGCTCTCCCGCGCGACGACCGAGCTGCCGCTCGCGTGACCGGCCGTCGGCCGGGCCGTTGACGCGCGGCGGCGCGTGGGCGACCATTCCCCCCCGTCTCCAGGACGCGTCCCCATGGCCCGAGACGCGCGGACAAAACGGCGGCGGCCGGGGCGGCCCCTCAGCTCGGACGAGCAGCGCCAGATCCGCGCCCTCGTCGCGGCCGTCCGGACCCGTTCGGCGCAGAGCTTCGCGAGCCTCGACGACGTGGACCTCGCCGCCTACGAGGACCAGCTCGCGATCCTGAGGGTCGTCCACGAGAACGGGGCGACTTCCGACCGCCACCTCGTCCTGGAAAACCTCCACCGCGCCGCCCGGAGCGTCCCCTCGGCCCGGCTCGTGGACTCGAACGGCCGCGCCGTGACCCTCTACGAGGACCCCGACTATGGGCTCCTGACCGAGGTCCGGTTCGGGACCGTGCTCGACTCGACGGCCGAGCCGCCCACGGGCACCGCGCCCCCCGGCCCGTGGGTCCCGGGGGAGGGCGGCGCGAGTTAGTATCCTCCCGGTCGTGCGCCGCGGCTTCCTCCTCCTCTTCCTCGCGACCGGCGCCGGGGTCGCCTCACTCCTTCCGGGGTCCCCTCCCGGCCCTCCCGCCGCTCACGCCCAGGTGAAGGCCGAGAAGTGCCGCGACTGCCACGCCGAGATCTACGCCGAGTGGCAGAAGAGCCAGCACTCGAAGGCCTGGACCGACCCGCGGTTCCAGGAGGCGATGAAGAAGGCCGAGGACCCCGACTCCTGCAAGCCCTGCCACGCGCCGAACCCGATCCTCGAGGCGGGCGTCGGGGGCTATCCGACGCTCCGCTCGAAGCTCCGCACCGAGGGCGTCACCTGCGAGACGTGCCACAAGAAGGAAAACGTCTACGCGGGCCCCTTCACGGCCAAGGAGACCGACTCCTCGGGGCACTACTGCGCCGAGGTGAAGGAGTTCCGGACCTACGAGCTGTGCGCGACCTGCCACGGGCAGGAGGCCGAGAAGGTCCACAACCAGGTGCGAACGTACAAGGAAGGGGAGTTCTTCAAGAAGGGCACCTCGTGCCAGAGCTGCCACATGCCCGAAACGAAGCGCCCCATCGCGAACGACCCGCTCGGGAAGGTGAAGTACCCCGTGCGCACGGGCCGCAAGCACACCTTCGCCGGCTCGCACGACGGGGCGATGCTCAGGCGCGCGGCGCGGGTCGAGGTGGCGGTCTCGGGGCGGAAGGCGACGATCACGGTCCAGAACCACGACTGCGGCCACTCGATCCCTGCCGCCGGCGACCGGGTGCTGAAGCTCGTGTTCGAGGTGGTGCCAGGGGAAGGGAAGATCGGCCTCTCCGGCACCGAGTCCTGGGGCTTCGACCAGAGGATCGCTCCGAAGGGGACCCGAAGCGTGGAAGTGGACCTCGTCCCCGCCAAGGGGACCATCCGCGCGACGCTCTGGCAGCTCTGGGACAAGGACGACCCGGAGATCGAGTGGCAGAGGATGGCGGTCGGGGAGAAGGAGTACTAACACGAGGACGAGCCCGAGCACGACCGCGAGGACCGTCCTGGCCCTCGCGGCCGCGACCGCCCTCGGTCCCGGCGCCCTCGCCCAGGACAAGCCCCCGGCCGAGACCGGCGACGTCGTCCTCGCCGACTTCGAGGCGGAAGGGCCGGTCCGCGGGCTCCAGGGCTCCCTCGAGCGCGTGAAGCCCGAGGGGCCGGCGCCCGAGGGCGAGTGGGTGGGCCGCTGGTCGGGGATCGGCTCCGGCTCGAAGCTCTACTTCTCCGAGATCCCGAAGGACTGGAGGACGTTCGCGGCCCTCGCCTTCCGCGTCCGCGCGACGGCGGCCCGGGACCTCCTGGGCCTGAGCGTCTGGCTCCCCTCGAACACCGCCTACGGCGGGAGGAACTTCATCACCGAGGTCCCGCTCAAGGGGAAGGCGTGGGAGGCGGTGCGGATCCCGCTCCACCGGTTCCAGGCGGTCGGACCCTGCAAGTGGTCCGACGTCGAGGTGCTCTGCGTCGCCGTGCAGGGGGACCCCCAGGGGGCCTCGATCGAGTGGGACGACATCCGGCTGGTGCGGGGCTCGCGCGGGGACGCCTCGTGCGAGGAGAGCCCCGAGGAGACCGTGAAGCGCGTGTTCGCCGACCGGGCCAAGGCCGCCGCGACGATCAAGACGGCCCACTACCTCGTCTACAGCGACTCGAAGGCGGCGGGCGAGAAGTTCAAGCTGGCCCTCGAGAAGATCCACGACCTCGTCACGAAGCACTTCGGCTTCACGCCCCGCTCCGAGCCGCTCCTCGCCTTCGTCTTCATGAAGCGCGACGACTACGTCGCCTTCATGGTCCGCGAGGGGATGGACCCCCCGACCGCCAAGAACTCGGCCGGGGTGGGGTGCGCCGCCTTCTACGCGACCTACTACCAGGCGCCGGAGGCCGCGGTGGTCGTCCACGAGGCGACCCACCAGCTCGTCCACGCCCTCGGGAAGTGCGGGGGCGGCGGCTCCTGGTTCCAGGAAGGCTGGGCGGTCTACTCGGAGAACTGGTACCCGGGCGGGCCCCGCGGCGGGAGCGCGGCCAAGGCCTTCAAGAGCAACGTGAAGATCGGCGACATCGCGCCCCTCGCGCAGTTCCTCGACATCCCGGTCCTGCTCACGCCCCCGAAGGCCGACCGGAACTACGCCCAGGCCGGCAGCCTCTTCCACTACCTCTTCGAGGGCCCGCGGAAGGAGAAGTTCGCCGCCCTCGTGGACGCGCTCCGGAACGTCCACCCGAGGCCGGGCGAGGCGAAGGCGATCCTCGAGAAGGTCTACGACGCGCCTCTCGCGACGCTGGAGACGGAGTGGAAGGCCTTCTGCCTGGCGCAGAAGTAGGCAGACGGGCAGCCGGGAGGTCAGCCGCGGCCCTGGAGAGCACCATGGAGTTCAAGATCACGCCGCGCCCTCCGACGCCAGAGCGAATCACGCGCGCCCTACTGACAGAGCTGCCGGACGAGACTCTCGAGTACTCGCTCACTTCCTACGCCCTCGCTCAGGTCGGTGACGATCTCTCCTACGAGAACCCGAAGTTTCGCGAGCTCCCGGAAGGCCTCCAAGCGTACCTCGTTGTGGCGATCGTTGACGGGGAACTGGGGAACGGTGGATTCAACCAATTCTTCTTCAACTCCTCAGGTCAGCTCGGCCTGGGCGCTCCGGCTGCGTTCGAGTTCTTCGGACTTCCCAATGTCGCAGTGCTCATGCGCGACGCGCTTCGACTTCTCGTCGCTCGGGCTCCGATCCTCGAAGATGCCCGTCGGCAGGGGACGATGGAGGCGTTCATGGCAACCTACCGGGACAATCCATTCGAGGCTCTCGATCGCAAGTACTACGAGCTCGAGGCAGAGGTCCGGTCCGCTTGTGTTCGCTACATCCGAGCGCACCCGGACCAGTTCCTACACCCTTGAACTCGGCCGCGGGTCTCGCGCCTCCGGACCTGTTTGGCCGTTGCTGATCGGATCCCCCGCGGCGGGCAGATTCTCCCCTGGCAGGGCCACGAACTCCGCCCTCCACGCGAGCGAGACGAAGACGTTCACCGCGCCGACGAGCAGGGGCATCAGCCCGAACGCGACGCCGGCGGGGAGGAAGTTCCACCGCTGCGGAGAGCCGGTCCAGAGGCCGCCGGGCGAGAAGAAGAGGTCGTCGAGCCTCGGCCAGAGCATCGCGAGGCCGGCCGCTCCGGCCACGGCGCCGCCCGCCGCGGCGATCCGGAACGCGCGGAGGATTCCCGGATCGCCCCGCGCGCGCCGCCGGTCGGCGGCGATCCCGGCCCCGAGGACGACCGCGAGGCCCGCGAAGTTCGCGGCGGCGAGAGCGGGGAGGAGCGTCCAGAAGCCGGCTCCCCCGGCCCAGGGGAACCCCTTCGCAAGGAGCACTCCGTCGAGGGCGGCCCAGAAGAGCCCGAACGCGACGTCCCCGACTGCGACGGCCCGAGCGACCCGAAGGGCCGGGCTACCCCTCGTGGGCTCGCCTCCGCGAAGGCTTCACGTCCTCTTCGTCGGCGGCGTCCGCCGGCTTCGTCTTGAACCGGTACGAGAACGCGAATCCGACGAACCAGCCGTCCAGCGGGCGCGGGTCGGACGATGCGCCCCGGAACGCGGGCGGCGCGGCCTCCGGGCCGGCCGAGGCCCACCAGCCGCCGAAGAGGCGGACCCCGATCCCCTGCTTCGACTCCCAGCCGAGCGCCGCCGCGGCCTCTATCCCGAGGGTGACGGTGGAGGAGTAGAGGGGCCCTCGCGTGCTCGTCCCGTCGCTCGCGTAGAGGGTGGCGTCCACGCCGTCGAGCCAGGCGTACCCGATCGCCGCCTCGGGGGTGAGGAAGAACCCCTTCCCGAGCAGCCAGCGCATGTGCAGCCCCAGGTAGGCCTTGTTCATCCTGAAGTCCTCGGGGTCCCAGACGTCGCCGGTGGCCGTCCGGTTGGTCTTACCCGGGAAGAGGACGGACTCGAGCTTTAGCAGGAGGCCCCACGACGACGACGGGATCCCCTCCTTCGACTTCACCAGGTGCAGCCGGCCCGCGAGCGAGATGCCCGATCCGTCATGGAAAAACTCGTCGTAGCGGGCCACGTGCCGGAAGGCCACGCCGTTGATCGTGCTCCGGAGCAGGCCCACCTCGGCCTCGAAGGCGAGCTTGCCCTCGGGGACGGCCGCCGCGGCGGGGGCCGGTTCCTCGAGGGCCCGCCGGAGAGGCCCCGGCTCCACCGCGGAGGCCTCGGCCGCTGCGAACCACAGCGCCGCCCCGCCGAGGAGGCCCGCCCACGCCCGAGTCCACCCTGTCGCCATGGCTGTCCTCCGCGGGAGACTCTTCCCCGCCTCGGCCCGAGGGTCCCGAGATCGGGTAGGTAGCCTATCAAACGCCGTGCCGGCTCGCCTGCCTTGTCGGCCCGACGCCGGGGACTAGAATGCGGCCGCGCACCGGCCGGGACGAGAGGGGGACACGTGCCGAAGGCCGCGGGCATCGAGACCGTCGGGATCGTCGGCTGCGGGCAGATGGGTGCGGGGATCGCGCAGGTCGTGGCCGAGTCCGGCTACGCGGTGGTCGTCCGCGAGGTGAACGACGACCGGCTGCGCGCCGGGCTCGAAGCGGTCGAGAAGGGGCTCGCCCGGTCCGCGACGAAGAGGAAGGCCGCGGCCGCGGAACGGGAGGCGGCGCGGGCGCGCGTGCGGGGCGTCACGGACCTGGCGGAGCTGCGCGGGGCCGACCTCGTCATCGAGGCGATCGTCGAGGACCTCGCGGCGAAGGCGTCGCTCTTCTCGGCGCTCCACCGGATCGCGCCCGAGCGGGCGATCCTCGCGACGAACACCTCCTCGCTGAACGTGACGGAGCTCGCCGCCGCGAGCGGTCGCCCCGACCGGGTGGTCGGGCTCCACTTCTTCAACCCGGCCGCGGTCCTGCCGCTGGTCGAGGCGATCCGCGCGGTCCAGACCTCGGACGAGGCCTTCCGCCGCTCGCGGGAATTCGCGGCATCGCTCGGGAAGACCGTCGTCTCGGCCCCCGACACGCCGGGGTTCATCGTGAACCGGCTTCTCGTCCCCTACCTCCTCGACGCCATCCGCGCGCTCGAGGCGGGCGTCGGCTCGCGCGACGACATTGACGAGGCGATGCGGCTCGGCTGCGGCCACCCGATGGGCCCGCTCACTCTCCTCGACTTCGTGGGGCTCGACACGTCGCTGGCCATCGCGGAGATCATGTTCCGGGAGTTCAAGGACCCGCGCTTCGCGGCGCCGCCGCTCCTCAAGCGGCTCGTGCTGGCCGGGCGGATCGGGAAGAAGTCCGGGCACGGGTTCTACGAGTGGGGCGCGGACGGGAAGAAGGCGGGGTAGGGGGATGCGGGAGTGCGCTCTCGCGCTCGCCGCTCTCGCCACGCTCGCGGGAGCGACCGCCGCGGAGGCCGGCGACGGGCTCTCGCTCAGGCTCGCCGTGGACCCGGCGAAGGCGACCCTCGGGTCCCCCGTCGCGCTCGACGTCACTCTGGCGAACGAGACGGCGGACAAGACGTTCGACTGCGCTCCCCTCGAGCTGCACGTGGACTCCTGCTACGTGAAGGTCGGCTGGCTCGTGCCCGTGCCCCCGCCGAAGCCCGAGCCGGGGAAGCCGCCGCCGACGCCCCCGCCGCCGCGGCAGGAGTCCTTCCTGGTGCTTCGCTACAAGTCGGGGCTCCCCGCCGACTGGGCCCGCCCGCTGCCGCCCGGCCAGAAGCTCTCGGCCCGCATCCCCCTCCCGATGGTCCGGGCGGGGGAGCTGACCCTCCAGGTGATCTACCAGGGCTGCCGCGCCGCGCCCGGGGGGAAGATCGAGTCGGCCGAGGTGGGAGTCTCGGTCGCTTCCCCGGGCCGGGGCGTGGTCGGCGCCCGCGTCGAGACCACGATGGGCTCCTTCGAGGTGGACCTCGAGCCGGAGAAGGCCCCCAACACGGTGATCAACTTCCTCGAGCTGGCGGCGGCGGGGAAGTACGACGGGACCGTGGTCCACCGCATCCTCGAGGGGGCCTACATCCAGGGCGGCGACAAGACCGGCGACGGGACGTTCGGCCCCGGCTATGCGGTCCCGGCCGAGCTCTCCGACCTCCGCCACGTCGCGGGGACGATCTCGATGGCCCGCGGCTCGGCGCTCCACTCGGCGGGGTGCCAGTTCTTCGTCTGCCTTGCCCCGCTCCCCCAGTACGACAACACGGCCGGGTTTCCCTGCACCGGGTTCGGGAGAGTCTCGAAAGGGATGGACGTCGTGAAGGCGATCGGGAAGGCGCCGGTCGAGGCCTGGCCGGTGGGCCGCGACTTCGCGGGCGAGCGATCCCGGGCCACGCCGCCCGTCGAGATCAAGAAGGTCGTGCCGTTCGCGCGGTGAACGGGGGGGAGGACCCATGAATCGTCTCGCGCCCATCCTGGTCCCGGTCGTCGCCCTGGCGGCCGCGGGCGCCGCCCGGGCCGGGGACCCGCCCCCTCCGGGTCTCGCCTGCAAGCTCGAGGCCTCGGCGAAGGAGGCGACGCTCGGGGACGTCGTGGACTTCACGGTCACGGTCGCGAACGAGTCGGCGGACAAGACCCTCTCCGTGAAGCCGCCCGAGTGGGACGTGCAGTCGGTCTTCTTCAACGTGACCTGGCGCCCGGCGGCGACCTCGCCGGCCGAGAAGCCCGCCGAGAAGACCGCGACGCTCATCCGCTACCACCCGAAGTTCGGCGGGATGCAGGGGCATGCGATCGCGCGGCAGGCGCTCGCGCCGGGGAAGTCGCTCTCGGCGAAGCTGCCCCTCTTCATGCTGCACGGGGGCGAGGTGAAGGTCGAGGCGGTCTACAACGGCTTCAGCGACGCGCCCGAGCCGGGCCTCAAGTCCGCGGCGGTCACGGTCCAGGTCACGGCCCCCCCGAAGGCCAGGGTCGGCGCCCGGATCGAGACCTCGCTCGGGAACCTGGAGGTGGAGTTCTTCCCCGACATCGCCCCGGGCCACGTCGAGAACTTCCTCGACCTCGCGCGCACGGGGTTCTACAAGGACACGCGCATCGCGCGGATCGTCCCCAAGTTCGTGATCCAGGGCGGCGACCCGAAGGGGAACCTCCAGGGATCCCCGGGCTACTCGATCGCGGCGGAGTTCAACCCGACCAAGCACGTGGAGGGGATCCTCTCGATGGCCCGCGAGACGAACCCCCACACGGGCGGCTGCCAGTTCTTCATCTGTCTCGCGGACGTGCCCGGCCTCGACAACCAGTACACGGCCTTCGGGAAGGTCGCGAAGGGGCTCGACGTGCTGCGGACGATCGCGCGGCAGCCGACGGGCCCGTGGCCGCCCGGCGAGGGGCTCGCGGGCGAAGCCTCGAAGCCGAAGAAGCCGGTCCTGATCAAGAAGGTCACGCCGATCCTCCTCAAGTAGCGGAGCTGGAGGCCCCATGCCCGACCTCGTCACCGTCTCGGTCGCCGACGGGATCGCCCGCCTGACCGTGAACCGGCCCGAGAAGCTGAACGCGCTGAACGCCGGGGTCCTCGCGGGGCTCGAGTCGGCGCTCGCGCGGGTCGAGTCGGACGGGTCGGTCCGCGGCGCGGTCCTCACGGGCGCCGGGGAGAAGGGCTTCGTCGCGGGAGCCGACATCGGGGAGCTGTCGGCGCTCGACGCGGCGGGCGCGGCGGCGGCGGCGCACCGGGGCCAGGCCCTCTTCTCGAGGGTGGCGGCCCTCCGGAAGCCGATCGTCGCCGCCGTGAACGGCTTCGCCTTCGGCGGGGGGTGCGAGCTGGCGATCGCCTGCCACCTGCGCACGGCCTCCGAGGCGGCGAAGTTCGGCCAGCCCGAGGTGAAGCTCGGGATCATCCCGGGCTACGGGGGGACGCAGCGCCTCGCGAGGCTCGTCGGCGTGGGCCGGGCGCTCGACCTCGTGCTGCGGGGCGAGCCGATCGGGGCGGCCGAGGCCGAGAGGATCGGCCTGGTGAACCGGGTCTTCCCGGCGGCCGAGCTGCTCCCGAAGACCGAGGCCTACCTCCGGGAGATCCTCGCGCGGGGACCCCTCGCGGTGGCCTACGGCCTCGAGGCCGTGCTGCGCGGCTCCGAGGTCTCGCTCGACGAGGGGCTCCGGCTCGAGGCGGCGCTCTTCGGCCTCTGCTTCGCGACCGAGGACGCGCGGGAGGGGCTCAAGGCGTTCCTCGAGAAGAGGGCACCGGCGTTCCGAGGGCGATAGACTCCTCCCGGGAGGCACCCGAGATGGCGAAGAGCGACCCCGTGGTCATCGTGGGCGGCGCCCGCACGCCGATGGCCGAGTACGTCGGCACCCCCGGCTTCGGGAAGCTGGCGGACGTCTCGGCGCTGGATCTCGGCGCTCACGCGGCCCGCGCGGCCCTCGAGCGGTCCAAGGTCCCCGCGAAGGACGTGGACCAGGTCGTCTTCGGGAACGCCCTCCAGACGAGCAACGACGCGATATACGGGGCGCGCCACGTGGGGCTCAAGGCCGGGGTCCCGGTCGAGACTCCCGCCCTCACGGTGAACCGGCTCTGCGGCTCGGGGCTCCAGGCGGTCGTGACGGCCTCGCAGTGGCTCCTCCTCGACGAGGCGTCGGTCGTGCTCGCCGGCGGCATGGAGAACATGAGCCAGGCCCCGCACGTGCTCCGGGGGCTCCGCGGGGGGATACGCTTCGGCCAGCCGCTCCCGGCGCCCGAGGACCTCCTCTTCCACGCGCTCCTCGACAGCTACTGCAACTGCTTCATGGCCCAGACGGCCGACAACGTCGCGCGAAAGTACGGGGTCACCCGCGCCGACTCCGACGCCTTCGCGCTCCGGAGCCACCGGCTCGGCGCCGAGGCGGTGAAGAACGGGACCTTCGCCGAGGAGATCGCGCCGGTGACGGTCACCAAGGGCGCACGGACGACGGTCGTGGACACGGACGACCACGTGAAGCCCGAGACCACGGCCGAGGCGCTCGCGGCGCTCAAGCCCGCGTTCGGGAAGGACGGCCTGGTGACGGCGGGGAACGCCTCGGGGATCGTGGACGGCGCGGCGGCGCTGGTGGTGACGACCGCGCGGCGGGCGGCCGAGCGCAAGCTCGAACCCCTCGGCCGCGTGGTCGCCTGGTCCACGGTCGGGGTGCCGCCGGAACTCATGGGGATCGGGCCGGCCCCCGCGATCGAGCGGGTCTGCGAGAAGGCCGGATGGCGGCTCGGGGACGTGGACCTGATCGAGGTGAACGAGGCCTTCGCGCCGCAGTACCTCGGGGTGGAGAAGGCGCTCAAGCTCGACCGTGATCGAGTGAACGTGAACGGCGGCGCGATCGCGCTCGGCCACCCCCTCGGGGCGACCGGGGCGAGACTCGCGCTCACGCTCCTCCTCACCCTCCGCCGGAAGGGCCTCCGGCGCGGGATCGCTTCGGCCTGCATCGGGGGGGGCCAGGGCATCGCGGTGGCGTTCGAAAGGGTCTAACGAGGCTCCGCCTCAGACCGACGAGGCGTTGCCTGCGGACTTGCGGAGGCCGCTTCGAGCACGAGTACGAGTACGGGAACGGTCACGAGCACGCTCCCGGACATGGACACGAGGACGGCGCACGGTCACGCCGGACGACGATCTCCTTCCTTCGGGGGTTCCAGCGCGTCCCCCGCTTCTTGCGAGGGGACACGCTTCCACCCCCTCGGAAGGAGATCGTCGTGATCGTGACCGTCCATCGTCCCACGTGCACGTGCACGTGCTCGTACTCGGAGCCGGCTCCCAGGATCCTCCTCGACCACGAGCGGCTCGACGCCTACCGCATCTCGGACCAGCTCGACGTCGAGGTCATCTCTATCGCTCGCCACGTGCCGCGCGGGCACGCAGGGCTCGCCGACCAGGCGCAGCGTGCCTCCTCCTCGGCGAACCTGAACCTGGTGGAGGCGATGGGGCGCACGGGTGCCGACCGCGCGCGGATCCTGCGGATCGCCCGCGGGGAGGCCCTTGAGGTGGACGCGGCGCTCACCAGGCTCGAGCGCCGAGGCGCGTGCGATGCGACGTCGCGGGTGCGGGCCCGCGATCTGACCGTGAGGCTCGTCCAGATGCTCGTGAGGCTGATCGCCGTGGCCGAGGGCGGGGGCGGGTAGGCGATCCTCGTCGCCGCGGCGCGGCCTGGCCCACATCGAGCACGATGTCGAGCACCGGCACGGCCCCGTGCCGCGGACCCGAGGCACCACGAATTCGTTCTCTCCGGGTGTCCAGCGCGCCGCCCACGGGGCACGGTCCCGCCTCCACCCCTTGGAGGAGTCATCATCGTGAACCGAACCGTAGAATCGGAGGGTCGTGGCGGGAGAGGCCGACAGTGCCGAGGGCCGCCCTGCGAGTGATGGGGTCCCACGAGAGAGCTCCCATGCCCGTCTCGATCGGGCAGTCGAGCGTGCCATATCGCTCAACATCCTCTCCGGCGCCCTCGGCGCGCTGCCTTTGTCGTGTTTCTTCGGGATGTTCCTCATCGCCCCCGATCCCCGCGGCGCGCTCGTCTTGCCCTGGACATCGTTGGGTCTCTTGGCGTTCCTCTTCCAGATCGTCGCGGGCGCCAGGCTCGGTTCGGCTGGCTTGGGAAACGCGCGGATTCTCGGGGAAAGGTGCCGCGTCGCGGTCTACGCGAGCCGCATCGGCGCGGTGCTCGGCCTAGTCTTGGCGGTAGGGGTGTTGTCGTTGGTCCTGAGCGACAGTCCCTTCGCGGACCCCTTCGGCCTCCTGCTCTTCTCGTTCCTCCCTGCGTTCCTCGGGATCTCGGCGATCGGCGCATGGTTCTCGACCCGGCGCCTTCGACGCCTGCTGGAGACAGGTAGGCATTGAAAGGGTGCTCGGATGCGACCGGGAGGAAGCCTCCCCTGGACCGCCCCGGGCCCCCCGCGTAGACTGGCGCCCCCCGAGGAAGCCCGCGGCCTCGCCGCGAGGGGGATCCCGCATGACATCCCGCATACTCCCCGCCTTCGCGCTGCTCGCGCTCGCCGCCTCCGGCTGCGGTGGCGGAGAGGGCGAGCCCACGCCCGAGGAGCAGGCGGCCGCGGCGCGGCGGCGCAACGTCCCGCGCGAAGGGGAGCTGCCCGACCCCTTCGCCGGCATGGAAGCCGGGGCGCTCGTCGGCGCGCTCACGCCCGAGGAACTCGTGGAGACCCTCGGGAGCAACGACTACTCGCGGCAGATGGCGGCCTACGACCGGCTCCTCGCGCTCGGGAGCGGGGCGCAGCGCGTCCTCCTCGAGAAGGGGCTCGCGCACCAGAGCCCCAAGGTCCGCGCGAACGCCGCGGCCGTCCTCGGGAAGCTCGGCGACTCGGGCGGCGGCGACGTGGTGGAAGGCCTCCTCAAGTGCGCCGAGGTGTCGAGCGACTCGTTCCACGCCCGGCGGATGGCGATCTGGGCGCTGGGGCGACTCCGCATCCTCGACTCGCGCTCGCTCGTGGAGATGGCCGCCCCCCAGGTCTTCGGCTACCTCGACTCGCCGGACGCCGAGGTGCGCTCGCACGCGGCGCAGACCCTCCGCATCTACCGCCACCGCGACGCCGTGGAGCGCCTCATCGGGATGCTCGACGAGAGCCGCGAGGGCAATCCGACCGACCCGATCCGGCGCAACTACGTCCGCGACGCGCTCCGGGACCTCACGCACGAGGACTTCGGGCTCGACGCGCAGAAGTGGGCCGACTGGTGGGCCGGGGCGCAGTCGGACCGGGACATCTTCGGATCCTAGTCCCGCGGGAGTCCCGCGCGGACCCGGGCGCCGGCCCGGGGAGGTCGCACCCATGCCCAAGGCCGAGATCGCCCTCCAGAAGGGCGGGAAGATCGTGATCGAGTTCTTCCCGCAGGACGCGCCGAAGCACGTGGAGAACTTCCTCGGGCTCGCGCGGAAGAAGTTCTACGACGGGCTCAAGTTCCACCGGGTCGAGCCCGGCTTCGTCGTCCAGGGCGGAGACCCGAAGGGGAACGGCACCGGCGGCCCCGGCTACGCGGTGAAGGCCGAGTTCAACAAGAGGCCTCACCTCGACGGGACCGTCGCGATGGCCCGCTCGCAGGACCCCGACTCCGCCGGGTCGCAGTTCTACATCTGCCTCGGCCCCCAGCGCGGGCTCGACGGGCGCTACACGGTCTTCGGCCAAGTGGTCGAGGGCATGGACCACGTCCGTAAGATCCAGCGCGGCGACGTGATGACGAGCGTGAGCGTCGTCGAGGACGCTCCCGCGCCCCGGAAGTAGCCGTGCCCTCTACGGCCTACAGGGTCGTCGCTCTCCCCGGCGACGGGATCGGTGTCGAGGTCATGCGCGAGGGGCTGAAGGTCCTCCGCGCGGTGGGGGACGGGCTCCGCCTCCGCTTCGAGGTCGAGGAGATCCCGTGCGGAGGGCAGTTCTTCCTGAAGCACGGCACCCGCGACTGGCCGGAGGGGTCCGAGGAGAAGGTGAAGGCCGCGGACGTGGTCCTGCTCGGGGCCGTCGGGTGGCCCTCCCCCGACGGGTCGGGGCGCCCCGTCACGATGCCGAACGGGAAGATGGCCGGCTGGAGCCCCGTGATCGGGACCCGCGCCGCCCTCGACCTCTACGCGAACGTCCGGCCGGTGAAGCTCTATCCGGGGGTCCCGCATAGGATCCACGGGGTGCCGACCAGGGTCTGGGACCCGGCCAAGGTGGATCTCGTGATCGTCCGCGAGAACACCGAGGATCTCTACTCCGGCATCGGCGGGACGCTCCGCCGGGGCGGGATGGGCGAGGTGGCGGTAGATACCCGCGTCGTCACGCGAGTGGGGTCGGAGCGGGTGATCCGGTTCGCGTTCGAGCTGTGTCGCCGCCGGGCGCGCGGCGCGGCGGCCGACGGGAAGAAGCGCGTCACCTGCATCGCCAAGGACAACGTGCTCGAGGGGTGCCGGTTCTTCGTGGATGTCTTCGGGAGGATCGGCGCCGAGTACCCCGACGTCGAGAAGGACTTCGCGATCGTGGACGCGTTCACGCAGTGGCTCGTGCAGAAGCCCGAGTTTTATGACGTGTGCGTCACGACCAACATGTTCGGGGATATCGTCACCGACCTCGCCTCGGTGCTGCAGGGCGGGATGGGCATGGCGGTCGGCGCCAACACGGGCGACCACCACGCGATGTTCGAGCCGATCCACGGCTCGGCCCCGAAGCACGCGGGGAAGGACCGGGCGAACCCGCTCGCGATGATCCTCGCGGTCCGCGAGGCGCTCACGTGGCTCGGGGCCCGCAAGAAGGACGCGACCCTCGAGAAGGCGGGGGCCGCGGTCGAGAAGGCGGTCGTGGACCTCTTGATGGCCGGCGCGCCTCTCACCTACGACCTGGCGGGGGAGGAGAAGGCGGCAACGGGCTCGGCCGTCGGGAGCGCGGTGGCGGAGAGGGTGAAGTCGGCGCTGCGGGGATAGCGCCTACTCCTCCTCGTCCTTCTTCTTGCCCTTCGCCCCGGCTGCCTTCGCCTCGGGCTTCTTCGCGGGAGGCTTCGCGGCGGCCTTCCCCTTCGCGGCTTCCTTCGCCGCCGCGGCGGCGGGGGCCTTGGCCTTGCCGAGGATCGTCTTGGCCTTCCCGAGCGCCACCTTCTCGGCCGCCTCCCGGGTGCTCCCCTCGCCGCGGGCGAGGACGGCCCCGTTCGAGGCGTTGTCCACGCTCGCGTGCCAGGTGCTCCCCATCCGGTAGGAGGTGACCCCGACCGTGTGGGGCCCGACCGTCTCGCTGCGCTTCTGGTGGTCCTCGACCTTCATGGTGTGGCCTCCTTCTCGCGCCGGTCGCCTCCGCGGCCGGCCGGGCCGGAGTATGGGTAGGGGCCCGGAATCCTGTCAACCGTCCGGCCCATCGTGAGGATCACTGCGGGCATGGGTTCCCGATCCGGTGCGCGAAGGGGCGGCCCGGTATGTTCGTGGCACCGTGGCCTGCGACCTGAAGAGGCTCCCGAAGCCGCGTGAGCCGGGCCCCTACCCCCGGTTCCCCCTGCCCGCCCCCGCAGGCAGAAGCGCCTCGATCTCCTCGTCCCTGAGGATACGGTTGCTCGCCTTGGCCGCCGCGAAGATCCGGTCCACGAGGTCCTTCCCCGGCTCGATGCCCCGGCTCGAGAGCCACCACTCGACGTTGCTCTTCCCGGACATGGGGCCGACCACGATCTTCTGCTCGCGGCCCACCATGTCGGCCGGGACTCCCGAGTAGACCCGGTTCGCGAGCCAGAGGTCGCTCTTCTTGAAGGCCTTGATGACGGCCGCGGCGTGGACTCCCGTGCCGGTCTCGAAGGCGTCCTCGCCGAGGACGGGGTAGTTGCGCGGGAGCGGCACCCCGGTCGCCTCCGAGACCTTCCTCACGTACCGCGGGAGCGCCCGGAGGTCGTTGTCAATCCAGCCGAGGAGCTTCATGTTGACCATCACGAGGTCGAGGGGCGTGTTCCCCACCCTCTCCCCGATCCCGAGAGCGCAGCCGTGGATCTGGTCGGCGCCCGCCTCGGCGGCGAAGAGGGCCACGGCCACGTCGAGTCCGCGGTCCCGGTGGCCGTGCCAGTTCAGCCGGACCTTCCTGCCCGAGCGCTCGATGATCCCCTTCACGAACCGGATCAGGTTCCGCGTGCCGTCCGGGGTGGCGTGGCCGACCGTGTCGCAGACGGTGATCTCGGTCGCGCCCCAGCCGATCGCCGAGGAGTAGAGCTTCTCGACCGTCTCGGGGCGGGCCCGCGTCGTGTCCTCGGTCACGTACATCACCGGGAGGCCCTGCTTCACCGCGTAGGTGACGGCCGTCTCCGAGTGCTGGAGCATCTTGTCGAGGGTCCAGTCCTCGGCGTACTGCCGGATCGGCGACGACCCGATGAAGACGTCGGCCGTGATCGGGACCCCGAGCTCCTGCGAGACCCGGACGACCGGCTCGATGTCCTGGATCACGGTCCGCGCGGCGCAGTGGGGCTCGAGCGGGAGCTTCTGGTCGCGGATCTCCCGGACGAGCGCCCGGACGTGCTCGACGACGTGCGGCCCGGCGCCCGGGAGCCCGACGTCCACGACGTGGACCCCGATCTCGGCCATCAGGTGGAGGATCTCGATCTTCTGCTTGAGCGAGGGCGTGACGACCGAGGGGGACTGGAGCCCGTCGCGCAGCGTCTCGTCGTCGAAGGTCACCCGGTGGTCGAGACCCTGGGGGGCGCCGTCGTGAAGGTCCCACCGGTAGATCAGGTCCGCGTGCGGGTCCGGGGCGGACACCGCCGGCTCGGGCGCGGCCGGCGCTCGCTTCGAGGATTTCTTGGACATGGGTTTCGATGCCGCCCCATCGCGGCCTCGGTGATTATAGGCCGCGCGCCGAGCCGCGGGCAACGCGCCCCCGCGCCTTGCTGGGGCGGAGGACCCTCCCTATCATTCGCCGCCCCCCGTCGGGGGATCGAGGGCGGCGAATGATCGTGATGAAGTTCGGGGGCTCGTCGGTCGCGAAACCCGAGCGAATCCGCAATGTCGGCGAGATCGTCCGGAGGAGCCTCCCGAAGAAGCCGGTGGTGGTCGTCTCCGCCCTGGGCGGCGTCACGGACCAGCTCATCATGCTCGCGAACCGGGCGCTCCAGGGCTCGGTCTCGATCCGGGACCTCATGCGGCGGCACACCGAGACCTGCGAGGCGCTCGGGCTGCCGCCCGACCTCTGCGCCCCGTTCTTCTTCCAGCTCGAGGACCTGCTTCGCGGGATCTCCCTCGTGGGGGAACTCACCCCCCGCTCGCTCGACTTCGTCGTCTCGTTCGGGGAACGGATGTCCGCGACGATCCTCGCGGCGCACCTCCGCGCCGTCGGAGTCCCGGCGCGAGCGATCCCCGCCGACGAGGCGGGGCTCGTCACCGACTCCGAGTTCGGGGGCGCGACGCCGCTGCGATCCACCTATCGCAACATCCCGGCCCGCCTCCGGAAGCTCCTCCGTACGAAGGAGGTCCCCGTCATCACCGGCTACATCGCCCGCGACCGCGAAGGGAACGTGACGACGCTCGGCCGGGACGGGAGCGACTACACCGCGACGATCTTCGGCGCCGCGCTCCGCGTGGACGAGGTCCAGATTTGGACAGACGTGGACGGCGTGATGACGGCCGACCCGTCGGTCTGCCGGTCGGCGCTCCCCATTGACGTCCTCTCGTTCGAGGAGGCGAGCGAGCTGGCGTGGTACGGGGCGCGGGTGCTGCACCCCTCGACGCTCCTCCCGGCCATGGAGCGCAAGGTGCCCGTCCGGGTGCTCAACACGATGCGCCCCTCGAGCCCGGGCACCGTGATCGTGCCCACGAAGGCCGCGCGCGACGGGGTCGTCCGCTCGATCGCGTACAAGGAGGACCAGTACCTCATCAACGTCGTCTCGACCCGGATGTTCCAGCAGCACGGCTTCATGCAGCGGATGTTCGACATCTTCGGCCGGCACAAGGTCGTCGTGAACCAGATCGCGACCTCCGAGATCTCGGTCTCGCTCACGACCGACTCGGACCGGAACCTCAAGGCGGCCGCGGAGGAGCTGCGGAAGTTCGCCTCGGTCGAGTTGGAAGGCGGGAAGACGATCGTCTGCGTCGTGGGCAGCGCCATCCGCGGCGCCCACGACATCCCCGCCCGGATCTTCACGACGCTCGCCCGCGCCGGTGTCACGCCGCAGCTCATCTCGCAGGGGGCGACTCGCGTGAACGTCTCGTTCCTGATAGACAACAAGGAGATCCCCGCGACGGTGAAGGCCCTGCACAAGGCGTTCTTCGGCAAGAGCCGCCGGCCTACGGCCGGCGGCTAGGGGGGCGAGCCCGGGGACGTGAGGCGCCTTCCCCCCTTCCTCTGGGTGAGCCTCGCGGCGGGGGTCGCCTACTGGCCGACGCTCGGGAACGGACTCTGCCGGGACGACGTGGAGCAGGTGTTCCGCAACCCGCTCACGGCGTCGCTCGCGAACATCCCGAGGCTACTCGGGACCTCGTATTGGGCCGGCGTGGACGGGCCGCCGAACCTCTACCGGCCCCTTACGCTCGCGACGATCGCCGTCGAGCGGTCGCTCGGGGGAGGGCCCGCGCTCCACCACGCGGGGAACCTCCTCCTGCACGCGGCGGCCTCGGCCCTCGCGCTGCCGCTCTTCCGGCGGCTCGGGCTCGGGCCGGCCGCGGCGCTCGCGGCGGCCCTCCTCCTCGCGCTGCACCCGGCGCGCTCCGAGGCGGTCTGCGAGGTCGTGGGCCGGGCCGAGATACTCGCGTTCCTCGGGGTCGCCGGCGCGCTCCTCCTGGAGGCGCGGCACCGGGGGAGGCCGGGCGGCTCGCCCCGCGCGCTCGCCGGGATGGGGGCGGCGCTCCTCGGGGGGCTCCTCGCGAAGGAGACGGCGGTCGTGTTCCCGCTGGCGCTCCTGGTCGTCCACCTCCTCGGGGCCGGGCCGATCCTTCCCGCGTGGCCTCGACGGCTCCGGTCCTACGCGGTCACCGCGGCCGTGCTCGGAACCTACTTCGCGATCCGCGTCGCAGTTCTCGGCGGGCTCGGGACCAGATGCCCGGTCTCCCGGCTCGACAACCCCGTCGCCGACTCGGCCGGGGCCGTCCGCCTCTGGACCGGCCTCGAGGGGCTCGTCCGGTACGCGGGGCTCGCGCTCTTCCCGGGGACGCTCTCGGCCGACTACTCCCTCGCGGCCGTCGTCCCGCGGGAGTCCCCGTGGGGGGCGGGCCCGCTCCTCGGGGCCGTGCTCGTGCTCGTGCTCGTACTCGTGCTCGCCCGTGGCCGCGTCCAGACCCCTCTCGCCCTCGCGTCCGCGTGGCTCCTCGCGAGCCTCGCCCCCTTCTCGAACATCCCCTTCGCCATGGGGTACGCCCTGTCGGAGAGGCTCCTTTACACGCCGCTCCTCGGGGTGGCGCTCGCATCGGGGGCCCTGCTCGACCGGGCCCTCGCGGCGGGCGGCGGGAAGCGCGCGGCGGCGCTCGCGGCCGCCGCCGGTCTCCTCGTCGCCGCCGGCCTCCGGACGCTCTCCCGCACGCTCGACTGGCGGTCGCCCGAGACTCTCGCGGAGGCGACGGTCGCCGCGGTCCCCGAGAGCGCGCGCGCCTGGTTCGGCCTGGGCGAGGTCCGCGCCTCGGCCGGCCGCCTCGACGAGGCCCGGGCGTCCTACGAGCGTGCGCTCGCGATCCACGCCGGCTACGCCGAGGCGGCGGTGAACCTCGGGAGCACCCTCCTGCGCCTCGGCCGCGCCGCGGATGCCGAGGCCGCCTTCCGCCGCGCGGTCGAGATCTCGCCCCCGGGCCTCGGAGGAGCCTTCTCGAACCTCGGCTCGATCCTGCTCCGCCGCGGCGAGGTTCCCGAGGCGGTCCGCCTCCTCGAGGAAGGCGCGCGCCGGGAGCCGCGCCAGCCCGCGGTCCAGGCGAACCTCGCCGAGGGCTACTACCTCGCCGGCCGGCTCGGGGAAGCCCTCGCCGCCCTCGACCGCGCGGCGGCCCTCGCGCCGGGGGACGCCCGGATCGCCGCGCGGCGCGAGGAGCTGAGGCGGAGGCTCGCGAGATAGCCCGGACTCGATCCGCGCGTGCTATCCTCGCCACCGATGCAGGGGCGATTCCTCTGGACGGTCGGGTTCGCCGTGGCGCTCGCCACCCCCGCCCACGCCGACGGTCCCGGGGACCTCCTCCCCCTCGCCCCCGAGCCCTGGTCCGCGGGGGCGGCGCTCCTCTTCCCGCCCGGGAGGCCCGAGGACCTCCTCGGGCCGGGCGCCGCGGTCATCGCCGAGTACGGCGCCCGGACCCACGCGGCACGGGTCTACACGCACGGCAACCGCGCGATCCTCCTCGAGGTCCACCTCTTCTCGGACGCGACCGGAGCCCTCGGGTACTTCACCGCCCGGCGGCGGCCCAAAGAGACGTCGGCCGCCTTCGGGGAGGAGGGGGCACGCTCCGCGCACGCGGTCCGCCTCCGCCGCGGCACGGTCTACGCCGAGGCGACGGCCGTCGCGGGGGACGCGGCCTCGGCGCGGGCCCTCGAGGCGCTCGCGGGGGCGGTCGCGTCGAAGGCGCCCCCGGCCGAGCCGGTCGAGACGCCGGCCCTCCTCCGCGCCTTCCCGCCGGAGGGGAAGGAGCCGGGCACGGAGCTCCACGCCCGCGGGCCGCTCGGGATCGCGCCGCGGCTCGCGCCCGTCCTCCCGCCGCCCGCCGCCGTCCCGGCGGGCTCCGAGGCGGCCTCGGCCCGTTACGCGCTCGGTCCCCATCGCGCGACCCTCGTGCTCGTCCGGGCCCCGTCCCCCGAGGCCGCCGCGCCCGCCCTCGCGGCGCTCGCGGAGGCGATCTCGAAGGCGGTCCCCACCGCCGCCGGGGACGGGGACGAGCAGGGGTTCTCCCGGACCGACCCGACCGGCCGCGCCTGGGTCGCTCGGCGCGCCGGGCCGGCCTGGGCGGTCGCGTGGGGCGCGGGGCCGTCGGTGGAGGCGCTCGGGAGGCTCGCCGATGCGGCCCTCTCCCGCCTCGCGGCGCCTCCGGAGGACGGGGGGAAGGGGGAGGAGAAGAAGGAGTGAGGCCAACGGGCCAGGGGGGGGATCGTTTGACCCAGGTGCGACGATCCCGCGGCATCGCGCTCATCCTCGCCCTCATCATCCTCGCCCTCATGGTGGTGCTCGTGGGGCAGCTCGCCTACACGAGCAAGGTGGACCTCCAGGTCGCGCGGAACGGCCGCGACGGGCAGGAGGGCCTCTACGCCTGCTGGGGCGGGGTCGAGGTCGCGAAGGCGCTCCTCCTCGACGACAAGCAGCGCACGAAGCACGACGGGTTCGCCGACCGCTGGGCGCGGCTCACGAAGCCCGTGAAGGTGGGCGAGATTCCCGTGACCCTCGTCATCGAGGACGAGGAGCGGAAGCTGAACCTCCTCCTCCTCCGCTCCCCGACCGAGGCCTACAAGAAGTGGGGCCGGGGCGTCCTCGAGCGGCTCGTCGTGGCGTGCCGCGAGGGGACCGAGGACGAGAAGGAGCCGCCCGCCTCGACGCTCGCCGAGAGCCTTGCGACCTGGATCGAGGAGGGGAAGAGCCCGGGGACGCTCGACGTGGGCGAGGACGAGTCCCCGAAGGACGGGGCCGAGGCGATCCCGCCGCTCTCGCTCGGGGAGTTCCTGCTCGTGAAGGGGATCACCCCGCTCGTCCTCTGGGGGCCCCCGCCCAAGCCCAGGACCGCCGAGGAGGAGGAGAAGGCCCGCGAGGAGGCGCTCGACCCGAAGAAGGTCCTCGAGGGCCTGAAGAGCGAGGCGAAGAAGGAGGCGCGGGGGCTCGCGCCCTACTTGACGCTTTGGAGTAACGGCCGGATCAACGCGAACACGGCGGACCCGATCGTGCTCAAGGCCCTCTCCCCCAACATGTCCGACGAGACCGTGCAGGCGATCGTCTCGCGGCGCGCGCCGGGCGGCGGGCCCGCGGGACCGGACGAGGGAGGCGACTCCTCCGGGAGCGCGACCGAGGCCGCGGCCGAGGGCGTCGGCCCGAAGGACTCGGCCTTCACGTCGGTGGACCAGCTGAAGGACGTCCCGGGCATGCAGAACCTCGGCGAGAACCAGAGCGTCTACGACGAGACGAAGGGCTACCTCGCGATCCGCTCGACGGCGTTCCGGGTGACTGTCACGGCGACGGTGCAGCGCGTGACGCGGAGCGTCGAGGTGGTGCTCCGCCGCTCGGCCGGGGAGTTCGCCGTGCTCTGGTACAAGGAGAGGTAGGGGCCCCGCCTACGCGGGCTTCCCGCCCGCGCCGTCGCCGGAGCCCGCGTCGCCGCCCTCGGGCTCGTCCCCCTCCTCGCCCGGCGGCGCGGCCACCTCGCCGACCGGACCGGTCGGGGGCTTCGCCTCGCCCGCCCGCTCGGGCTCCCCCTCCTCCGAGGCCACGAGCGCGACCGAGGCCAGCCGGTCGCCCTCGTCGAGCGTGATGAGCCGGACGCCCTGCGTCGCGCGGCCGATGACCGAGATCGGCGCGACCGGGGTCCGCACGACCATGCCCCCCGTCGTCACGAGCAGGATCTCGTCCCCGTCGCGCACGTTCCGGAGCGCCACGACCTTCCCGTTCTTGTCCGTCACCCGGATGTTGATGAGCCCGATCCCGCCCCGGCGCTGGCGGCGGTACATCTCGAAGAGGGTGCGCTTCCCGTACCCCTTCTCGCAGACGGTGAGGACCGTCCGCCCCGCCTCGGCGAGGCACATCCCGACCACCTGGTCTCCCTCGCGCAGCGAGATCCCCTTCACGCCCCCGGCCGTGCGTCCCATCGGGCGGGCGTCCTGCTCGCGGAACCGCAGTCCCATGCCGTCCCCGGTCCCGAGGAGGACCTCGTCCTCGCCGCTCGTGACGACGGCGCCGACCACGCGGTCGTCGTCATCGAGAGTCTGCGCGATGATCCCGCCCGCCCGCGGGTTCCCGAAGGCCGAGAGGACGGTCTTCTTGATCGTCCCCTTCGCGGTGACGAGCAGGACGTAGCGGTCGTCGAAGACGCGCACGGGGATCATCGCCGCGACCTGCTCCTCCGGACGCATGTTGACGAGGTTCACGATCGCGCGGCCGCGCGAGTATCGCGACAGGTCGGGGATGTCGTAGACCTTCTGCCAGTAGACGCGGCCCCGGTCGGTGAAGAAGAGCAGGTAGTCGTGCGTGCTCGCGACGAAGACGTGGCTGAGCACGTCGCCCGTCTTCGTGTCGGCGCCGGTGACGCCCTTGCCCCCCCGCCGCTGCCGGCGGTAGGCCGCCATCGGCATCCGCTTCACGTAGCCCTCGGCCGAGATGGTCACGACCACGTCCTCGTCGGCAATCAGGTCCTCCGCCGAGAGCTCCTCCGCCTCGGCCACGATGTCGGTGCGGCGCGGGTCCCCGAACCTCTGCTGGAGGTCCCGCGCCTCCGCGACGACGAGCTCTTTCACCTTCTGCTCGCTCCCGAGCAGCTCGCGGTAGCCGGCGATCTTCTTCCGCAGCTCCGCGAGCTCCGACTCGATCTTCTCGACCTCGAGACCCGTGAGGCGCGAGAGGCGCATCGCGAGGATCGCGTCGGACTGGGCCTCGGTGAGGGAGAAGCGCGCGCGGAGGGCGGCGCCCGCGCTCTTCGGGTCGGCCGCCTTCTTGATGATCGCGACGACCTCGTCTATCGCCTGCACCGCGATCCGGAGACCCTCGAGGACGTGCGCCTCGGCCTCGGCCTTCGCGAGGAGGTGCTTGGTGCGCCGGACGATGACGGTCTTCCGGTGGAGGATGAACTGCTCGAGGAACCCCTTGAGCGTGAGGGTCACCGGGCGCCCCTCGACGAGCGCGATCATGTTGACCGAGACCGACTCCTCGAGCGGGGTGTTCTTGAAGAGCTGGTTCCGGATCACCTCCGGGTCCTCGTCCTTCTTCAGCTCGATCACGAGCCGGCTCCCCTCGCGGTCCGACTCGTCCCGGATGTCGTGGACGCCGCGGAGGCGGTCCTCCTTCACGAGCTCCGCGATCCGGTCAATGATGTTGGTCCGGTTCACCTGGTAGGGGATTTCGGTCACGACGATCGCCGTGCGGCCCCGCGACTCCTCGACGTGGGTGCGGGACCGCACGCGAAGGAGAGCCCGGCCCGTCGTGTAGGCCTCGCGGATGCCGGCCGAGCCGCAGAGGAGCCCGCCGGTCGGGAAGTCCGGCCCGGGCACGATCTTCATCAGCTCGTCGGCCGTGATGTCCGGGTTCTTCACGACGGCCACGATCGCCTCGGCGATCTCGCGCGCGTTGTGGGGGGGGATCGAGGTCGCCATCCCGACCGCGATGCCCGACGATCCGTTGCAGAGGAGGTTCGGGAACTTGCTCGGGAGGACGGTCGGCTCCTTCAGCCGCTCGTCGTAGTTCGGGACCATGTCCACGGTGTCGAGGTCGAGGTCCTCGAGGAGGTCCATGGCCGGAGCCGCGAGGCGCGCCTCGGTGTAGCGCATGGCCGCGGGCGGGTCCCCGTCCACGGTCCCGAAGTTCCCCTGCCCCTCGACGAGCCGGTAGCGCATCACGAAGTCCTGCGCGAAGCGGACGAGCGTCGGGTAGACGACCTGATCCCCGTGCGGGTGGTAGTTGCCGGTCGTGTCGCCGCAGATCTTCGCGCACTTCCTGAACTTGGCGCGCGGCGAGAGGCCGAGGTCGTTCATCGCGACGAGGATCCGGCGCTGCGAGGGCTTGAGCCCGTCCCGCACGTCGGGGAGCGCCCGCGAGACGATGACGCTCATCGCGTAGGTGAGGTAGGAGGCCTTCATCTCCTCCTCGAGCGAGAGGTCGCGGATCTGGGGAGCCGGAGCGGAGGGGCTGGGGAGGTCGGAGCTGCTCATGGGGCTTCCGGAGGGGGCATGTTACTCGAAGCCGTCCCTCGGAGGACCTCCTCGGCCGCGCGCTCGAAGGACCGGCCCCAGCCGGCGTCCGCGGCGGCCGGCCTCCCGCGTCGGAGGTCGTCGAGAGCCTCGTCGGGCCGCCCGAGCGCGAGGCGCGCCGCGGCGCGGTTCAGCAGCAGGAGTGGCGAGGCGGGAGCGACGCGCAGGGCGGCCGAGAAGTGTCCCTCCGCGACTTCGAAGCTCCCGGCGTCCAAGGCGCGGACACCGAGCCCTGCTCGCGTCTCGGCGACGAGCGCCGGAGCCGCCGCGACGAGCCCCGCCACCGCCAGGGCCGGCACGGCGAGCTTCCCGATCCGCGCCGCGCGGGCGTGGCGCGCACGGACCGCCGGATCGAGCCCCGACGCGCGCACGGCCGTGACCCGGGCCGCGATGCTCCCGTGGCGCCACGAGAACCTCTCGCGCGGGATCCCGCCGATCGAGGCGACCCTCTCGAGCGCCCGCGCCATGGTCTCGGCGTCGCCGGCCCCCTCGGCGCCGTCGAGGTCGGCCTCGCGCTCGAAACGCCGGGAGAGCCAGCCGAAGAGGCCGAACCAGAAGCCGGCGACGAGCGCCCCGAGCGCCGGCCAAGTCGAGGCCGTCTCCTCCCCCGCCGGGCCCGCGGTCCAGTCCAGGACCGCGCCTGCCCAGAGGAGGAACGCCACCCCGAGTCCCGCGTAGACGACGAGGTGCCGCCGCCGCGAGTGCGACGCCTCGTGTGCGAAGACGGCGCTCACCTCCTCGGGCGAGAGCTCCCGCACGAGAGGGACCGTGAGGAGGACCGTGCGGAACGAGGGGAGGAGCCCGGTGACCGCCGCGTTGAGGAGCCGGGGCGACGGCACGTCCCAGAGCCGGAGCTCCGGCCGAACCAGGCCGACCCGCCCGGCGAGCGACTCGAGCCGGTCCCGGAGCGGCCCCGCCGGGAGCGGCCGCGTGGGCCAGGCGAGCCGCAGGAGCAACGGCGAGAGGACGAGCACGCTCCCCGCCGCGAGCAGGACCCCCGCCCACGCGAGGAGGGGGAAGTGGTCCGCGAGCCGGGAGAGGCCGGGCAGCGCTCCGGCGAGATCGCGGAGCGCGAGCAGCAGGGCGAACGGCGCGAGGACGATGAGCGACCCGCGCAGGTCCCGCGCGAGTTCGGCGGGTGTCGAGGTGAGTTCGCGCTCGAGCCCCCCGAACGCCCTCCGCCGCGCGAGCGCGCAGAGGGCGTACGGGAGGAGCGCCAGGAAGTCCCGTGCCACACCCGGGAGCGGTCCCGCGAGCCCCTCCCGGAGCCAGGGCCCGAGCCGCGCGCCCCCGAGGGCGAACGCCGAGCCGGCCACCGCGAGCAGCGCGGTGAGGAGCCGGAGCCTCACGTAGAGCCGCGCGAACGGCTCGGGGTCGCCATCGGGGTCGCTCACGTCGGGGAGCCGGCGCCGGAGCGCCCGCGCGGCCGCCGCGCAGAGAGCCGCGCAGGAAAGGACCGCCGCGAGCGACCCGAGGAGCGGAAAGCGCGCCGACTCCCCCTTCTCCCACGGGATCGCCTGCGCCCAGGCCGCGACGAGCACGGCCAGCAAGAGGGGGATCGGGATCGCCACCTCACCGTCCCCGCGCTGCCGCCTGCTCCGCGTCCGAGAGGGCGCTCCGGACCGCCGCGGCCGACGGGTCGTCGCCGAGCCTCGCGAGGAGCTCCCGGTAGGACTTCAGGGCCGCAGCGGGGTCCCCGCGCGCGGCGGCCGCCTCCGCCTCGCTCCGGAGCGCCGCGAGGGCGCGGTCCTCCGACTCGGCGCGTCGGCGGATCTCGAAACCGAGGCGGAGGGGGCCGGGGCCCCGGGCCGCGGCGAGGAAGCGGCCGGGGCCGACGCGCACTCCCGATCCGGCAGCGCACCGGAGGACCAGGACCCGCTCCCCCTCGCCGACGACCGCCTCGACCGCGTCCCCCGCGGCCTCCTCGCGCGCCGGGACCCCCGGCGCGAGCGCGAACGAGAGACCGGCGACCTCCTCGACCCCCGCCTTCCCGACCCTCGCCTCCACGACCGGGAGGCCCCCCGCCCCGGCGTAGGACCGGAACTCGAAGGCGGCCTCCCCGCCGGCCGCGAGGTCGTCGAGGAACCCGGTGAGCGAGAGCCCCGCTCCCGCCGCCGGCGGCGTGGCCCCGGCTCGCATCGCGGACTGCCAGCCGATCTCGTCGCCTCCGGGCGAGAGCCGGACGACCTCGCCCGAGAGGACGAGCGGCTTGCCCCCCCGCTCGATCGAGAACACCCCGCTCGGCCCGTACTTGAGCCGCACGCCCCCGCCCTCGATCGCCCCGACCGAGGGCCGGCCCGCCGGCGCCGGCAAGAGCTGCAGCTCCCGGAACAGCGCGTGGTCGGGAGCCCCGTAGAGGACGGCCCCCAGCCGCACCCGCGCGGTCCCGGGAGGGAGCGCCAGGGCCTCCCCGACGCCCGCGGCGCCGGCCCCCGCGCGGACGAGCCCGACCGCGTGCTCGAGGAGCACCTCGCCCGAGGCCCCCTCGGCGCGCAGGAGCGCCCCCGCGAGCCCGGACTTGCCCGCGCACTCGACGAACGCCTGCGCCCGGACGGCGGCCCCCGCGGCCCCATCGAGAGCGACGGCGGGTCCGGCCCAGACGATCGCGCGCGCCGCGGCCCCCGCGCCGGGCCTCGGCGAGACGCGGAGCGCGCGGAGTCCCCGGCCCGGGTCCACGATGGAGGCCCCCCCCTGGGCGTCCACTCCCGCGGCCGCCTCGAACCCGGCGGGGAGCCCGCCCGACGTCTCCCCGGCAAAGCTCTTCCGCCCCGCGAGCGGCCCCTCGCGCGGCGGGGGAGTCGCCGCCTTCCTCTCCCCCTCCTCCGCGACGGAGAGGAGCTGGAGGGCCACGGCGCCCCCGAGGACCGCGAGGACGGGGAGGACCACGAGCCACGCGAGCCGGCGCTTCTCCCGCAGCACCTCGTGGGGCAGCACCGCGTCCCCGTCCTGGACCCGGAAGGCGACTTCCCCGAAGGCCACGAAGGCGCCGTGCGCGAGCTTCGCCCGCCGCACCTTCTTCCCCTCGACCCAGGTCCCGTTCGTGCTCCCGAGGTCCTCGACCGCGCAGCCCCGCCCGTCGGGGACGACCCGGGCGTGGAGCGTCGAGACCGTGTGGTGGGAGAGGAGGACGTCGCAAGTCTCGCCCCGGCCGACGGTGATCCCGGCCCCGACCGCGGTCCTCTCGCCCCCGCCGCGCGGGACGAGGAACCACGCCCCCGCGCCCCGGGCCTCCCGGGGGGCGGCCGGCGGCGCGTCCGTCCAGAGGACGATCCGGTGGCCCCCGATCTCCACCTGGTCCCCCGGCGCGAGCCTCTGCTCGGTCACGGGGACCCCGTTCACGCGCGTCCCGTTCGTGCTCCCGAGGTCCTTGAGCAGCGCCCCGCCCGGGGCGGGCTCGAGCCGCGCGTGGCGGCCGGAGGCCTCCGGGTCCGGGAGCATCATGTCGCAGCCGTCGTCGCGGCCGAGGGTGAGCCCGCGTCCCACCGCGAGGTCCCGCGGGGCGCCCCGGGGCGGGAAAACGCGGAGCATCAGGTCCCTGGGCACGCCTACCCCGCCGCCAGCGCGCCCCGGATCAGCTCCTCGGTCCCCGCCGCGCGGCCGAGCGACTTCCGCGCCCGGGCGATGGCCTTCTCGGCCTCGGGGAGCGCGAACCCGAGCGCCACGAGCGCCCGGCGGGCATCCGCCTCGGCCGCCCCCTCGGGCGTCGCGGGCCGTGGCGCCTCGCCCTCGATCAGGGGCCCGACCTTGTCTCGGAGCTCCACGACGAGCCGCTCCGCGAGCTTCGGGCCGAGCCCCTTCACCTTGCGGAGCGCCGGCACATCGCCGTCGCGGATCGGGCGCGCGACGTCGAGGACGGGCGCGTTCGAGAGGACCTCGATCCCCTTGGCCGGACCGATCCCGTGGACGGAGATGAGTAGCCGGAAGAAGTCCCGCTCGAGCGCGGTCGCGAACCCGAAGAGCGACGAGCCGTCCTCGCGTTCGTGATAGTGCGCGAGGATCGTCACCTCGGCCGGGGGCTCGGGGAGCTTCGCGAACGTCGAGACCGGGACCTCGAGCCGGTAGCCGATGCCGCCCACGAGCACGACCGCGTACTTGGGCGCGCGCTCGGTGAGGGTCCCCTTGAAGTAGTCGTACACGGCGCCCGCTACGCCGTTTGCTTGTCGTCCTTGAGCGAGAGACCGAGCACCGCGAGCTTCTGGCGGACCTCCTTGAGCGAGGTCTCGCCGAAGTTCTTCTGCGCGAGGAGGTCCTGCGGGCTCTTCTGGATCAGGTCGCCCACGGTGTTCACGTTGAGGAGCTGCATCGCCTTGCGGACGCGGAGCGAGAGGTCCAGCTCGATGACCGGCCTTTGATACAGGGCCTCCTTCTCGTCCTCCGGCGTCACCTGCAGCAGGCTCTCGCGGAGCCGCCGCTGCTCCTCCTCCTCCTTCGCGAGTCCGAGCCGCAGCCCCTTGCTCTCCAGGATCGCCTTGATCTCCGCGAGCGAGGTGTCGCCGAAGTTCTTGTAGGACATCAGGTCCTCCTCGGTCCTCTTCACGAGGTCGCCGAGGGTCGAGATGCCCATCTTCGAGAGGCAGTTGCGGCTCCGGACCGACAGCTCGAAGTCCGTGATCGGCGTCTTCAGCACGGCGGCGCGGCGGTCGTCGCTGCGCTCCTGCTCCTCGTCCACGACCATGTCGAGGCTCGCGACGGCGTCCTTCAGGTAGAGCTGGGCCCGCATGTGGTTCGGGTAGGTCCGTAGCACCGACCGGTAGCACTCGATGGCGCGCTCGAACTGGTTCCTGTCCTCGTAGAGGATCCCGAGGTTGAGGAGCGCGTTCGCGGGCGGGGGCCTGAGGCGCGCGCAGCGCTGGTAGAGCTCGATCGCCTGCTCGTCGTCGCCGCGGCTGTCGAGGAGGTAGGCGTAGCGGAAGAGGGCGGTGGCGCACTGGGGGTCGCGCGCCAGCGCCGACTCGAACGCCTCGGAGGCAGCCTCGTGGTCCGCCTCCATCTCGCGGATGACCCCTCGGTGCGCGAGCGCGTCGGCCGACTCGGGGAAGTCCCCCACCATCGCCTCGACGACGGCCTGGGCCGCCGCGAGGTCCCCCGTGCGCTCGATGGCCTCCACCCAGACCAGCCGCACGTCGAGGGAGCCCTTCTGCTTCGCGGCGAGCTTCTCGGCGATCGCCGCGGCCTCGGCCACGTGGCCGAGGTCCAGGTGGGCGCGGGCGAGGAAGTACCCGCTCGTCGGGAGGTTCTTCAGCTCCTCGAGGATCTCGATCGCCTCCCGGGTGCGGCCGAGGATCCAGAGGGAGGCGCCGTACCGGACCTGGTCGTCGGCGCTCGCGAACTTCGGCTTCTCCTCGGTGCCCTTGCGGATCTCCTCGATCGCGCGCTCGAGCTCCTTCTTGCGCGCCGTCCGGCGGAAGACCTGGCGCCTGAGCTCGAGCAGGTCCTCGACCTTGAGCTCGGACTCCGCGAAGAGATCCTTCACCGCGACCGTCGAGAGATCACGCATGGTCACCTCGGGGGGGCGGGAGTATAGGGAGGCGTCCGGGGAGCGTCAACGCGGGGCCGGGGCCGCCTCGTGCCCGACCGCCCCCGTGGCCGGGTCGTAGGCCCAGCGGCCGCCGGCCGGGGGCGCCGGGACGCGTGGGAAGCCCTCGCGCGCCGGCTCCGAGAGGTCCGCGGGCCACCGCCCGCGCGCCTCGCGGAAGTTCCCCACGACCTCCCGCGCCTGGCGGAGCCCCTCGGCGACGGCCCTCTCCTCGAGGAGGAGGCTCCGGACCTTGCCCGTCGCCGGGTCGTAGAGGAGCGTCCCCGCCGCGACCGGCGGCCGGCGGTCCGGGAGGTCCGCGAACGCCCGGGGGAGGATCGCGTCGAGCGTCGCCGGGAAGGCTCCCGTCGCGGCCCGGACCCCCGAGCCCTCCCGCTCGATCCGAGCGACGGCGAGGCGCGCCGCGTGCTCCTTCCAGAGCCCCTCGAGGTGGGGCCTCAGCTCCGTGGGGGCATTGCGGTACCTCTCCTCGAGGATCCGGAGCACGTCGAGGTCGTGCTCGGTCCCCTTCGAGACGAACGCGACGTAGCGCGCGACGAAGGGGGGACACTCCGGGCAGCCGGCCGCGCGCTTGAGCGCCTCGAGCGCCGCGGCCCGGTCCTTGCGTCCCAGCATGTGGACCATGCCGATCTCGTTCCAGAGCTCCCAGCGGTCGGGGAGCCTCCGGGCGCCTTTCTCGAGCAGCCGGATCGCGCCCTCGTCGTCCTTGCGGAGCATGGTGAGGAACCAGGCGCCGTAGAGGTAGGCCTCGAGGAACTTCGGGTCGAGCTCCGTCGTCGCCTCGTAGATCGCCGGGAGGGCGCGGTAGCTCTTCCTCGGGTTGTCTATCTCGTGGTGGACGTAGAGGAGGCCCCGGATGTAGAGCCAGTCGGCCCACGCGACCCGGAGCCCCGACGCGACGTGGGGGGCGATGCGCGGCGAGGGGACGTAGAGCGGGTGGTTCGGGTCCGGTCGGGGCCGGCCCGCCAGCCCCCACTGGCACGCGACGGCCGCGGCGAGCCCGAGCGCCGGCGCGAGCGCGAGAGGGGAGGGGGTCACAGGTCCCTCCTCCGGAACGCCAGCGCCGCGGCGGCGAGGAAGACGGCGGACCAGGCGGCCGCGGCCCCGGCCGCGAGGGCGAGCCGCGCCGCGTCCACGGGGAGGGCGTGGCTCGCCTCGATCCGGAAGTCGAGCGCGGCGAGGTTCGGGAGGAGGACGTAGAGGACGCCGGCCGCGGTCTTGGCCGCTCCCGCCTCCCAGACGTCCCGGAACTCGCGAAGGACCTCGACGCCGTGGCCGACGACGTAGACCGTCGCGGTCGCCACCGCCGCGATCGGGGCCGACGCGACCGTCGAGAAGAAGACCGAGGCCGCCACGAGGACCATCAGCTCGAGGACGACCCCGACGACCGCCGCGAGGAAGGCGGCGCCGACGGCGCCCCCCATCGCCGCGACGTAGACGGCGGCGGCCGCGGCGGCGGCGGCGAGCGAGAGGGCGAGCGCCCCGGTGAGCCCGACGTACTTCCCGAGGATCACCTCGAGGCGCGAGACGTCCTTCGAGAGGACGGCGTAGAGCGCGCGGCGCTCGACGTCCTCCCGCACGAGCCGAGCCCCGAGGAAGACCGCGAGCAGCACGGTGAAGAGCGAGAGGGAGGCGAGCGACAGGTCGGTCACGACCTTCACGTCCTCGGACGGGGTGACCCAGCCGACCGCCTTCGAGAGGGCGATCGTGAGGAGGGCGAGCGCCAGGAGCAGCGTGAGCACGCGGTCGCGGAGGACCGCGCGGAAGGTCATGGCCGCGATCGGGAGAACCCCCGTCATGGCGCCTTCCCCAGGAGCGAGGCGAACACGTCCTCGAGGCTCTCCCGGACCGGGACGAGCGCCTCGAGGCGACCGCCTCCGTCGCGGACGAGCCGGGCGACCTCGTCGGGGTCCGCGCCCCCGTCGAGGGTCGCGTGGAGGCGGTCCCCCTCGTCGCGGGCGGCGCGCGCCCGGGCCCGGAGCGCCGCGGCCGCCTCGGGACGGAGCCCGCGCGCCGTCACCTCGTAGGCCGCGACGCGCCCGCCCACGAGCGACTCGAGGCTCCCCTCGGCGAGGATCCTCCCCTTCTCGATCACGACGACCCGGTCGCAGAGCGCCTCCACGTCCGAGAGGATGTGCGAGGAGAGGAGCACCGCGCGATCGGGCCGGCGGAGATCGCGGATGAGGCCCTTGAGATCCCGCCGACCGAGCGGGTCGAGCCCCTCGAGCGGCTCATCCAAGACGAGCACGTCCGGGTCTCCGACGAGCGCCTGCGCGAGGCCCACCCTCTGGCGCATCCCCTTGCTCATCTCGCGGATCGCGACGTCGGCGGCGTCCCTCATGCCGACGCGCTCGAGGAGCGCCGACGCCGAGGAGGCCGCCTCGGCCCGCCCGAGCCCCTGGAGCCGCGCGGCGAAGGCGACGGACTCGCGGCCGGTGAGGTGGTCGTACATCGTGGGGTTCTCGGGGAGGAAGCCGGCCTTGCGGCGCGCGCCGCGCTCCCGCGGGTCGCGGCCCGCGAGGAGGGCCCGGCCGGAGGTCGGCGAGACGAGCCCGAAGAGGAGCTTGAACGTCGTCGTCTTCCCGGCGCCGTTCCGGCCGAGGTATCCGACCACCTCGCCCCGGCCGACGGAGAACGCGACCCCGTCCACCGCGAGGAAGGGCTTCCGCCCGATGCCCCGGACGTACCGCTTCGTGACGGCGTCGAATCGGATGGGGGCGGTATCGCCGTTCATGGGCTCCCGGGGGCTCCCGGAGTGACGCGGGAGGTCAGGGGTCCCGCCCCCTCCGCCGGAATGGCGCAGGGTATCTCCTCAGGGGAGGGAGAAAGCAACGGCCGTGCCTGGCCGCGGGCCGGGCGAGCGGGGTCACCCCCCCGCCGCGACCGGCTCGTCCCGGAGCCTCTCCAGTTCTTCCAGTTCCGGCTCCGCCGCCAACCTCCATGCGCCGAACGGCGCGAGCGGGTCGGCGCTCCAGGAGAGGTAGGCGTGGAGGTGCTCGCACCTCTCCAGTTCCGAGGCGACCTCCGCCTCGATCCGGGCCCGGACCGCCGCGTCCCACTCGGTCCCGAGGGTGACGGACCCGAACGGCCGCCCGAGCCGGTCCACGACCATCACCGAGCCGTAGGGGCCGTAGATCAGATTGAGCAGGCCGGCGTGCTTGGCGCGGTTGCACGGACCGCAGAGCCTGTGGTCGAGTTGGATGTCCGCGAACCCGCCCTCGGCGATCGGGTGCCCATGATCATGCTGTACCACTCGATTGTTGCCGCAGCCGGGAGTCACACACCTCTCCCCGTCCCCCCAGCGGACCCCCTCCTCTATCTCGACGGGGACGTACCGGGAGCCGGGGGTGATCTTCCAGTTCCTGTCCTCGGTCGGGGCCTCGGCCGGGATCTCCGGGAGCCGCCCGAAGGCCATCCGTAGCCGGGCCCCGGGGACCTTCCCCGCCCAGACCAGCTCCTGGGCCATGAGGTCCCGCGGGTGCCGGGCGCCCTGGGTCTCGGGGGAGCGGTGGTAGATGACCGTGTGGTGCTTCCTCTTCTCGACCACCCGCAGGTACCACCCCGCGATCGCCACGAGGACCTCGGCCAGGGGGAGGGGCTGCCCGGCAAGCTTGTCGAGGAAGCCTCGGACCTCGCGGAACCTCGCCGCGTCCACACCCTCGAGCCGGAGCCTCACCTGGACGGTCACCTTCCCCCCGAGGGGCCGGAGGGGGACCTTCCCCCGGGGGACCGGCTTCGGCCGGCCTCCCCGCGAGCACCTCCGGCCGTGCCTGGTCCCGGCGGCCGTCGCGAAAGCCTCGACGGTGTCCTGGTCGCACGAGACGGCGATCTCGGTCCAGAGGGCGTCGTCCGCGGGGAGGGCGGCCCGGGCGATGGCGCGGGCCTTGCCGTAGTTCACCCGGCCCTGGTGGAACGCCTCGGCCAGGCGCGGCAGCTCGCGGACCCTCACGCCCAGGCGGACGCGGTCCAGGAAGCACCGCGTCGAGAGGCCGAAGAGCGACTCGGCACCCTGGAGGATGTCGCGGTCCCCTGCTCCCTGGCGGTCGCGGGCGAGAGTCTCCCACGTGGCGAGGGACTCGACTTCGTCGGAGAAGGCGGAGTGGAGAGCGCGCGCGGCGGCGGCGGCGACTCCGGCGGCCTGGGCAGGGGTGAGGGAGGAGAGGGCGGGGAGATCGGAGGCGGGAACGGCTTCGGGAACGGGAGGGGGAGCGGGAAGGGGAGGGAGGGGCTCCGGGATGGGAGGGCAGATCCCCCAGGTCACCAGGCCGCGGGAGCGCCAGGCGTCGCTCCCGGGCTCTTCGCCGAGGGTGTCGTCTTCCAGTTCCGGGTAGGCCTCGAGGAGAGTGCGGACGGAGGGCTCGACGCGCCTCCTGTCGGGGCCAAGGACCCGGACGCGGACGTCCGGCCCGGAGCGGACGCCCTTCGCGGAAACCGCCCAGGGACCCTGGCCGGTCTCGAGCCAAGCCGATTGGGAGATCGGGTCCACGTGCCACTCACGGAAGGGCACTATCTCGTCGTGGGTTGCGGGGGCTCGACCGGTCCCCAGTTCCGCGGCCGTGACCGAGACGAACTCCCGGAGTGCGTCCCGGAGGAGACGATGGTCCGGAGCCTCCCTCCCGCGACCCGCACGGCGCGGTCCCAGGTCTCCCCGTCCCGGTGTGAGAGACGCAGGGCGAGGTCCAGGACGTGGTCCGCGTCCGGCTCGGGGCCTGCAGGTTCGTCCTTGGGTCCCAGACCGGGATCGGGAGCCTCGTGCGGGACCTCGCCCCTGCGGGCCCGCCGGAGGCGTCTCCGGAGCGCTCCCGGGTCGGCAGTCTCGGCGAGGGAGAGCCAGGCGGAGACCTGCTCCTCGCTCGCAGCGATCTCGCGGAGGCGACGGCCGTCCGCGCGGCGGAGGTAGCCCATGCGCTCGCACTCGGCGATGCGGGGGAACTTCTTCTCCGCAGCGGCGGCGCGGCGCGCCGCCGCTGATTCGGCAGGACTCATCTGGAGGTGCGCTCGCGCGAACCCGGCCTCGTGGGGTGGCGAGCCGTGAGCGAGGTGCGCGCCGTCTCCCCACGCCGGCTTGCCATCCTCGTCCCGAGGCGCGGCAATGGCGAGGGCCTGCCCGACGATCCGCAGGGCCGCTGCCTGCCAGAGCTGGGTGCGGAAGAGCGCCCGAAGCCTCTCGTCGGGGTCGAGGAGCCGGAAGCCCAGGTCGCGCAGACCGAGTCCCTTCAGGCACTCGCCGTACTCCTTCACTTCGTCCCACGGATCGTCCTCGGAGATGCGGGGGGAGCGCCGCGGGCTCTCGGGGATCGGCAGCCACTCGCCGTTCCATCGGGTGCGTCTCGGGATCATGGGGATCTCCTCTCGGGAGCTGGGGTCCCGGCTTCCAGGGATCGTTTATACGACGGTGTTCGTAAGAATAAGACTAATCCGGGATGATGTCAAGGGCGTGCCGTCGGGGACTGCTCGCCTGGACCTGCTCGAGCCCATTGCGGGAGCCCTGCGCGCGGTCCGAGAATCCGGCGCATGGAACCGACGCCGGAAGCCGGCGCGCAGGCGGAGGCGGGCCCGATCCCCTCGGGTCCCTGGCACGGGTTCTGGACCTACAGCGACTCGTCCGGCCGCCACCGGCAGGACCTCCACCTCACGTTCCGGGAGGGCCGGATCTCGGGGGACGGGCTCGACGAGGTCGGGCGCTCCCTCATCCGCGGGAGGTACGAGGAGGACTCGCTCCAGTGCCGCTGGACGAAGACCTACCCCGGCAGCCACGACGTCTTCTACTCAGGGGCCTACGACCTCGGGAGCATCTGGGGGACCTGGGAGATCCCGCCCCACGGCCGCGGGGGCTTCCGGATCTGGCCGGGCGCCCGGGGCGAGGGGGCGGAGGTGGAACTGGAGGAGGAGGAGCCGGTCGAGGCCGAGGCCCGTGCCGCCGCCCCGGCGCCGCCACGCCGGATCAGCAGCCCGCCGGAGGAGGACCCGGGCCGAGGTCGGGGCGGGGGCGCTGAGCGCGGGCGGCGATGAACCTGCGGTGGCACAGCGCGGTTCCATACGGCGTGGACTCGCGGTCCCCAGGAATCTCCCATGCGCTCGCCTATCTACGTCCGACTCATCGCCTCCCCGTCGCGGGAGCCGAAGCCGCGCGCGCTCGGGATCTTCCAGGCGGCCGGTGACCTGGAGTGGGGCGTGGCCCCGCAGCCCATCCTCGGCGGGGACGCGGAGCGACTGCGCGACCTCCTCGGGTGGTTCAATCGCCAGCTCCCGTTCCCGCGAGACATGCGCGGGTCGGCGGTCTGCTGGTACAAGCCCGAGGCGCGCGAGTTCATCGCGCGGAGCTTCGAGCTGGCCGCCCTCCTCGGTCGCCACGGCTACGGAGTCGGCCTCGTCCGGACCACGCGGCCGGGCGCCGTCGTCTACGAGGACGCCTGGCAGGTGGCCGCGATCCCGTTCCGGGACACGTGGTCGGTGCTAGTCGGGCACCGGGTCCGGCCCGTCCGACGCCTCGCGTGGCGAGGGTCTAGACCCTCACCCAGCTACCGAGGGCGGGGATCGCCGCACGAGACCCCCGGCCTGGGGCCGGTCGCGTGCGCGCTCTCCGCCTACGGCGCCCGGAGGGCGCTCGCGAGGACGAGCCGCGCGCCCCGGCGCTCGACCCGGTGGCCCTCCGCCTGGAGGAGCCTGCGCTGCCGCGCGGTCCCGCCCGGGTACTTCTCGTTGAGGACCCCGCCCGCCTTGAGGGTGCGCCACCAGGGCGTTACGCGGCGGGCGCCCGCGGCGCGGGCCTCCTCGGCCGCGTGTGCGGCGATCCAGGCGAAGATCCCCGTGGTGAGGGGGCACGCGAAGTCGGCGCGGTGACGGCGGGCGATGCTCTCCCGCAATTCCGCGATCGTCGTGACCCGCCCGCGAGGTACCCGGCGCATGAGCGCGTCCACCTCGAGGGGCGAGGCGATCGCCATGCGACCCTTGCCCGCCACGCGCACGACCTTCGGCAGGTCCTTCGAGTCGCGGAGCTTCTCGAGCCAGGTCTTCCGGCGTGCCATGAGGCGAGATTGTGTCACTCGACTCGCCGCGGCGGAAGGTGCATGCGGGAGCGCGTCACGGCCAGGCGAAGGCGGGAGTATGATCGCGCGTACCGTGAGGCGAGGCGGACGAGACCTTGGGTCTCCCGCGCCTCGTGACGGCAGCGAGGCCGGCGCGTGGAGCTGAAACCCCATTCGGAGCGGAGGCGCCTGATCCTGGCGGCCGCGGCGTCCACCGCGCTGCTCGCGGCCATATGCGCGGGGGTCGCGCTAATCCCGCGGTTGCTTCAAACCGCCACACGTGTCATGGCCCGAGCGACCCCGCCGCGTCGGAGTGCCGAGGCGGAGTCGTACCTGAACCGAGGGTACGCAAAACAGGCCCGAGGAGACCTCCCGGGCGCGATCGCCGACTACGACGCCGCCCTCGCCATCGAGCCCCGATGCAAGGAGGCGCTCTACAGTCGTGGGACCGCGAGGCAGGCCCAGGGTAGTCTCGCGGCGGCGATCGCCGACTACGACGCCGTGCTCGTGCTCGACCCGCGCTACGAGGAGGCCCTCAACGGCCGTGGCACGGCCAAGCATGTCGCGGGGGACCTCGCGGGAGCGATCGCTGACTACGACGCCGCGCTCGTGCTCGACCCACGTGACAAGGAAGCGCTCTACAACCGCGGATGCGCGAAGCAAGCGGCGGACGACCTTCTTGGGGCCATGGCGGACTACGATGCCAGCCTGGCCATCGACCCGCTCCACAGGAATGCTCTCCAAAACCGGGGGATCGTGAAGCAGGACCGAGGCGATCTCGAAGGAGCGATCTCCGACTACGACGCCGCGCTCAGAGTCGATCCTTGCTTCAAGGACGCGCTCATCAGGCGCGGGACGGCCAAGGAGGCCGCGGGAAACCTGGCGGGGGCACTCGCGGATTACGAAGCCGCGCTCGCCATCGACCCCCGCTGCACGCTCGCGCTCGTCAGCCGGGGATGGTCGAGGCAGGTGACGGGGGAGATCGTAGGTGCGTTCGCTGATTACGAAGCCGCGCTCGCCATCGACCCCCGCTGCAAGGAGGCCCTCAACAACCGTGGGTTGGCAAAGCAGGCGCAGGGAGACTTCGCGGGAGCGTTCGCGGACTACCAGGCCGCTCTCACCGTCGCCCCGCGCTACACGCTCGCGCTCGTCAATCGGGGATGGGCGAGGCAGGTGATGGGGGACCTCCAGGGGGCGTTTGCCGACTACGAAGCCGCGCTCGCCATCGAACCGCGCTACGCTCTCGCGCTGGCCAACCGGGGATGGGCGAGGCAGGGCATGGGAGATTTCCCGGGGGCACTCGCGGACTACCAGGCCGCACTTGCCATAGATCCGCGCTGCGCGGCGGCCCTCAACAGCCGCGGGACGCTGAAGCAGGCTCAGGGAGACGTCGCGGGAGCGCTCGCCGACTACGACGCCGCGCTCGCCATCGAACCGCGTTACAAGGAGGCGCTCAACAGCCGGGGGACGGCGAAGCAGGCCGCCGGAGACCTTGCGGAGGCGCTCGCCGACTATGACGCCGCCCTAGCGATCGACCCTCGATTCAAAATTGCGCTCCGAAACCGGGGGCTCCTCAAGCAGGATCAGGGCGACCCCGCGGGAGCCATCGCGGACTACCGCGCCGCACTCGCGCTCGACCCGCGCTACAAGGAGGCGCTCGTCAGCCGGGGATGGGCGAAGTGGACCCTCGGAGACGCCGCGGGCGCGATCGCCGACTACGGCGCGGCGCTTGCCATCGACCCGCGACACCAGGACGCCCTCAAGAACCGGGGCTATGCCAAGCAGTCTGCCGGCGACCCCGCGGGGGCCATCGCCGACTTCACGGCTGCTCTCGCGGCCGATCCCCGAGACGCGTGGACGCTCAACAGCCGCGGTAGCGCGAAGCAGGCTCTAGGAGACCTCGTCGGGGCCATCGCCGACTACGATGCCGCGCTCGCCCTCGACCCGCGTGACGCGGACGCGCTCTACAACCGGGGGACCGCGAAGCACGACCGACACGATCTCGCTTGGGCAATCGCCGACTACAATGCCGCGCTCAAGGTCGATCCGCGCTACCGGGACGCACTCGTCAGGCGCGGGACCGCCAAGCAGGAGGCGGGGAACCTCGCGGGTGCGATCGCCGACTACGACGCCGCACTCGCCCTGGACCCGGTGGATCCGGATACTCTCGGGAATCGCGGCGCCGTGCGTCTCAAGCTCGGAGACGCCTTCGCCGCGGCGACGGACCTCGAGCGTGCGCTCGCCATCGCGCCTCCGGACTGGCCCGACCGCGAGCTCGCCGAGCGCGATCTCGCGCGGGCCCACGCTGTCACGAGGCGCCGGTAGCCCCGATCACGGACCGGCCCGTCCGGCAATCGCTCGTTCCGGCCCCCGGGATCAGGTCCGCCCGGCGAGCCGCGTCTCGAGGACCTCCCAGCGGACCTCGGCGGGGCCGGGGAGCACGAGCGTGGCCTTGCCGACCGCCGCGGCCGAGGCGCTCGTCGTGAACGCGAGGACGCGCAGCCCGGCGGCGCGGGCGGCGGCGACGCCGCCGGGCGCGTCCTCGACCGCGAGGCAGTCCTCGGGTCGGAGAGGCGGTTCGGGCCTCGGCGCCGCGGCGTTGAGCGCCTCGATCCCCCGGCGGTAGGGCTCGGGGTCGGGCTTCCCCTTCGCCACGTCCTCGGCCGCGACGACCGCGTGGACCGATCCGGCGAGCCCGCGCGCATCGAGGATCGCCCGGATCTCGCTCCGGAGCGCGCCTGAGACGACGGCCACCCGGTAGCGGCGCGCGGCCGAGCGCACCATCTCGTCGGCGCCCGGGACGAGCGGGATCCCGTCCGGCAGGAGCCCCGCGTAGAGCGCCTCCTTCTTCCGGCAGAGCGCGCCGACCTTCGCCGGGTCGGGCGGGCGCTTCCGGTCGCGGAGCACCGCGGCGAACAGGTCCTGGTCGTTGAAGGGCAGGTAGCGCGCGAAGTAGTCCCCCTCGGATAGCTCGATCCTCTCCCCGGCGAGCACCTCGCGGGCGAGCCGGCAGTGGATCGGCTCGTCGTCCACGACGACGCCGTTCCAGTCGAACAGAATCGCGCGCAGCGTGGCCACGGGTGCCTGCGCGCGATTTTGTAACGAACGCCCACCGAGAGCAATCGTCGCCGGACCGACCTTCGGTACCATCCCGCCCCCATGGCGGCGGATCCCGGCCCAGCGCCTTCCCGCGGGCTCGTCGCGGGGGCGACCCTCCTCCTCTTCCTCGTCTGGAGCAACAGCTTCGTCGCGATGAGCTACCTCCTCGGGCGCGAGACCGAGGCGCCGAGGCTCGACTGGCTCACGCTCACGACCGGGAGGTTCGCGCCGGTCACGGTCCTCGCGGGGATCTACTGCTTCGGGCTCCGCCGGGCCGAGTCGCTCGCCCTCCTCCGGGCCCACGGGCCGAGGCTCGCGGCGTGCGGACTCCTCGGGGGCCCGCTCTACGGGTTCGCCCTCTACTGGGCCATGCAACAGGGGGTCCCGGCACCGGTCGCGTCGCTCATCACGGCGCTCTCGCCCCTCTTCATGCTCGCGCTCGGCGCCGCCTTCCTCCGCGAACGCGTGACGGCGCGCAAGGTCGCCGGCTTCGGCGTTTGTCTCGCGGGGCTGGTGCTCCTCTCGCGCTCCCGGGGAGGCGTGGCGGGCGCGGCGGCGCTCCCCGTGGCCGTCGCCTGCCTCGCCCCCCTCTGCTGGTCGTGCCTCTCGGCGCTCTCGAAGCCCGTCGCCCGGGAGGTCCCGCCGTTCCTCTGGACGATGCTCTATCTCGTCGCGGGCGGGATCCCGCTCCTCGCGGCGCTCCCTTGGGCCGGCGGCCGGGAGCTTCTGTCGCTCGACCCGCCCGGCTGGGCGGCGCTCCTCTACCTCTCGCTCGCCTGCACCGTGTTCGGGTTCGCCGCGTGGGCGTGGCTCGTGAAGCGGCTCCCGGTCTCGACGGCGGGCCTCACGACCTTCCTGAACCCTCCCCTCACGCTCGTCTCGAAGGCGGCGCTCGCCGCCCTCTTCCCCGCGACGTTCACGTTCGGGGTCGCGGGCGGGGAGCTGGCCGGCGGGGTCGTGGTGCTCGCGGGGCTCGCCGTGGCGCTGCTCGGCCCGGGGAGCCGAGGAGAGCCGCGATCCGCTACGCCGACCCGCGCAGCTCCTTCGCCAGCTCGTCCCTGAGCCCGGGATCTTCGAACCGCCGCCCGAGGGCCTCGGCCTCCGCGCGGGCCCGCGCCGCCTCGTCAGCCCGCCCGAGACCGCGGAGCGCCCGGGCCCTCTCGGCGTGCAGGAACGCCGCGTCCACGGGCTCCTCCCCGTTTCGCGCGATCGTCGAGAGCGCGCGGTCTGCGCTTGCCAGCCCCTCCCCGAAGGAGCCGAGAGCGTTCTCGACCTT